>JBDIVQ010000258.1:0-2515 GCA_039794345.1 Phycisphaerae bacterium | reverse complement strand
ACGGATTGCTCCGCGGGATGCAAGGGGATTCCGCGGGTTTTGCGGGGTGTTCGTGCCGGTTCGCCGCGACCCGGAATTCCGATTTGCCGGTTAGCCGCGACGCGAAGGCTTTGCGCAGCGGAGCGCGACGGGTGCGGCGCGGTGGTCGGGCGCGTCACGCGTGTCCATGCCCAACCGCGCTCCGCTCCGAGGACTCCTCGTCGCGGCGAACCAGATTCATTGGCGCCGCGACCCGCGCGACTTCACCCGCCATCGTCCTCGCCGTCGCCTGGATACCACGCGCGGACCGCGGCGTCGAGGATTTCGACGATCTCGTCGTACTCGTCGGCCAGAAGTGCAGCCTCGATCGCCTGTTCGAAGGGAGTTCGGCCCTTCGTGTCGCGGACGGTCGGATCGAAGCCGCTCTGTGTGAGAAGGCGAACCATGGCGGTGTCGCCACGCGCGACGGCGACGTGCAGGGGCGTCGCGGCCTCGCCAACGGTTGTGCGCGGGGCGCCATGCACCAGCAGGCGCGTCACGAGTTCCGTGTTGCCGCTCTCAACGGCGAGGCGAAGCAGGTCGAGTTCAGCGCGAACGACCTCAGCGCCGGCCTCGATGAGCAGGTGCGCCATTTCATCGCTTCCGCGCCGGACCGCGGAGATGATGGGGAGATTCTCCACGGGAGCATTGACCGGCGCGCCGGCGTCGATGAGCAAGCGCGCGACGGCGAGGTCATTTCTTCTGGCCGCCGTCGTGAGCGGGGCGCCATCCGCTTCTGAGTGGTTCACATCCGCGCCCGCGTCAATCAGGACCCTGGCGCATTGCACTGACCTGTCGCCGCCGATCACATACTCGAGCGGCGTCATGGACATCCAGACTCTCTGATTCGGATCGGCGCCGGCCCTGAGCAGCGCGGCGAGAAGTCGATCATCGGCCTGCGCGACCGCGAGCGCGAGGGCCGAATGGCCGTTCGCATCTTTCGCGCCGGGAGCGGCTCCGCGGTCGAGCAGCAGTTCAACGGCCTCGACCTGCGCGCCGGCCATGGCCCAGATGAGCGGCGTCGTGCCGGCGGCGTCATGATTCGGGTCCACGAGCACATCGACGTTCACGCCGTTGGCAAGGTGGCGTCTGATGGCGCGAAGGTCGCCGTCGCGCGCGGCCAGGTGAAGCGCATGAGGGCCGTGGCGGAGGTCGCCGACCTTCGCGCCCACCGCCAGCAACCCGATCAGCATCAGCGTCAGCGCCGCGATGAGTGGTGCGAAGAGGTGATTCCCCAGCATCGCTCGGGGCGCCCCTCGCGGGGCGCCGCACTCCGAGCAGAGCAGTGCATCGCTGCCCCGCAGGTCGTATCCGCAGATCGTGCATCGTTTGCGCCGCAGGCGCATGCGCCCGCGCGCGACGCCCAGACCGACGATGGCAGCCGTGAGGCCCATCCACGGGATCATCCAGAACGCGGATGCGATCACGACGCCGAACCAGATCGGACGCAGCGGGAGAACGCGTTCACCGGAAAGAGTCGACGCCGTACCGGCGATCGGTCCGGCATAGATGCCGTCGTGAATGTCTCCCTGCCACAACGCTCCGTAACCGCTTGAGTGTGGCAGCCAGACGGCTCGCCACGCCAGCGCTGGCCAGCCGAACTCGATCTCGACGGCTCTATCCTCCTCACCGACCGGCGGCCGCGCAAACACGGACCCTCGGGGCGCGGCGCGATTGGGTTGCCCGTCGCTTACGGGATCGCCGTCGCCTGAACGGACGCGCTCGCCGCGCCCGCGCCGTAGCGCGATCCTCCATCCATTGATGCGCTCCTGCTCAAAGACGTCAATCTGTGACCACTTCGCTCGTACGCCGCCGATGTACCACGCCACGCCGAGGCTGGTGCTCACGCCGAGCAGGGCGAGGAGGAGGATGAGCAGTGCGGCGCGGCGCATGGTGGGGTGTGGCCCTCGCGGGTTGGCAGCGCGGTCGATCGGGGAACGGTAGCGCCGCTTCACGGGGTCGGGCCGCGCGGAACTGGTTAGCCGCGACCCGAATTCGCCGCGTCGCGGCGAACCAAATCCACGGCGCCGCGCTGTGGCGAACCAAACCCGAACTTATTATCATCGCCCATGATCGTCGGACATCACATCATCTTCGGCGCCTACGGCTTCTGGCTGCCCAACGATCCGCGGGGGTCATGGTCCGACTTCGTCGGCTCGTGGGAACTCTTCCGCTACGGCGGCGCGACGAAAACCACGCAGCGTCGATCGCTCGCCGGAGAATCGCACGATCGTGACGCGCGTCTTGCGGCCAAGCGCGCCTTGCATCGGCCGCCGGTGCAGTTCAGCGGCGTGCAGGCCCGTGCGGTGGCGCGCGGGTTCGCGCGTTACATCGAGCGCTCCGGCCGCGCGGCGTGGGCCTGCGCCATTGTGCCCGATCATGTTCATCTCGTGCTGGCCCACGATGCGATCGATATCGAGGAAGCGGCCATTCAGTTGAAAGCGGCGGCGACGCGGCAACTGATTGATGAGCATCGCCATCCCTTTCAGAATGAAAG
>JBDIVQ010000257.1:0-2515 GCA_039794345.1 Phycisphaerae bacterium | reverse complement strand
GTTCGTACGGGCGGGACGCCCATGCTCCGGCTTCGTACGGGCGGGACGCCCATGCTCCTTCATCCGGAATTCCTCGCTCACGCGCCGGGCTCGCTTGCGACGACTCGCGCGCGAGATGCATCGTGAACGACGACTCGCGGAACGCGATGTCGAGGCCGCGCGTCTTGAAGCCGTACTCGACGCTTGCATCACTCCACTGCCCGTTATTCTCGACGAAGTAGACCCCGCGCAGGCCGAGGGACATGACCTCGGCTGTCGGCGTCTGCGCAAGCACCATGGTCCATCCCGCAGCAATTGCCAGCACGCCGGCGGCTGATGCCGTTTGGAACTTCGTCATGATCGACACTCCCTTCAATTGGTACACGTCGAACAAGCGACCGGCCCAGCCCGTGCCGCCGGCCGCCGACCCGCCTGTTCAAATCTACCGCCTTTCGGCCCGTTCCGCAAAGGCCTTCTTGGGATTTCGGGAAAAAAGGGGAGGAATTGACTACCGGCGGGAGTCGTGCTGGAGCAGCCCGGCTCGCGCTACGGTGAGTTCACCAGGCTGACACAGCCCGGCTCGCTTGTCCCTGCACCCTTGCGTAGGGCCCGCCCGGCCGCTATCTTGACTCCATGAGCAACACACCGCACACCATCAAGCCCGCGCTCCTCGCTGCCTGCCTCATCGCCGCTCTGGGCGGCGCCCCCGCCCTCGCCCAGCACAACAGCCTCACTCCCGCAGAGGCCGTGGCTGGCTGGCAACTCCTCTTTGACGGCCGGACTCTCAACGGCTGGACGCCGACGGGCAACCCCGTCGCCTGGGTCGTCGAGGAGGGCATGATCCAGTGCCGGCCCGGCGGCGGGGGGTGGCTGCGCACGATCGATCAGTACCGCGACTTCGAACTCCTCGCCGACTTCCGCATCGCCAAGGGAGGCAACAGCGGCCTGGCGATTCGCGCTTCCGCGACGGGCGACCCCGCCTTCACCGGCATGGAACTTCAGATCTACGACAGTTTCGGCCAGGAGCCGCGCATCAACGGCTGCGGCGCCGTCTACAACGCCATCGCGCCGCGCGTGCAGGCCGTCCGCCCGCCCGGCGAATGGAACACCTACCGCGTCCGCATCGAGGGCGACACGCTCAACGTCTGGCTCAACGATCAGCACATTCACATCGATGAGAAACTCGACGACCGCGGCATCCGCCACCGCGCTGAGGACAAAGTTCCGCTCAACTCGCGCGTCAAGAGCGGCTACATCGCTGTGCAGGACCACGGTGACGGGGCGTATTTCCGCAACTTCAAGATCAGGCCGATCAATGTCCATCCGCTCGACAAGGCGCCGGGCAAGGGCGAGACGCCATGGGTCGATCTCTTCAACGGCCGCAATCTCGACGACTGGTTCGCCAAGGGCAACGCGACTTGGACGGCGGAGGAGGGGCAGATCGTCGGCCGCGACGGCGGGCCCGGGCACCTCTACAGCGAAGGCTCCTACACCGACTTCGAACTGCGCGCCAAGGTGTGGATCAACACCCGCGGCAACAGCGGCCTGTACTTCCGCGCCAAGCCTCCCGAGGCGAATCCGGACAACTGGCCCGACGGCTACGAAGCGCAGGTCGATCACAACGATCCCAAGAACTTCACCGGCTCGCTCTATGCCCGCGCTCAGCCCGAAAAACTCATCACCCGCGAGAACGAGTGGTTCGATTACAACATCCGCTGCGTGGGCCGGCGCATCACGATCGCGATCAACGGGCAGACGATGCTTGAGACTGAGCAGGACGTCTTCAGCGAAGGGCACGTGGCGCTGCAGGGGCACCACAAGGGGTCTGAGGTGCGCTGGCGCGACATTCAGATCCGCGACCTGAGCGAGCGCGATGCGCTCAAGCGCCCCGGCCCGCTTTCAGATGGAATTGTCGATGTCTTCTACTGCACCCACTCCGCCGGCTTCCGTCACGACGTGCTCCCCGAATCGCGCGAAATCCTGTCGCGCCTCGGCGACAAGCACGACTGGCTGCGCGTCGTCGTGAGCGATGACATCGCCGACCTCACCCCCGAGCGCCTCGCGCAGACCGATGTCGTGATGTTCTACACGACGGGCGAACTGCCGATGAGCGAGGAGCAGAAGAGCGCGCTCGTGAACTTCTGCGAAGGCGGGGGCGGGTTCGTCGGCGTCCACAGCGCCACCGACACCTTCTACCAGTGGCCGTGGTACGTCCAGCACATCGGCGGCTCCTTCGACGGCCACCCCTGGCACGAACACGTCGGCATCAAGGTGCTCGACACCGATCACCCCGCCACGCGCTGCTTCGCCTCGGACCGCTTCGAGATCACCGACGAGATCTACAAGTTCCGCAACGGGGCCGACGATCGGCATCTGCTGCTGCAACTCGACGGCTCGAGCGTCAAGGACCTCGCCAACGGCTACTTCCCCGAACTCTCGTGGACGAGCATGACGGGCAAGGGGCGGATGTTCTACACCGCGCTCGGCCACCGCGCCGAAGTGTGGCGCGACCAGCGCTTCATCGACCACCTCCTCG
>JBDIVQ010000256.1:0-2516 GCA_039794345.1 Phycisphaerae bacterium | reverse complement strand
CGATTGCACCGTCGAGGGCTTCGACTGGCCCGCCCTCACGAACACCGCGGTCGAGGCGGCGATCGCCTCCATGGCGCGCCTCGAACTGGGCGAAGCGATGAACAGCGCGCTGGGCCTCGTGCGCCAGGTCGATGCCTTCATCGACGCGACTCGCCCTTTCACGATGGCCAAGGATGAGTCGAAGCGCGATCAACTCGCGGCGGTGCTCTACCAGTGCGCTGAGGCGCTGCGCATCGCCACGGTTCTCCTGTGGTGCGCCATGCCCAACAAGATTGAGCAGGCGTGGCGGATGCTCGGGCAGACGATCGACCCGGAGTGCGGGAACCTGACTGACCTGTGCCGCTGGGGCGGACTCCAGCCGGGCACGGCACTGGTCAAGGGCGAGGCGCTGTTTCCGAGGTTTGTCGATGCGCCAACCTGATCGGTACGTGGCCCCAAGGCCCGGAACGCCATCTCTAACCAAGGTTGTGGTGAACGGCCCCGACGTTTAGACGTATCGTTAGGTGGTGGCGCTCGACCGCCCACTTTCTTGCGGGCTTGTGGCCGTCTTCCATGCACATTGACCACTCTCCGGCGTCATACCGGTTGGGCAGCCCGGGCGGCCGTCTCATTCTCTTCTCGGGTCGGGTATGGTTATCTCCATGCCGCGACACTGCGCCGAGTGCGGGTACAACCTTGAAGGGTCCGCTGAACGCGGCACGTGCCCCGAGTGCGGCCAGGACTACATCCCTTCTACCATCCTTCGGCGCGGCCCGATCACCAACCGCGACCTCATTCTGCGCTTCGGCTGGCCGCTGGCGATCTACGGCCTTTCGGCCTACCTCGTCGTGAGCGATTCGGCGCCGCGCTATGAGGGGCCGCTGCTGATGATTGCCGTCGTCGCGTTCTTCACTTGTTACGCCAACATCATCTGCCAGACCTGGCTGCTGCGCCGAGCCGGCATGCGCCGGCGCAATGCGGAGCGCATGCTCAACCGCAACCTGACGATCTGGATGATGGTTGCCACGCTCCTTACTCCGCTGATCGTCTGCGGCGGGATTCTGACGCGCCTGGTGCGATGAACCCTTCGCCGCCGACTCTATTCGAACGTGCACGACGGCCTCATAACCGTTGGCCGCCCCAGGCGCGCCCGGATCCGTTTCATCGCCGCCGCGCTCCTTCACCCGCCGACCCCCGCCGCTCGATACTCCCGATCATGGGTGGTTCCCGACGCATCAAGCCGGTGCTCTATCTCGTCATGGGGTGCGCGTCGCTCTACACGCTCACGCGCTTCATCGACCCGCTGCTGGAGCTCAGGGACAAGGGCCTCGGGCCGGAGTCCAGGGCCGGTCTGCTCAAGTCCGTGCTCGGGTCGAGTGCCGACAAGGCGCTCACGGAGCAGACGGGCGGCCCCGCCCTCTCCAATCTCCAGGCGCTGCTCTCCGGCGCCGGCGCGTACGGCACGAACTCCGGCGGAGCGGGTTCGGTGAGCGAGCCGCCCGAGATCGTCGTGCGCGACGTGCGCTACGTCGATGATCCGCCGCGGGTCGGGCGCGATCTCTTCACCCAGGCGATGCAACTGCACAGCCAGGGCCGGCTTGAGCAGGCCGAACCGCTCTACCGGCGCATTCTCGAGGCCGATCCGAACGACACGGGCGTGCACCGCAATCTCGCCATCCTCTACTGCCAGCAGGAGCGCTACGCGGAGAGTTGGCGGCACGTGCACGCGCTGCGAGCCCTCGGCCGCGACATGCCCGAGGGGTTCCTCGCGGTGCTGAGAGAGGCGCTGGCGGACCCGGCGGGCGGCAGCACGCCGGGACAGTGATCGCGCTGCGGCCGGCGCGCTCCCCGGCGCAGAGCCTTCGGGTCGCGGCTAAACAACCGCGCGGGTCGCGGCTATCCTGTGGCGGATGGATGTCCTTCGCCGACACTTCGCGTTCCTGGCCCTGCTCTGCCTCGCGTGCATCGCGCTGACGGGCTGCGCCGCGGGCCCGATCGGCCGCCTCGAACTTCGCCCGGCGGATTACGACCGCGTCTTTGACGCCGCCCTCACTTCCCTCCGCGATCAGCGCTTCACGCTCGACCGCATCGACCGGCGGCTGGGGGTGATCACCACCCGGCCGCGTGCGGCGTCGAGCATCATCGAACCGTGGAAAGGCGACAACTCGACGCCGGCCCAGGCGTTCGAGTCCTCCCTCCAGTACCAGCGCCGCATCGTGCGCATCGAGTTCACGCCCCTGGGCGGCCTCGAACCCGCGACCGGACCGGAGGCGATGTCCCCCTTCGGCCAGGTCAGCCCCGCCGAACCCCTCTTCATCCCCGCGGAACACCCCGGCACGCTCGTGCTCAGCGTGCGCTGCATCGTCGAGCGCTCCCACCGCCCGGGTCTTCAGGTGGACACGGTCGCGGTGCGGCGGAGCAACGTGACGACGGACCCGGCGCTCGCCGAGCGCGGCATCGCGCGCCAGTTCTGGGAGCCCGTCGCGCGGGATGCCCACATGGAAACGCGCCTCAAGCGCCGCGTCATGCGCCACGCC
>JBDIVQ010000255.1:0-2524 GCA_039794345.1 Phycisphaerae bacterium | reverse complement strand
GCACGCACCATTCGCTGAGCTGGTCGATGTCGATGATCTCTCGCACGTGCGTATCCTCCCATTCGGCCCCCGGCGACTCACGGGGGGTTATCTGCTTTCATCACACGGCCACGTAGTTGAACTTGCCGGTGTTGAGAGTCGGCAGTCCGGACGCGACCGGCTCGGTCTCAAAGACGATGCGGTGCCGGTGCTCGCCCTTGCCGTTGAGCACCATCGTCGGCCCCTGCACAGGCGCGAGCGCCTCGAAAACCCAGTCCTTGGTCGTATCGGCGCCCATGCCCATCGGGTGGACGCGGATGCGCCGCGTCGGCAACGTCGCATTTCGGCCGGGATGGAGATCGACGACGCCCGTGTTGACGGGGTGGCCGTCGAACCACCATTTCAGGAAGTGGTTCGCGTCTCCGATCTCGACGAAGTCGATGTTGACGACGAAGACGGCGGCGAGGATGCGCCGGCCGAGGACCTGCTCGCCCGTCTGGCTCGACTTGATCTCGCTGAGCGTGTAGCGGCGCTCGATGCTGACGTCGCCCGTGAAGCCGACGTCAGTTCCAGCGCCGGCGCCCTCGAAGACCTGCGGCGATTCGCCGTCCCAGTAATTGTTCTTGAGGTACATGGGTGCTCCAGTCGTCAGGCGGCGATCGACGCCGCGGTGAGTGTGAGGTTGCTCACGAACAGGTGTCTTTGGTTCTCGTCGGTGCCAATATGCTGCGGGTAGTCCGGGTCGAGTTCGAGGGCCACCCAGGCGGACCCCAGCGCCAGTCGGCGCAGGGGACGGTGCCGGCTGTCGAGGAGCGCCCGGTAGATCCCGTACGACCGTCCGAGCGCTTCGCCCTGCCCCGGGGCGCGGGTGAGGATCTGCACGAAGGCGCGGTCGAGGCCGTCCCAGCGCTTCGCCTCGCCGCCCGTGAAGCGGATGACGGACTCGATCGAGACGCCCGGGGCATCATCGGGCAGGTGATGAATGAAGAGGTTGCGCGTCTGCCCGAGTTGGGGCTGGAAGATCAGGCCCGCGCTGCTCGCGAGATGCTTGGCGAGTTCGATCAGCAGGAGGGTAGGGTCGCTCATGCGCCCGTCCTTCCCGCGATCCGCTGGCGCATCGCCGCGACAGCCCGCTCCATGATGCCCGGACCGTCCTTCACGATCGCATCGCGCAGGTAGAAGGGCTGGCCCTGCGTGTGCGTGAGGTCGGTGCGCTCGTGCACCGCGGCGGCGTAGGTCGCGTTGAAGCCGATCTCGTGGCTGAGGCCCCTGCTTCCGCCGACTTCGATGCGCAGGCTGGAGTTCTTGAGGAAACCGGTTTTGACGGGCGCGCGGCGCTGCGCCTGCGAGAGGATCGACTCGGCGACCTGGGCCGTGAAGGTCGCCGCCTCGTCGTGCGCGACGCGAACGAACTTCGCCAGGTTGGCGTTGAACTCCGTCATGTCGATCTGGAGGCCGTCTGGTCCTGGCATCAGGCACCTGCCTCCCACTCGCAGAGAAGTTCGCGGCCGCGCAGGCCGGGCACATCGACCGTCTTGCGGCCGCGCACAATGAGGCCCTTGCCGACGGCGTCGGGATGGCTGACCTGCACGCGATCGCCGTTGCGGATGTCAAAGCGGAGATCGACGAGGATGACGATGGCGACGGCGAAGCCCTCACGCTCGGCGAGGCGGATGTGGCGCGTCGTCGGCAGGTTGGCGATGATGAGCGGAGGCCGCGTCACCTTCTCCTCGTCGTAGAAGGGGCGGCCCTGCTCATCGCTGCCGTTGCGCTTGCGCCACGAGACGAGGTGCGCGTTGGTGAGGCCGCGAAGGCTCATACGATTCGCCCTCCTCGCCGCCAGAATCGCTCCAGGCGGCGCCAGACGTCGGGGACGGCTCGAAGAGCCTCCCACACGTCGCCCCGGCCTGTGCGAGGCGTGTAGGCCTTGGCGATGCCCCCGGCGCTGTGGCTCGCCAGCGAGCCGGAGATGCGCAACTCGAACGCATCCCAGATGTCGGCACGGTCGATGAAGGACCACGCCAGCAGGGCGAGTGCCTCACGCACAGCGAGGGGCGCGAGCGGGTCGGGATCTGATTCCTCGCCGATGAGGTTGTCATCGTCATCGAGGCGCGGGAAGGCGTAGGCCTGCTCGTCGTCGTACTTGCGGCCGTCCCACGAGCCAGCCTCGACCAGCGCCTGCGCACGATTCAGAAGCACCTGCTTGTCGTCGTCGATGAGCTCATCCCAGCCCGCGCGTTCGCTCGAGAGAACGAGTCCGGTGAGGAGGGCGTCGGCGTCGGCGATGGTGATCTGTGAGGCCATGTGGTTGCAGGTGGAGGCGTAAAGGTGTCGTCAATCACCGACACCGGGGACTCTCACCCCGGCGCGGCGGCGTTGAAGGAGACGTGTCAGGCTGACTTGCCGACCCTGGGCTTGGGCGATCCCGGCAGCGGCGCCGAGGCATCGACCTCCTGGAACTGGCGCCGATAGGCTCCAGAGCGCCGCATCAAGGCGATCTCGTTGCCGTCGCTGGTCGTGTAGCGGTGGTTCTGGAAGCGGATCG
>JBDIVQ010000254.1:0-2589 GCA_039794345.1 Phycisphaerae bacterium | reverse complement strand
ACGGGTGGAGCGATGCTTGGCATCGCGGAACCCGTGGATGCGAGCCCTTTCTCGACAATTCGCCCCGAGAGGGGCGATGGAGGCGACCGAAGCGCCTTGCCGCGCCACTCCTTCACATGCCCCCGGGGCCATGCGTGCGCCTCCGCGACCCCTTCCGGGGCCGACTGACCGCTCTGCGACGCGGACCACGGGTTCCGCTCGCCGGGCTGCGCCCGCGCTTCGCTCCACCCGTGGCTACACTCGCGCGCCCCATTCGGGGCGAATGGCGCCGTACGCTGCGCGTGGACGATTGACATCGCGCCGCTTCACGCAGAACGCGATGCGAGTAACATAAGATCGGACTATGCCCACGGTTTCTGGAGTCGTGTCATGTCGCCCGATGCCTTTCGATCAATCGCACTGAGCATGCCCGAGAGCGTCGAAGGCTCGCACGGCGGGCATCCCGACTTCCGCGTGGGCGGCAAGGTCTTCGCCAGCCTGTGGGATGACGATGAGCACGGCATGGTCAAACTCACGCCCGAGCAGCAACTGGATTACATCGACGCCCATCCCGACACCTTCGCACCGGTGAACGGCGCCTGGGGCATCCGCGGCTGCACGCGCGTCACGCTCAAGGCCGCGAAGGTCTCGATCCTCCGCCGCGCCATGCGCGACGCCTGGCGCAACACGGCGCCCAAGCGCGTGCTCAAGGAGCACGGCGAGATCTGAAAGTGTGCTGAACGGCGGCTTGGCTTCGTTCACTTCAATTCGTCGCGAGGCACGCACTCGACCTGATCCTTCGCCGGCGCCTGCCCCTCTTTGTTGACGATTTGCCGCCAGAGCACAATCCAATACCACGGAACAAGTTGCCACGCGAGAATGAGCAGGATGAGTTCCAGCCAGTCAGATTGCACTCGCATGCTGATGATCACCAGAATGCAGCACACTGACGTTGCGAGGCCCAGCCATGTCTGGATGCGATCCAGCGGAGCGCTTCGCTTCTTCCACGCCCACACTATACCGAGCGTGATCCCCGCCACCGCGATGATGCACTGGATGATCTCACTCCACATGGCGCACCTTCGGCTCAATGTGCGTCCCGGTTGCGGGAGCAACTGCGATCATCTCGTTGCCGCTGTTCGGCATGATGCACGATTGCAACGTGCAGGCGTAGATGCGCGACTCGACCGGATCACGCGGCATACGCGACCCGCGCCTGCCGGCGAATGCGATCCCGCAGATAGGGATGCAGCATGTCCGGCGTGTGCAGATGCACCTGCCGGCCTATCAGGCTCGTCAACTCCAGTTGCAGCGACGCGAGGTCGAGCAGGTTCAGCGTGTCCGGCGGCAGCAACTCGATGAGCACATCCACATCGCTGCCGCGCCGGAAGTCCTCTCGCGTAAGGGATCCGAAAAAAGAGAGTTCGCGGGTGCGGTTGCGCTGGCAGAATCGCTCCAGTTCGACATCATTGATGGACAGGTCGTGAAACTGCATGCTCTCGCGTGATTGTAGGAGGTCGCCGCGACCGCCGGCGCGATGCACGTCGGGGAGATCCGCGTTCCCACCCGTTCACGTCGCCTTCACCCCCCATCACCTTCAACGCGCCCCGTCCCGCTGCTGATCCACCCCATGCCGTCTTCCGGGAACTCGGGCACAAGTCGCCGCACGTGGGCCGACAGCGCGCCGGTGTGGTGCTGGATGTGGCGGATGTTGTAGAGGTGCATCTCCGCGCGGCTGAAGGGTCGGCCGAAGCCGCTCTCGCCCGCCAGGTCCGCTTCGCCTTCCTCCGCGAGCACGCGGCGCACCTTCGCCAGGCAGTAGTCGGCGTATTCAAGCGCCCGCGACTGCTTCAGCCCCGGCGGCAGTTCGCCCTCCGGCAGCGGCTGACCAAACGGCAGGCCGCGACCCTCCATCACGAATTCGTGCGACACAAACTCCTTCGCGCTGCGGCCGAGGTAGACATCCGTCCACATCAGCGTGTGCAGCGCGACGACGCCGACCGGGTAGTTCGCGACCTTCCTCTCCCACTGCTCGGCCGGGCACGAAGCCATGGCCTCCCTGAACATGGAAAGCGCCGCTTCATACTGGCCGAGGAGGATCCGGTGCATGAGTGATGGCATGGGCGATGATACGAGGGTTCGCGGCAGCGAAGTGTGCAGGTCAGGACGCGACCTGACATTCGCCGCGGTGCGTGCTTCGCTCGCCGACCTCCGCTATGGCGATGGACAATCCTTGACCGCCTTGCGTGGTCGTTCTCCCCTGCACGTCGTTGTCAGGTTGCAACCTGACCCACTTGCTCCGCACCGCCGGATGGATGCCCGTCTCACCCGTGCAGGTGAAACACCTTGCTGATGATCTTCCACTGCCCATCCGTCTTGAGAAGCGTGAACATGTCGGTGAAGCGGTGGCCGGTCCAGTTGTCGAGTTCGACGCGGGCCGTGGCGATGGTGCCTTCGACGTCGATGTCGGTGATCTTCATTTCCAGGCCGGGCGCAGGTCCGTTGGTTTCGTGCCACTCGTAGAAGTTCGCGATCGGTCCGCCGAAGTAATCGGGTCCGACGTAACCGTGGATCGTCGCGTCGGCGTGGAAAATGGGCCGGAGGTCGGCG
>JBDIVQ010000253.1:0-2690 GCA_039794345.1 Phycisphaerae bacterium | reverse complement strand
GCCGGGCGGATGCAGGCCGGCCGTCCGCCGCTGCGGAGGGGTCGATCCAGCGGGGCAGCGCCAGCGCCGCCGCCTCCGTCGCCAGCCATCCCGCGATCGCGCCGGCGAGCAGGTCCGAGGGCAAGTGGGCGAAGGTGTGCAGCCGCGCCCAGCAGACGTACATCGCCGCAACGGCCCAGAGGAGGGTGGTATGCGACCCGCGGCGGGCAAAGACGATCGCAATCGTCCACGCCAGAGCCGCGTGCCCCGAAGGCCAGCCGTCGTGAATCGGCGAGAACGGGTCGAAAAAGTTGGAATCGCAGGCGTCCGCGGGTCGAACCCGTCCGACCGCAAACTTGAGGGCGTGAACCACGACTGCCTGAAGGGGCAGCGCGGCGATGAGCCAGCGCAGCGCCGCGCGGTCAAGGAGAAGCGCGACGAGCAGCGCCGCCGCGGGGAGCACGCGGTTGGCCCACTCGCTGCCGAAGTGCTCGACGGCGCTCAGCCAGGCGGGCCAGTTGATCGCCAGCAGGGTGCGGGTGAAGGGCGAGTCGGCAAGGAAGAACGCGCTGAGAAGCAGGGTCGCGGCGGCGGGAAGAGGCCAGCGAGGGCTGGAGGCGGGACGTCCGGTGCAGAGCGAGGAAGGGCGGATGCTGGCGAGAGGCGCGGCCACGATGGCGCGACGGTAGCCGGCCCGCGTCGGGCAGTCTGCATCGGTGCGCCGCTCCTGCCGCGGGGCGGCGACGAGGCTCATTCCGCCAGGCCGTGGCGCCTGAGGTGGAGGAGCATCTCGGAGGCGATGCCCCGCGACACGCCGTAGATGTGCAGGTTCATGTGGGTCGCACCGGGAATGAGGGTGATGTAGCCGTGCGCGGAGCGCTCCTGCTGCGTCTCCCACTCGCTCTTCCAGCCGGGCAGTTGATCGAGCGAGTCGCGGAGGTGGCGTACGGCTTCGTGGAGGCTGAAGTTGTCCGCCTCGCCGCAGATGATGCGCAGGCGCCGGCACATGAGCGGGCCGATCTCCTGCCAGCGCGATTCGAGGATGTGGCGCAGGTCGCGCTGCTTCCAGTGCTCGCGGAGGGAGGCGTCGATGGCGCCGGTCTTCATGTTCCAGAGGGGCAGGGGATGACCGTTGTCGCCGCGCTTCGAGAAGCAGGCCATCCAGGAGGACCACTGCTGGCCCGCGCCGCCTTCGGGGTCGAGCGCGTATTCCATGCCGTTCTCCTGTCGGATGGTGCAGACGGTCCGGCCGTTGATGATGACGGAAGGGCGATCCGCGCCGTCCGCATCCGCGTAGGCATTCTCCTCCTCGTAGATGTTGATGACCTGAAAGGCGCGGAAGTCCACGGGGTCGGGTCCGGTGGACCAGCACCCGCCGAAGAAGGCCGGGTAGTTGACCTGGAGCCAGGCGGTGCTGAAGCCGCCGCTGCTGTGGCCGGTGAGGAGCCTCGCCTCGGGTCGCGCGACGAAGCGAAAGCGCTCTTCAAGGTGCGGGATGAGTTCGAAGACGAGGGCATCGCCGACGGGACCGTTGCAGTCGGAGTTGACGAAGAGGTGGTGGCTGTTGGGGCCGTCGGGATCGAGATAGACGTTGATGACCTGTCCGTCGAGCGGGCCGTCGCGGCCGGAGCGGTCCCACGCCTCAAAGTGACGCCCGCCGAAACCGGGAACGCGGTAGATGGCGGCGAAGCGGCGCTCGGGCTGCGCCGCGTAGGACTCGGGGAGGACGACGCCGGCGCGGAGGAAGACGTCCCGGCCGTGAAAGGCGCTGAGCCGCTCGCTGCGCAGCACCACCTCTTTGACCCGGTCGGTGTCCTGCACCGTCGGAACGGGCATGCAACCTGTCAGCGCGATCTCGTGTCGATCCTCACCGCCGGCGCGGAAGGCGAGTTCGACGGCCTCGCTGATGAGGTTGTCGGCGCAGTTGAGGAAGCCGCCGGTGGTGCGATCGACATCGAGCACGGCGCGGACGATGAAGGATCCGTCGAAGGAAGACATCGGCCCGGGAAAGGTCGCCTCGACGTCGCCGATGACCATCGCCTCGCCCGGCGCGATGTTCGCAACCGCGATGGAGCAGATCGGCTGGGGGTCGTTCCAGAAGGGAGCGTCGAGGGGGTCAGCGCCGGCGCCCGCGCGGGCGAAGAGGAGGATCAGGCGGCCGGAGGCGCGGTCCGGCCGCAGGTCGGCGCTGAAGGTGACGGTCACGGCGTCCGCGGCGCGGGCGGGGAGGGCGGAGAGGGCGGAGAGGGGCGCGAGAAGCAGGGCGAGCATGATCCGGGAGATGATCGCACGAGCGGCGCAACGGGAACTTCGATGATGCATGAGTCAAGTCTAGTGCGGCGTTTGTCCTGCGGTCGAAGGCCCGCGACTCGCGCAGGAAAAGGCCTCTGGGACCTCTTCCGGCCCACCCTTCATCTCCACGAGATCTGCGAAGAGGAGTGCCCGAGCTCAGACGGCGGCGGCGAGCCTGAATCATCCCAGGAGCAATCGGCCACGGCACCGCCGTCCACTGCGAATCTGACGCCGCTCATCGACCACCACGAATCGCGGGCCGAGACAGGCCCGCCAATCGCCCCGCATCGGCGAGATGAGGCGGCGGCGCTGGACATGGCCGATGCAAGAGAAGAGCGTCGCCGCCGGTGCAAACGTACCAGAGGATGACGGACACGGCCTTTACCAAACAGTTGCCAGTTGGCGGAGTAGTACATGAG
>JBDIVQ010000252.1:0-2735 GCA_039794345.1 Phycisphaerae bacterium | reverse complement strand
CTCGGCGCCGTCCCGGATTCGAAGGGCAGGAGCGCCCGGTCCCTTCCGTTCGCCCTCCCCCGTTCTCCCCAGCCGGCCCCGCCCGCTGGCCGTTTTTCCATGCGGATTTCTTACTTGATCTCATTTCCCCTTGCACCTTTCCCCGACTTGTGGTATTCTGTGAGGGCGCGAGCAGGCTCTTGCGAACAGCCGGGGGGAGGGGCGCTGCCGGGTCGATCGACCCGCCGGCGGCGGCGTGCGCCGGTGGATGGGGTCGGTCGTGGACTCCTTTGCGAAAGGACCGGCGAATTACGAACAGATTGCGAACACAATGCGGCTCTCTCTCTTTCTCTCTCTCTCTGCGGCGCTGGTGATGGCCTCGGGTGATCCGGCCCGGGCCGACGACTGGGCCTTCGAGTGGCTCGAAGTCGAGCCCCCCTCGGGGTACACGCTCGCCACGGTGCATGATGTGAACAACCTCGGTCACATCCTCTGCCGCGTGAAGAAGACCAGCGACAACCACTACTACGGCGCGGTCTTCCGCGATGCCGCCTGGCACATCCTCGACATCAGCCCGAGCGGAACCGACGACATCTGGGTGACGGACATCAACAACGAAGGGACGGTCGTCGGCTACTCCGGCGTCAACGCGAACCTCATGGGTCGCGGGTGGTCGTGGAACGGGCAGACCGGCACGTACGATGGCGGCGCGGACCTGGGCGCGAAACTCGAAGTCTGGTCCATCAACGACTTCGGCGAGATGGCCGGCTTCGACGTGGACAACAGCCAGGTCGTCGGCTGGCTCGGAGAGTGGTCGGGCTGGACGCCGCTCAATCCCCTTCAAGGCGGCGACAGCACCGCGGCCCGCGGACTCAATCACGACGGGCCGCCCGCGACCGTCGTCGGCCTGGCGACGGAGAAGATCGGCCAGGCGCCGACCGTCACCTGGGCCGTGGCGTGGATCGGCTCGGTCAATCCCACCAAGATCGACTCCGGCCAGACCGACCAGACGCAGACGCCTCACATCATCAACGACAACAACTGGATCGTCGGCTCGCGCGTGAGCGGGTCATCCTACGCCTACCTCCTCTGGCGTCCCGACGGGCAGGGCGGCTGGGGCAGCGCCGCCTCGCTGGGAACGATCACGGGCAGCGCCGCCAAGGCGGTGGGGCTGAACAACTCCAACGAGGTCGTCGCGAAGAAGACCCTCTTCTACGAAGACGGGCAGGGGGCGCTCCAGTCGGTCCTGCTCACCGACATCGCCGGCATTCCGCTGGGAACGGGCGTCGGGCAGTACAACTCAACGAACATGGCCTTCTACGCGATCAACGACGACGGCTGGATCGTGGGCAAGGCGGGTCGGTATATCGACTCGCAGACCCAGGTGCAGACCGTCCTCCTCCTTGTGCCGTTCGACCGCAACAACGACGAGACGCCGGACTACCGCGAGATCATCGCCGATCCGACGCTCGATGACGATGCGACGGTTGGCGGCGACTGGGTTCTCGACTGGGCGACGCAGATGCGCGTCGGACTGCACGCGCCAACGACGGACCTGGTCTCGCCGCAGATCGACAACGTGCAGGTCGTCCGCAAGATGCGCGATCACGGGGAGATCTACGACGCGATGTTCGACAATCAGCAGTCCTGCGAGAACTCGGCGCTGGAGGCGACGGCCTGGGGCCACAACGTGTACAACAGCAACCCGTACAGCGACCAGCCCAAGGAGATCATCGCCACGATCCGAACGCCGCTCCCCGAGACGAACGACAACCGGGACTACGTTCTCTTCGAGAGCGCGCCGCAGGGCCACCTGTCGCGCGCCCAGGCGGAGGCGGCGCTGGAGTGCTTTGCCCACCGCTTTGCGCGCTGCATCGACTACGTCCAGGTCGGCAACGAGATCTGGTCAGGAAGCGGTCGCTACTACATCATCGAAGGGCAGTTGACGCAAGACCCTGAGTACCAGGGCTTCCTGAGCAACGTTCCCACCGACTCCTTCGAGGAGGCCCTTGAACTCATGTTCGACCAGTTATCGTGGCAGGTCGCGGCGCTGCGCCGCGGTTCGGCTCTGGCGGGCCGGCCGCTGCAGATCATCGGCCCCACGACGGTGGCGCGAACGACGCTCATCGGCAAGGACGGCGACGTGGAGGGGCCCTTCAACATCCCCGAAGGGTTGGACGGCGACCTCGTCGCCAACCGCTGCGCCCGCTTCATTCAGCGTCTCATCGAGTTCTGCAATGATCACGACATCCCTGTGGACTGTCACTACATCGTGTGGAGCGAGGATGACTTCCTCGACGCGTCCGAAGCGATCGCGGAGCAGGGGAACGTGGCGTGGCCGATCCCCGAGAAGCTCGTCTCACTCGAACTCGCAGCGGTTCCCAGCGCCAACCAAAATGAGGAGGATCATTGGTGGTATAAGGAAGTTGAATCGGGTCAGGAGGAACTTGCGAACTCCGATTGGACGAGCCGCTTTTTCGACGACGACGAAGACCACAACCTCCAGGAAGGCATCGAGACCTGGACCGACTGGCAGGAGTATTGGCTCGACCCTGAGAGCACGCACCGCGACACGGTTTACGACCTGCCGGCGAACTGGCCGCTCGACGGCTTCATCGAACTCGCGTCGCGCGGCTACCGGATCGCGTGCTTCCCGTGCCGGCAGAATACGGGGACGGCGACAGTCGCCACCACGCTCGACATGACCGCGATCTACGCGGACAAACTCAAGCAGGAGAACTCACCGGACTTCGTGA
>JBDIVQ010000251.1:0-2764 GCA_039794345.1 Phycisphaerae bacterium | reverse complement strand
TGGAAGCGCGGCCTGCACGACTACCCCATCGACTTCATCGAGCAGCGCGGCTACGGCCGACTCCTGCGATTCAATCCCGACACGAATGAGACCGAACTGCTCATGGCGAATCTCAACTTCGCCAACGGAGTCGCGGTGAGTCCTGATGAGTCCTTCGTCCTCGTCGTCGAGACGGCGCGGTACTGCATTCACCGCGTCTGGCTCAGCGGACCGCGTGCGGGCGAGTCGGAGATCTTCATCGACAATCTGCCGGGATTCCCCGATGGCGTCTCGTGCAACGGCGTGGACCGATTCTGGGTGGCGATCGTCTCGCCGCGCTCGCCGGTGATGGACTTTGCGCATCCCCGGCCGTGGCTCAAGCGGGCGATGCTGCGACTGCCGCGCTCGCTGCTACCGGCGCCGAAGCACGACGGTCACGTGGTCGGCCTCGATCTCGAAGGGCGGATTACCACGACGCTGCGCGATCCGACGGGACAGCGCTTCTCAATGATCACCAGCGTCGAGGAGCACGATGGGATGCTCTACCTCGGCAGCCTCACGCGCGAGGCGTTCGCGCGCCTCGCCCGGCCGAAGTAGGTCGGGACGGCTGCTCTGCGCGCGGCCTGGCGGTCAGGCGCGCAGCGGTAGGTCGGGACCGCCGCTTTGGGCGCGGCCCGGCGCCTGGGCAGGCCGACTGCCGGGCCTGCGCAGAACCTTGTCCCGACCTACGGTGTCGAGTCGATCGCCGAACCGCGTCAATCGAGATCGAAGGGCGTCTCCGGCGCGGCCGCGTGGTCCGCATCGACGGAGTCCGACGGCGGACCCGGCTCCTCCTCCGCCGGACCCGCGCTCTTCAACGCGGCCCCGCCCGTCGGCGTCACCGTCTCCGATGGATCGATCGCGCCGGCCGCGTCGGTCGAGAGACGGATGGTGAACATCGTCCCTTCGCCCTCGGTCGATTCGAACCAGATGCGCCCGCGGTGCTCCTCGACGATTTTCCTGGTGACGGCGAGGCCGAGGCCCGTGCCGCGCAGGCCCTTGGTCGAGTGGAAGGGCAGCCAGACGCGGGCGTGCTCAGTTTCGGGAATGCCCGGCCCGTTGTCGCTGACGTGAATGAGCACCGCGTCCTCCACCACGTTGTAATCGCAGCGCAGGGTGATGATGCCGGTGTTCGGCTCGACCGCTTCGATCGAGTTGATGAGCAGGTTCATGAGCGCCTGGTGCATCATGTTCGGGTCGAGCGGAATCGGGGGCATGTCCGGGTCGAAGTCGGCCATGAGCACGATGCCGCGCCGGTCGCACTGCGGCTGGACGAGCGCGACGACGTCAGCGAGCAGCGTGGAGAGTTTCGTCAGTTCGATCTCGACCTGGCGCTGCTTGGAGTAGGTGAGCATGTTCATCGTGAGCGCGTAGATGCGGTCGAGGTTGCGCGAGAGGATGTCCCAGCCGCCCTGCGCGAGGGCCATGTCCTGCTTTTTGAGCGCCCGACCGACGACCTCCGCCCCGCCGCGCAGCCCCTGGAGGATGTTCTTGATCGAGTGCGAAAGGGAGGCGACCGTCTCGCCGACGGCCGCGAGGCGGGCGCTCTGCAACTGCTGCTCATAGAGGGCGACGTTGGTGATCGCCAGGCCGACGTGCTGACCGATGGCCGTGAGCAGGCGCAACTGGCTGTCGCTGAAGGTGTAGTTCTTGAGCGAGGTGTCGATGTGAATGACGCCGTAGGTCCGCTCGTGGTAGCGGATGGGCACGCAGATGGCGGACCGGATGCCGAAGTTGCGCACGGAATCGCCCGCTGAAAATCGCCGGTCCTTCATGGCGTTGGACGAAAGCACTCCCTCTCCCCGGCTGAGCACGTGCGAGACGATGGTGCGGCTGACGTGGATCTGCCCCTCGTCGGGATTGCGCGGCGGCGTGCGGTACTTCACGACCGCAGGCTCGGGCTTCTCCTCGGGACGCTCCTGGAGGAGAATGAAGCCGCGCTCCGGCTCGAACTCGTCGAAGATCAGTTCCATGACCAGTTCGAGGAGGCTCTCGCGGTCGAGGCTCTGCGTGGTGATGCGCGTCAGTTCATAGATGATGCGCAGGTGCTCCTGCGCCGCCGCGGCCGGATCGGGCACGGCCATGATCATCGAGTCTTCGTTCGACTCAAAGCGCTGCTCGACGACGGCGTCCATGAGATCGTCCTGGAGGGCGCGGACGGGGTTGTTCGCCCCGCCGTAGCGCCGCGCGCCGAAGACGAAGACGGTCGAGCCGGCGCGGATGAGATCGCCCAGGCGCAGCCGCACGCGGTTGGAGCCGATGCGCCGCCCGTTGACGTAGGTGCCGTTCGCAGAGCCGAGGTCGCGCACGTACCACTCGCCATCGTCGGGGGTAAGTTCGGCGTGGCGGCGCGAGCAGGTCTGGTCGCTGATCTTGAGCGCCTCGCTGGAGCGGCCGATGAGTTGCGGCTCCCAGTCCGGCACGTCAAAGCGCTTGCCCTTGTCCGGCCCGTCGATGATCTTGAGTACGAGCATCGGGGGATTGTAGAGGAAAGGAGATGGGGAAGTGAGTGACGCGAGGCTTCGCTCCGAACGAGCGCCGGAATGTAGACACGGGTGGAGCGTCGCGAAACGAGCGGAACCCGTGGTCATGAATCAGTAGATCGGTTCCGCCCCAACGGAGCGGCGGAGGCGCGAGTCACGCGACAACGGAGATCGACCCTTGCGCAATCGGGTGACTCCTTCGCCCCTCCGGGGCGAGATTACGTTTTCATACGCTTTCCACGGGCTCCGTGATGCTCTGCATC
>JBDIVQ010000250.1:0-2767 GCA_039794345.1 Phycisphaerae bacterium | reverse complement strand
AGAGCCTGCGCCGCCCTTCCGGCGCGCCCCTCGATTCCTCCGAGCCGGGGTGTCGTCCAGGATCATGGCATGTACACCGACCTGCAGCACTTTTGATTTGACCCGGAGGGGTCACGGAGTGTAGCCACGGGTGGAGCGATGCTTCGCATCGCGGAACCCGTGGAAGCGAGCGCCCCCTCTCGACACTTCGACCCGGAAGGGGCGATGGAGGCGACCAAAGTGCATGACGCGCGCAACTCCATCACGTGCGCCACAGGGCGTGCGTGCGCCTCCGCGACCCCTGCCGGGGCCGACCACTTGCTGCGCAACTGGGACCACGGGTTCCGCTCGGCAGGGCTGCGCCCGCGCCTCACTCCACCCGTGGCTGGCTACACTCGCGCGCCCCTTTCGGGGCCAAAGGCATCGCGCGCTGCCTGTGGGCGAGTGACAACGCGCCGCTGAACGCGGGGTGCGATCCGCGTGCCGCAATCCTGGACTACCTCCTCCCGGCCGTTGGACTGCGCCTCGCCCGGGCCGTAATGTGATGCATCCCGTTCCCTCGACAGGAGGCGCCATCGTGGGGCGAATCGTGCTTTGCGTCTTCGTCTGCGTGCTGTGCGGCTGCGCGGCCGGCGAGAAGCCGACGGCGGCCCCGGGCGCCAAGGAGCCAACCATGTCGCTCGGAAACTTCTCCGTCAGCCTCGCCGTCAAGGATATCGCCGCCTCGCGGGTGTTCTACGAAAAACTCGGCTTCAAGGTCGTGGCCGGCGATCAGAGTCAGAACTGGCTCGTGCTCTCCAACGGTGACGCTCGCATCGGCCTCTTCCAGGGCATGTTCGAGAAGAACATGCTCACCTTCAACCCCGGCTGGGACAGCGAGAAGAACACGCTGGCCGAGTTCGACGACGTGCGCGACATCCAGCGCCGCCTCAAAGCGAGCGGCCTGACACTGACCATGGAAGCCGACGAATCCACCACCGGCCCGGCCTACCTGATGCTCTCCGATCCGGATGGGAATCCGATTCTTATTGATCAGCATGTGGATAGGCCGGGGGAATGAGGCGCGAGCGTTGATCGTCCAACTCAGAGGGCCTGAGAGTGCAAGGGCGCAATCGGACAGAGTCCGCGATGCGGCTACCGAGTTGGCGCGGTCTTCTTGTTGCAGCGTGCGGCATGGTGGGAGGGCTCGCACTTCCGAGAGTCGAACTCACCGCGTTCGCTACAGCAGTGTTCATACTGACCGGCATCCTCGCCGGCATCCTGCTCGTCCTTTCGGTGGATTAATTCAGGAGAGTTCGGGTCTCTTAACATTCTCGCCGTTCAAGGGGTTGGCTCGGATGAGACAGAACAAGCCGGCGTGGCGCGTTCAAGGGACGCCATGGGAGCGCGGGCGACGCGGGCGCGCAGCACATAAATGATTCACTTTGGCCGATGATCAGGCCATCGGCATGGCCCTTCGGTCGCGGAGTGTGCCTCAGGACCAAGGCACTCGACTCTACCCCTTCAGCGATGAGGCTTTCGCGGCGAGCGCCTGCGCGAGATCACTCATCTCGGGAATAACCCGCATCACTTCAGCAACGACTTGATCGACCTGAGCCACTGTCGTTAGTCCGACCACTTTGTCCATCAGGGCATTGCACAACGAACTTATCTCCCAGTACCGCTCAACCTCCTTTGCCGGCAGCGCATCGGCTAGAAACGGGCGCATCAGGTAAGCCTGGACGGCCTGGACGCGAAAGCGCTGCGGGGGGACCGGGTTGGGCTTGGGCACATTCGTGCCCAAGCCGTGCTCCCTGATGTATTGGTTGAAAACCGTATCGAGCAAAGCGGCCACTTTCCTGTTATAGTCGAGTTCCAGATCTAAGCCGTTGAGATCAACCAACACGACCTCGGATCCGTGCCCCATCTGTGCGATTTCGTCATTCGTCGCCGGCTTCGCTGGGTCGGTGGAGCTGCCTCGGCGGACGTAGACATCGTTCTTCTTCAGCTTGCCGTAGTCCCGCTTCAGGTAGATGGGCCGCGGCTGCTGCTCGATGTGGATGATGCCGAGTTGCTTACCCTCGAATCCGACGGCCTCGTACCTGAACCGCACAGGCCGGTTGGTCAGGCTGTTGACGAATTGCTGCAGTGAGTGATCGGCAAGGTGGTCGGCGGCCGCGATGCCGTGGACATTCTTTCGGCTGCCGCGCGCGTCCTCTACTCCGATGAGGATGTACGCATCGGAGCGGCGCCAAGCGTTCGCCATTCCGAGGAGATCCTTGAGCAGCTCGGACTTCTCGTCGTCGCTCGCCTTGGCGAAACGGTACTGCTCCCGTTTGAACTCGAGAGCGGGGCTCTCCTCTTCGTATAGCAGTCGCTCCAACTCCGTGACGATCATGCCTGCCTCCAGTCAGCCGACCTCAAGCAAGTAGCGCGGAATCGTAGGCTGGGATGATGGCGGCTATGAGAGCGCATCCCGGCCTTGTTGGGCACCCTTCAGCCCGAGGGCGATCGTTCCGGCGGCGGGCGGCCGGGGCGGGGGATTCGGGCGTGATCTGGCGGCAATCGTCGGAGCCGGCGGGAGGCGCTCGCGGCCTTCGGCCAGGCTCAGGTGTGGCGGGGGAGCGCTGATCGTCCCATCCGGTCGCGCGGCTTGCCCCTCCTGTCATTCCCGTCGCGGGAACTTCGCGCTGGACGGGGGAAAGGCGCGGGGGAAGGGGGCGACGGCGCCTTGCGCCGGGTCAACCGGGCGGGGCGGGCGGGGATTCGGAGTGCTCGCGGACGGAACCGCGCGGGGCGGCAGGGGCCT
>JBDIVQ010000249.1:0-2787 GCA_039794345.1 Phycisphaerae bacterium | reverse complement strand
CGGCGATCCGCGATGGGAGGCGCCGCGACCGTCAGCGGGTGAACCTCGACGTGCTTGATCTCTCCGCCGCGGCATCCGACCACCGCCCCCTGCCGCCCGAGCGTGAGCAGCACGCTCGGCGCGACGGCCTCGCACAATTGCCGCAGGCGGTCGATGTGGTCTTCGTGCCCGCCGCAGCCGGCCGCGGCCGCGATCTGCCGCGACTCGCGCTCGTTGACGATGAGATGATCGGCGCTGCCGGCGGCAGGACTGATCCGCGCCCCGGCGGCGTCGTAGATGAGCGGGATCTTCCGCGCGCGGCACCACGAAGCGATGGTCGCAAGATCGGTCGCCGTCAGCGCCTCCGGCTCGCCCGCGACGACGCAGACGCAGTCGAATGCGCGGCTGTCCGGATCGGCGGCGCCTTCGCCGGCCAGGCGCTGCAGCGCTGCGCCGAGGTTGGTGAAGGCCCGCGGCGTCCAGCCCTTGCGGACCTGCATGAGTTGCCGCCCCTGCGCGAGGTAGCGGAAGAGTTCGGCCGTGCGGCACTCCGGCTCGTCGCAGCCGTCGATCAGCCGCACGCGGGCATCGGCAAGGGCCTCGCGCAGGGCGGTCCCGGCCGCGGCCCGGCCGACGGGGGCGAGCAGCGTGGTGTTCGCCCCGAGGTTGGCGGCCGTCGCGGCCGTGAGGGCGGCAGCGCCGGGGTGGATGCTTGCGTGCTCGACGCGGTAGACAGGCATGGGGTAATCGGGCGCGAGGCGCGACACCGCGCAGTGCACATCCCGCTCCGCCACCGCCGGCCCAATGACCAGCACCCGCGCGGCGCGGAATCGATCGACGTAGTCAAGGAATCGGTCCCGCCGGATCATCGACAATGGTAGGGGCGGAAGTACAACCGCGAGCGAAACGCCGGTCGCTCGGAAAGACTACAGGGGGAACAGCGATCGTTCGCCTCCTCGATCCTCAGTCAACGCGATGTTCCAGAACTTGAGCCCCAATTTGTGCTTGCTGGCGTACACAAGCCGGTACATGGGTCCATACTCCGATTCGATCACACGCGTTCCCATGTGCTGGTATCCGATAGTTCTCAACTGATCGAGATACAGATTTGCAAAGAGTTCCCGAACTCTGCTGCCTTCACGATTCTGGAGTGCCTCCCATCGCTTCCGCCAATCACATCCCCTTCCCAACAGCCTGTCGAGCTTCGAGTCAGGGTTGGGGTAGTAGTACTTGTCCACATTACGAACGATGTCGATTGCATCGGCGAATAGCATGACAAGATCCATGGGGCGTCCGCGCGCGAGCGCCTCGATCGTTGTAAAATGAACACCGAGCGAAAACGGATCGACGAAGAGGATGTTCAACGCGCGACTGAGCGGAAGCTCTGCAGCAATCTCGCTCACCACAACATTCGCATCATCGCTCCAAGTCCGGACATCGCCAGGCGGATTGAGCCGCGCTAGTCGAGCCTCCAGAGCAGCCGTGTTCTGCGGGTTTGTGTCAACCAAGAAGAGATTACTGAAGGGCTTCTCGCAGCCCGCCGCGAGTATTGGCGATCCCGGATAGCGCTTCCCATCAGGCTGCCCCTTAACTCGGCAGACACCATTGCCGGAGAACAGGTCGATGTAGTTCAGCGAATCAAAGTGCCGGCTCCCAACCATCGCGGTTGTTGTGACAGCAAGGTAGTGGCACAGGAAATGGAGCTTGTCGAGAGTCCACGGGTGGCACTCGTATACAGGACCATCATCGGCAATGGCTGTAAACTCGCACATTCGGTGCCAGAGTTCACGCCCGAAGTAGCGTCTGCCCATTGTGAATCTCCGTCATCGGCATCCCATCCCACGTCCTTCGATCGAGTCTTCGCCCCGCGGCCTTCTTGTTCATCCCGCCCCACTGCTTGAAGAAGAAGGGCACGCCGCGGGTGAGGCACTGGTCGCGGATGTCGCGGACCCAATCGCCTTCCATCGGCCGGGCGCCCGCGCCGGATTCGCCGCCGACGATGACCCAGTCGATCTCCTTGAGCGGCAGGCGGCGCAGCGGGCCGAGCAATGGTTCGAGCGAAAGGAACCGCACGCTCGCCTGCTCGATCGTCACGAGGTCGCGGATGCGGTGGGTGACGAGCGCGTTCTCGACGCTCGTGCCGATCCAGATGTTTGGGGTCCACTCGAGCAGCGGCGCGTACTGCGCGGCGATCTCCGGCCGCTTGGTGAGAATCTGAAAGGTGTGCCGGGGGCACTCGTTCATCACCGCGAAGACGCGGCGGATGTACTCGAGCGGCACATCGGCGTGAAAGAGGTCGCTCATCGAGTTGACGAAGACGGTGCAGGGGCGGCGCCAGCGCGGAGGATCATCGAGCGATTCCTCGACGAGGGCGATGGAGCGGTTCCAGCCGCCGGTGCGGGGATCGATGACGTTCATGTAGTGGCGCTTGCGGCCGGGATTGCGACCGGCGGCGAGGTCGGCGCGCGCCATGCCCGCGAGCCGGCGGCTCATCGTCTCGGCATAGCAGTGGCGGCAACCCTCGGAAACCTTGGAGCACCCCACCACCGGGTTCCAGGTGACCTGCGTCCATTCAATGGTCGAGTTGCGGGCCATGCAGACTCCCGGCCTTGAGGCCGATTGATCGTACCGAATAGAATACGAACGTCAAGGACGACGCCGACGACGAATCGTCCTCTCATCTTCGCATGCGACGATACGGCTGCATCGTCCCTACGCCTGGCCGCGGCGCACAAAAACGCGGAACGCCCGTGCGGGGCACGGGCGTCCGGGTTCGCTTGCGTCTTCGCGTCAGGGGCGCATCGCGCT
>JBDIVQ010000248.1:0-2788 GCA_039794345.1 Phycisphaerae bacterium | reverse complement strand
GCGCGGGAACTCTTTCTCGCGCAGGGGTACGCCGCCACGGGCATTGCGCAGATCCTCAAGACCGCCGACGCCAAGAGCGGCAGCCTCTACTACTTCTTTCCCACCAAGGAAGACCTCCTGCTCGCCGTGCTCGAGTGGTATAAGGCCAACCTCTGGCCGCAGGTCATCACCCCAGTCTACGAGCGCATCTCCGATCCGATCGAGCGGATCTTCGGCGTGCTCGACGGGTACCGGCAGATGCTCATCTTCACGCGCTGCTCGCAGGGCTGCCCGATCGGCAACCTCGCGCTCGAACTGGCCGACTCGCACCCCGCGGCGCGGCAGCTCATCGCCGACAATTTCACCGGCTGGCGCGAGGCGATTCGCCAGAGCGTGGAAGCAGCGCGCGACCGCCTGCCCGAGGATGCAGAGCCTGATGACCTCGCCTCCTTCATCCTCACCGTGATGGAAGGGGCCGTGATGCAGGCGAGGGCGTACAAGAGTCTCGAACCATTCGACACCGCCGTCACCCAACTGCGCGACTACTTCGACCGCCTGCTTTCCGACGGGACAAGTTGGAGCAGGCCGCGCGGCGACCGGGGTCATGACGGCGCATCGCCCTCAGAGTCTCCCGACCCGACCGACGCGCCGCGATGATGGTCATCGCGGGCGCCCCCACCACTGCCGCAAGGAATGAACCCATGACCATTGACTTCGCCTCGATCAACTACCTCGCCGTGCTCACCGCCGCATTCGCGACCTTCATGCTCGGCGGCCTCTGGTACACGGCGATCCTCGGCCGTCAGCGCCTCGCCTTGCTCGGCTGGGATGATCAGAAGGTGGCCGCGGCGCAGAAGCGCATGCCCCCCCCGGTCTTCTTCACCATCATGTTCGCGTGCTACGTGCTCGTCGCGCTCGTCATGGCGCTGCTCGCCGGCGCACTCGGAGTGGATTCGCTGACGGAAGGGCTCATGCTCGGCGCGATTGTCTGGGCGGGCTTCGCCCTTGCGATCGGCCTCACCGGACACATCGCGGCCGACGTAAAACACGGCGTCTTCGGCATCGATGCCGCATTCCAACTCATCTTCCTTCTGCTCATGGGCGCGATCATCGGCGCGTGGCGCTGATTCCCGCCGACTCCCCCGCCTCGCCTTCAACCCGTCTCGACACCTCAAACATCCGGAAGGGACACCATGCTCGCTCGCAACCTCATGCTCTCATCGCTGCTCGTGCTCGTGTTTTCACTCGCCGCCTCGCCTGGTCTCGCGCAAAGTCCGGCACCGCTCGGCCGCACGCTGGAATGGACCGTGGAGATCAACGCGCCGATATCGAAGGTGTGGGAAATGTGGACGACGGAGGAGGGCATCAAGACGTGGATGACACCGGTCGCCGAGGTCGATCTCCGCGTCGGCGGAACGATCCGCACCAACTACAACCCCAGCGGCACGATCGGCGATGAGGGCACGATCGTTCACCGCATCCTCAGCCTCGAGCCCGGCCGGATGATCTCGATGCGCACCGAGAAGTCTCCCGCCGGCTTTCCGCATGCCAGGGCCATCGAACAGGCGTGGGGCATCACCTACTTCGACCCGATCGACGAGCATCGCACGCGCGTGCGCCTCGTGAGCGCCGGGTGGGGCAGCGGGCCGGAGTGGGATGCCGCTGAAACCTTCTTCCAGGCCGGCAACGAATGGACCCTCAACAAACTCAAGGCGCTCTTCCCGGAAGATGAGAAGCGCGCGGCGCAAACCCCGCCCGTCGAGAGCCAGTCGCAGGCGAAGGAGACCCTCGCACGCGTCCGCCGCCTCGTCGGCGGCGAGTGGATCGCGCAGCGCCAGTCCCCCGAGGGAGCCGTGTTTCGTGTCCGCAACGTCTGCACCAACGGTCCGGACGGACAGAGCGTCATCACGCGCGGCTGGCTGGGCGGCGACGAGGGAATGTTCGAGCACGCGAGCACGCAGATCTGGCGCGAGCCCGGCAGCGGCGAGGTGCGCTTCCAGAACATCAACGAACAGGGACACATCGCGCGCGGCACGATCGTCAGCGCCGGCGACGAAACCATCATCTGGCACTGGCACGCCCGCACCGACAACGGACCGGGGCGGCACTACCGCGTCACCATGACCTTCACCGGCCCGGACGCCTACGACATGAAGATCGAGCACATCGAGGAGGACGGGTCGTTCTCGACGATGATCGAAATGCCCTTCACGCGCGTCGAATCCTCCCCGGAAGCGTTCCACCGCCCTGCGCCAGAACGTGCGGATCACTGAAGGCGCACGAGCCGTACTCACGCGCGCCCGTCCGCAGTGGCGGGAGCGCCCCTGCCCCTGCCACTTCAGAACCGGATCGTCAGGCCGGTGAAGATGCTGAAATCATCGGCGTCGCCGGTGAGGCCGAGGTTGACGCCGGCGTCGAGGATCAGGTCGGCGCTCAGCGCGAGCGTGGCGCCGAGGCCGAGGAGGCCGCGGAAGTCGGTCACGGGATCAGTGCTCTCGATGGCGATGCCTTCGAGGTAGACGCCCAGTGTTTCGGTCACGTCCAGGCCGAGCGCGGCGGTGAGGATGAACTCGGTGTCGTAGCCGTCGTCGATTTCGTCGAAGACGAAGTCGGTCTCGAACATGAGGCCCAGGCCGACGCCCTCGGCGAGGTCAATGGCGAAGGGAAAGATCAGTCCGCCCTCGACGTGGTCATTTCCGAGACCCTGCGAAGCAGTCGGCGCCTTGATGAACGGCATGAAGGCGAAGGCAGTATCGCCGGCGTCGTTGCCCCAGAGGTTGAACTTCGCGCGGACCTCGACGTCGCCGAT
>JBDIVQ010000247.1:0-2798 GCA_039794345.1 Phycisphaerae bacterium | reverse complement strand
ACGCGTAAGCACGGGGTTTGGATGTGGAGTGATCAGGCGTGTGCGGCGAGGGCAGGCGCGTCGGCGCGTCGGCGCGACTGTTGCCGAGTCGATCGGCGAAGACCGGTGATCGGCGAAGACCCTCCCTCACGGTCGGGGCTCCGTTCATCGCGCTGCGATGAACCGAGCCCCACGCGTAAGCACGGGGTTTGGATGTGGGGTGATCGGGCGTGTGCGGCGAGGGCAGGCGCGTCGGCGCGCGGGCGCGGGCGCGTCGGTGCGACTCTCGCCGAATCGATCGGCGAAGGCCGGTGTTCGGCGAAGACCCTCCCTCACGGTCGGGGCTCCGTTCATCGCGCTGCGATGAACCGAGCCCCACGCGTAAGCACGGGGTTTGGATGTGGAGTGATCAGGCGTGTGCGGCGAGGGCAGGCGCGTCGGCGCGCAGGTGAGTGGGCGCGTGGGCGCGCAGGTCAGTGGGCGCATCGGCGCGACTGTTGCCGAGTCGATCGGCGAGGACCGGTGTTCGGCGAAGACCCTCCCTTACGGTCGGGGCTCGGTTCATTCATCACGACAACAGAGATGGGCGCGCCAGGCACGCGCCGCGGCGATCGTCAGGTCACGACCCGACCTGCGCGCTCAGGAGCCGTGCAGACGGGCCAGATCGGCATCGGGGATCTGGGCGTTGGTGTAGACCTTCTGCACATCGTCGAGGTCTTCGATCGCGTCGATGAGTTTCATCACGCGCTCGGCTGCGTCGCCGCTGCACTCAACGGTCGTGCCGGGGATCATGGTAACTTCGGCGGATTCGATGGCGAACCCGGCGGCCTCGAGGGCCGCCTTGACCGCGTGCAGGTCGCCGGAAGCGGTGTAGACCTCCCACATCTCATCGGAAGGGTGCACGTCTTCGGCTCCTGCCTCGATGGCCTTCTCGAAGATCGCCTCTTCGGAAGCGCTTTCGCGGGGCACGAGCACGCACCCGCGCTGCGTGAACCCAAAGGCGACGGACCCGCTCACGCCGAGTTTGCCGTGGTACTTGTCGAAGACCAGGCGGATCTCGGGCGCTGTGCGATTCACGTTGTCGGTGAGGCAGTCGATGATGATGGCGACGCCGCCGGGTCCGTAGCCCTCGAAGCGCATGGGGGTGTACTCGACGCCGCCGTCGAGTTCGCCCGTGCCTTTCTTGATCGCCTTCTCGATCGTGTCCTTGGGCATGTTGACGGCTTTGGCGTCGTCGATGGCGTAGCGCAGCGTGACGTTCATGTCGGGATCGCCGCCTCCCTGACGCGCGGCGACGATGATGGCGCGCGAGCACTTGGACCACATCTTGCCGCGGGCCTTGTCCTGCCGCGCCTTGCGGTGCTTGATGTTGGCCCATTTGCTGTGACCGGCCATGCCGACGCTCCCTTGACTGCAAAGTTGACGATCCCGCCCGCCGAAGAAAAGCGTAGTCCTGAGGCGGCGGTCCGGTCGCGGCGGCGGGACTCAATCGTGCGCGAGCAGAGGGCGGCTCTTCGAGATGTAGTAGATCGCCGTGCCCGCGACCAGGCCGATGACGTAGCCCTGCGGCAGACCGAAGGCCATCAGCGCCACGAGCAGCGCCAACGTCAGGTCCGTCTTCGAGCCCGCCTGATCCTGAATGAAGCGCAGCAGGACCAGCGCCTCGAAGAGCAGCACCACGCCGAGAATCGGCTGCGGAAAGACCTGAAGCACCTCGTCGGACACGCGGCTGAAAAGCAGGCCGACGACCAGGTACATCGAGCCGTAGATCACGACCGAGCCGCCGGTGCGGGCGCCGAGGGCGTAGTGGCCCGCGAGGCCGCCGCAACCGTGGCACGCCGGCACGCCGCTGAAAAAAGGGACGATGAGATTGACGATCGAATACGTCGTGCCGATCTTCGTGATGCTCACCGCCCGATGCGGAAAAAGGTCTTCGATCGTCTGGCGCGTCGCGATGACGGAGTTGCCCAGCGAGAGGGGAATCTGCGGCAGCGCGAGGACGAACGCTCCGGTCAGAACGGCGTCCAGCGTGGGCACGTGGATCCTGGGCAGCGCAAGCCCCATCCCGTCAGCGACGGCCCGGGCGTCGAACTTGAAGATCAGGGCGTAGAGCAGCCCCAGGCCGATGACGAGCAGACCCGCGGGCAGGCGGCGGTTCCCCCACAGCGCGAGCATGACGAGGAATCCGCACGCCGCGAGCACGTATCCCTCCGCTCCCAGCGCGGGCACATACGTGCGCAGCGCCAGCGAGGCGAGCGAGAGCCCTAGGCCGAACTGCAACCCCCGCACCACGCACCTCGGAATGAACTTCGCCAGGGCAGCCAGCGCGCCGCTCACGGTGAGCGCGAGCATGATGAGGCCGATCGCCAGCCCGCCGCCAAAGAGAATCTCGCCGCTGAGTTTCTGCGTGATGACGATGACGGCCATGGCCTTGAGCGGCTGCATCGGCATCGGCAGGCCGTAGAAAAGGCCGGTGGCGACCTGCAGCGCGCCGAACATGATGAAGACGCTCGCGGGGTCGAGGCCGGCGGCGAGAATCATGCCGATGAGCAGCGGCAGATCGGTGCCGATGTCGCCGAAACTCCCCGCCCACTCGTTGCGGTCGAAACGAATCCGCCCGCGCGAGAAGATGGACTCAGACCCGACATCGCGCTGCGCGGAACCGGACATGGACCCCATTGTAGTGTGTCTCACGTAACCGGACCAGCGAAATGTCGTTAAGGCGCAACAACGCGCAAGAAGGCGCAACTACGCGAGAACGCGAGACTTGCGCCCGATTCGGGCCGTGCGACCGAAGTGTCGCTTTCTGGCGGGGCCGG
>JBDIVQ010000246.1:0-2813 GCA_039794345.1 Phycisphaerae bacterium | reverse complement strand
GCGGCAAATAAACGTACCTGTCCCGTTTGTTGTCTGGTTCCTTCTGGGTCGTGCTGTTCCGCTTTTTCGGGGCCGGGCGGCTGACGCGGCTTCAACCACGCGCGCTCGCGGGCGGTTGCCCAAGCGTCATCGCTGATCAAGCCAAGTGTGCCGGCCAAGTGCGATCTGGTCGGACGCCCCCCCGACGCGCGGCTCCGCCTCGGCCGGCGCCCCGGATGATTCTGATTCGGCGCCGTTTGCCGAAGTATCCGCCGATTGTGGCCACGTCTGGCCAGCGCCCGGCCGGCGCCTGGCGACATCACCACGACCCGCGCTGTCAGGCGAGGCGATTCCGCACGCGCGGCAGCGATTGCGAGACCAACTGACTGGCCGAACCCGCCGCGGCACACTGCTTGCATCCATCACCGGCCCGCCGTTTCACCGATTCACCCTGCCGCCTTCTGACAAGGAGTCGATCCATGCCTCGCATCCTCTCCGGGCTCACGTTCGCCGCCCTGCTCGCCCCCCTCGCGCTGAGCCTCTCCCCGCGGCCCGCTCTCGCCGACGACGACACCATGCACCTCACCGACGAGCCGGGAAACTGGTTCCGCAGCGAGCGCACCGGCATCCCCTTCACCGTCATCGAGATCGGCGACCGCGTCGATTTCCGCATCGGCAACTGCTGCACGAACACGAGGCACACCGTCACAACCCTCATCAAGCCCGTCGGGTCGCTCGTCGATCTCGATCAGGACAGTTCGCAGAACGGCACGCTCTCGACCGAGTTCGACCTCCCCGGCGTCTACGTCTTCATCTGCAAGGTGCATCCCTACATGACGGCGGTCGTGGCGGTGCAGGATCGCGACGGAAACATTCCGGATGTGACCTCCGCGATGCTTCCGTTCATCGGACATCTCGGCGTCGAATCGCTGCCGGCCGGCGACGTGCTTGCGGTGATCACCACCGTCGCGGGCACTGATGAAGACAAGGCGCTCAAGTGGGACGTGCTGGGACCGGAGGATGAAGTGCGCCCGTCGGTTCCCGGCGTGGGCGAAGTGTGGATCAACACCCAGTTTGAGCGCGTGCCGCGCCAGACCGACGAGCGCGGCGTGCTCAAACCGGGCACGATCACCATCCTCGATGCCGCTTCATTCACGATCGAGCGCGAGATCAACGGGCGGACCGCCGCAGGCATGTGGAACAACCCGCACAACATGTGGGCGGACTTCACCCTCGGCACGGTCTACAACGGCAACTGGTTCGGCAAGTGGATCAACAAGATCGACCGCGATTCGGGGCGCATCCTCGGCAGCCTCACCGTCGGCGAAGCGCCCACGCACATCATCACGATTCCGACGCTCGGCTCGGCGCAACTCGGCGTGCTCACCATTCCCATCAGCGCCGACAACGACATGGTCAAGGTCGCCGACGGTCCCGGCGGCCTGCGCATGATCGACAGCGATCCCACCGGAGAAGGCAAGACCCATCCGCACGGCCACTGGCTGACCTGCGGCGACGGCGAGCGCAACATCGTCCCCAACGTCTTCAAGGGCCTCGGCGTGGCGGGATCGATCAGCATCATCGACACTCTCTCGGGCGAGGTGCTTCGCGAATTCGAGTATGACGCCAACGACCCGGCGCGTGCGGGCATTCTCATGCCCCTCGCCGTCGGACAGTGCCATGTGGATGGCGTTTCCAAGGCGTACGTCGCCAACGCCGTCTCGGGCCTCGTCACCGTCATCAATGTCGATGCGCTGGAGATCACCGGCAACATCCCCGTGACGCTCACGCCCGACGGGCTTTCCGGCCTGGACCTCATGCACACGCTCCAGGTGCCGATCCAGACGCCGGTCAGCCCCGATGAGCGCTTCGTCGCCACGGCGGTTCTGTCGCTGACGACAGTCGATCGCCCGAGCGTGGGCGCGGCCGATCACGTCGCCATCATCGACACGCGGACCGACCGGGTCGTGAAGTACCTCGCCACTCCCGCGGGCACGCACGGCGTGAACTGGGGTGCGAAACTCGGCGGAGGGTACTACGCCTACGTCACCAACCAGCACGCCAACGTCCTCACCATCATCGATCCCGATCCGGACAACAACGGCAGCGCCGAGGACGCGGCGGTCGTCGGCACCATCCTGCTGACCAACGGCAGCGAAGGCGCGGGCGTGACCGACGGCATGGGAGGCCAGGGCGTCAAGCCCCTGCCCATGACGCACGACGGCTGGATTCAACAAACTGCTGCACTCGTCGGAACCGGCCGGCTGAGCCAAGAAGTTGAAGGCTGGATCGGCGACCTCACCGACGAGCAGCGCAACCCGTCGCATGAGGGCGACTTCCACCTGCTCAAGCCCGCGCCGGGCCGCGCCGGGGAGCGCAACACCCTCGCGGTTCAGGAGGCGACACCGGGCGAATTCGTCTACTTCGCCTACGGCTTCGCGCTCAACAGCACGCCCGTGCCGGGTTGCCCGGAAGCGCGCGTGAAACTCAACGCCCCGCAGATCGCCGGCCGGGCGCAGGCCGATGGGCAGGGCGAGGCGAGGCTGAGTCTCTTCGTTCCGCAGGCTGCTTCCGGGCGCACGGTGCTCCTCCAGGCGGTGCAGCCGGGTCCGTGCGGCGTGTCCAACCTCGTGCTCTACACCTTCCCATAATCGAGTTCGCTCCTGCAACGCACTGACGCAGAGACGACCGGCCGCCGAAGGGCCGGTCTTTCTCTTGGTGCGGGAGCATAAAAACGGGACAGGTACATTTTATGTCCTTGCGTATCAGTGTGTTACGCTCAGAAATAAATGTACCTGAGCATAAAACCGGGACAGGTACATTTTATGTCCTTG
>JBDIVQ010000245.1:0-2827 GCA_039794345.1 Phycisphaerae bacterium | reverse complement strand
CACATCGGAGGCGATCGCCATGCGGCCGCGTCAGGACCTCCTGCGCGGCTGCCTCAAGGGCACCGGCCTGCCGATCCGCCTCTCCTGAGACCGATGCGGACATTAGTTATACAGGTATCAGTAGCCGGCGGCGGCAAACCGTTTCGCCCCCTCAATCACCCGGCTGCTCGCCGGCGCGGCGCCGCCGCACCCCGTCCGCCGCAGGCGCGCCGAGGCGCTCGACCAGCGCGCGCGGGCAGCCGATGTCGCCGATGACCATCTCCCCCAGAAAGGGCCGGGCCTCGCCTTCGAGAAACCCGCGCTTGATCCCCGCCAGCGCCACCGTCACCTCGGCCCGCACGCAGGCGCCGCTCGCACGGCCGCACTGAGCATCGAGCCCGCTGGGAACATCCACGCTCAGCACCGGCGCGGGCGAGGCGTTGATCCACTCGATGAGCGCATCCATCGGCGGGCGCGGCGCGGACCCCGACCCCGTGCCGAGGAGGGCATCGATGATGAGGTTCGGCGGCGGGCCGTCCGCGGCCATGAAACGCGCGGCCGCGGCCGCGTCGGCGACTTCGATGCGTTCCAGCCCCATGCGCTCAGCGCAGCGGAGGTTCATCGCCGCTTCCGCCGAGAGGCGCGCCCGCGCCGCGTCGAACGCGAGAACGACCGCGACCGTTGCGCCGGCGTTGTGCAGGTGCCGCGCCGCGGCCAGCCCGTCGCCGCCGTTGTTGCCCGGCCCGCAGAAGATGAGCACGCGCCGGCCCGCGCCGCGCGAGCCGAGCATCCGCAGCGCCTCCGCCGCCACGCTCCGCGCCGCGTTCTCCATGAGCACCGCCCCGCTCAGGCCGAACTCGCTCACCGCGAGCCGGTCGAGTTCGCGGATCGCCTCGACGGTAAAGACCCGCGGACCCTCATCGCCCGGCGACGACGAGGCCTCCCCTCGGCCCGGATCCGGATCGCAACAGCGTGAGAGCGACGGGACCATACGATGATGATAACGTCGCGATTCCCCTGATGTCCCGGAACGCCCTCGCCCATGCCCCTCCCCACACTGATTGTCGCGCTCGGCTGGGTGCTGGGACTGTGGTGCGCGGCGCTGCTCGTCTACTGGACGATGGCGCTGTGGTTCATCCGCCTGGCGAACCGCTCCATGCCGCGCATCCGCGCCGGCCTCGATGCGCCCCAGCCGCAGGGCGGCTGGCCGACCGTCTCCATCATCGTCCCCGCGCACAACGAGGAGGCGTTCATCGACCACGTGCTGACGATGCTGCGCGGATGCCGCTACCCGGCGCTGGAGATCATCATCGCCGCCGACCGCTGCACGGATCGCACCGCCGAGATCGTCCGCCGCCACATTGATGAGACGGCGCCGGCCGCCAAAGCCCCGGCTCTCCTGGCTGCCAAAGCCCCGGCTCTCCCGAGCCGGGGAGGAGAATGCACCATCAAACTCATCGAAATCAACGAATGTCCCGAGGGCTGGTCGGGCAAGTGCCACGCCTCGTGGCGCGGGGCGCAGGAGGCCCGCGGCGCCTGGCTGCTCTTCGCTGACGCCGACACGACCTTCCACCCCGACCTCATCCGCGCCGCGGTCGGACTGGCGCACCAGCACCGCCTCGACTTCCTCAGCCTGCTCGGCTCGCTCTCCTCCGCGCGGCCCTTCGAGCGCACGGCCCAGCCCGTCGCGGCGATGTCGCTCATGAAGATGTACCCGATCCACCGCGCCAACCGCAACGACCGCCCCGGCCGGCGCCCCTTCGCCAACGGGCAGTTCATGCTCTTCCGCCGCGAAGTCTACGAGGCGGTCGGCACGCACGAGAAGATCCGCAACGCCATCCTCGAAGACCTGCGCTTCGCGCGGCGGCTGGACTTCCTCGGCCACCGCATGGGCCTCGTCCTCGCCGACGAGATGTTCAAGGTGCGCATGTACGAATCGATGGAAGAGTTCGACCGCGGCTGGAGGCGCATCTTCATCGAGGCGGCGAACCGCAACATCCCGCGCCTCCTCTCGCACGTGTGGCGTCTGCGCTTCCTCGCGGCGGGCCCGGTCGCGCAGGTCGCGGCCCTGGCGCTGGGGGCGGCCATCGTGAACCGCGATGCGCCGCTGGGCTGGTCGCTCATCGTGCTCGCGTGGGCTTCGCTGCTCGTGGAGGTCGCGGCGCTGCGCCGCGCGTACGCGATGCAGGGCCTGCCGTGGAGCGCGCTGTGGCGCTTTCCCCTCGGATGCATGCAGACCGCCCGCGTCTTCCGCCACGCCGCCGCCGACCTGCGCCACGAGCGCGGCATCGAGTGGGCCGCGATGCGCTACCACGTCCGCGAGAAGGCGGAGTGAGGGGCGAAGAGGTTCCTGAAACCTCTTCCTGACCCAGAGAACTTCTTTCAGAATTATCGTGGAATTGCGCTTTTTTGCCTTGACAGCCATCCCGAAATCGGTTATTCTGACTGCAACCGAGAGGGAGGCTCCCATGGCCGACCGCATCCGCCGCGTTACCCCCCCCCCAGACACTCGCCCTGATCGCACTGGTCGTGTGCATCTGGCTCATTGACGGCGCCGGCTCGGCGCTGGGGCAGCGGTGGCGGGAGGAGCCGGGCCGCTGGGAGTTCACGGGAAAGATGGTCGTCAGGCCGCTCCAGATCGAGCACTGGATGGAGCGCGGCTTCACGCAGCGCGAAGCCGAGGCCCTCTACCAGAGTGCCGTCGAATACACCGTCGAGACGCTCGGCGAACACGTCTACCGCTACCACGACCGCATGGATGAATACTGGTTCCACGTCCCGCCCGGCCGCAGCGAGAACGACATCGGGGAGCAACTCATCGCCACGGGGTACTACCGGTACGTGTGTC
>JBDIVQ010000244.1:0-2868 GCA_039794345.1 Phycisphaerae bacterium | reverse complement strand
GAGCCACAGTCCGGGAGCGATCGCCGCGGCCCAGGTGATGTTGAACAGGCCGATGGCGCGGCGCATGTCGCGCCCGTGCCGTCCCGAGGCGATGTAACTCTCGACGATCGGCCACTGCATGCCGGCGAAGGCGTTGTAGCACGGCGCGAGCAGCCACCACGCCCACTGCGGCGGCAGCGTCGCCAGCGCTGCGCACGCCAGCGCCATGCCGATGAGCGAGAGCGTCAGCAGCCGCCGCGCGCCGATTCGCCTGCTGATCGGCCCCGCGAGAAGCGCCGCCGGGATGTAGGGAACCTGCACGCACAGGCCGAGCAGGAGATTGCGCAGGTCGGTGAAGGCGAAGACGTCGCGGGTGATGAAGTAGACGCCGTTGAGCATCACCCCCGTGCCGACGCTGGCAACGCCGGAGTAGGCGAGGGTGGAGAGCAGCAGCGCCGAACTTCGCGCGATGGTGTCATCCTTGCCCGTCATCGGGGCGGATCGTATACTCGGCCGGTGGAGGCGGCGCACGCGCCAATGGGCGACATGATGCGCTGCACCGATGTCCGCGTGGCGCAATTGGATAGCGCAACGGCCTCCGAAGCCGTAGGTTGCAGGTTCGAATCCCGCCGCGGACGCTTCGTCTTGACATCGCAGGAGCAGGTCAACAGCAACGGCCTTGATCCGTTGTGCCGACGGTCGTGGTGCGCGCGTACCGCCCCAACACTCGCCATCAAGCGGCCACGAAGTGGTTTGCGAGGTCCGCCGCCTCCCCAACCACAGGTGAGAAATCCTGCGTGCGGAGAGGGTCATGTGGCGTTACCATCATCGACGTGAGCGCAGATGCCCGTCCCGCCGAACGATTCGCTGAGCGTGATGCACACGCTCTCGCGGGTGGATCGTACGCGGTGATCTCCCTCCCTCGGCACGCCGATCATCCACTGCTGTCGCTTGTTCCATCGCTCCTGTGCGTGGGCGCGGCCATTGCACTCATCGCCAAAAGTGAAGTCACAAGGACTCCGCCGTCTTCACTCGAGGGCATCCTGCTGATCGTTTTCATTCCCGTGGGGTTGGCTCTGCTGTGGAAAGCGGCGAGTGACTGGCTTCGGCGGCGCAACAACAGACAGGACGAGCGGGAACTGGATCAACTTGCCGATCCTGATTGGCGAGTGAGCGTCGAGGTTTCTCGGGCGCTGGCTGGGGCGCGCTGGTACAGGCTTGACTCCACACTCCTCCTTGTCACGCAGCGGCGAAGGTGGAAGCGATTGCACTGCGCGCTCGACTCGCTCCAATCGCCTTGCCCTGCCACGCTGGTCGATTCTCGCCTGCACGAGGTGTGCCTCGGCATCGCGAGAATCGATGAACTGCTCGAACCCGAATCGCTCGATTCTCGAATCTCACGTGCCGGCGTTCCATCACTGAGACGGTCGTTTGTCGGTCAGATGATCGTGCTTCTCACCCTTGTTGGAACCTGCATCGGCGTCCGCAGCCGAGGATCGAATCCCATGCACTCCCTCGCGACGCTGCTGTTGATGCTCGTGTTCTACGTCCCGTTCCTGGCGTTCATGGTGCTCTGGCCCCTGATCCGCACGGCGCTGCCACGGCTGCGGTCGGCGCCCATCGCCGGAATGGGAGTCGTGATCGATGGTCGCGGGCGAAGGTGGACGGTGGACGATTCCATTCTGCTCATCGAACCGAAGGAAGAGGAAATCGTTGCTGGGCTGTACGGGCCTGCAGGCACGCTGCGGATGCTCTTCTACAAGGAAGGCGATGAGGGCTTCGCAGCGCTCTGGCAGCGCTGGACGCATCCGCATGCGAGGCCAAGCAGGGCGGTGCCGGATCATCTTGGCGACGTGGAGTTCGACGACGACAGGCGGCCCGACATGGTCTAACGGGCGGCTGCCCGCGCCACCGGCCCGTCGGGGATGCGATTCAAGGTGTAGTACGCCTCCGCGTGCAGCAGCGGCTTGCCTTCGGCGCTGCGCACGCCGGGGGCGGTGAGTTCGTGGACGAAGCCTTCGCGCAGGCCATCGACGACCAGACGCACGCGCGATCCATCTTCGGACACGATGGCTTCCCTGATCGTCAACTGCTGGTTCCTGATCTCCGGGCTGCCGTAGGGCTCGTGGTAGTAATAGGTGAACGACTTCATCCTGTAACCGCCGAGGTCGCTTGCGGCTTCGCGATCGACCGGCTGCGTGAACACCAGTTCAAACCCGTCGGCCTGCGCTCTCATTTCAAGAATCTCGAAGGGCGTCTGGCCCGTCCAGACGAGGCGCTGAAGTCCCCACGGCTTGCGCCCCAGCGAGCCCCAGCCGCGGTTGGTCATTCCGACGAACATGGAGCCGTCCGTACCCCACGCCATGCGGTTGACGCCGCAGTCGAATCCGCTGCGGAAGGGGAAGCACGCGCCCTGGTACCTGCCATCGACCTTTTCGAGACAGACGCGGGCGATCGAGGCGGTCGTCTGATCGCCCACAAACAACTGCCCGTCGAAGGGGCCGAACTTCCCGCCCGTCTCATCGCAGATAATGTCCGCGGATGACTGTCCCATGCGGCCGTATGGGAACCACACGGCGGGAAGTTTGAGCGAGGGCATGACTTTCGCCGCTTCGTACATCGTGAGCGGGCCGTCGGGACCGGCGGCGGGCTTGCCGGGGTTGTCGCCGGGGGCGGCGGGGTGGTCGAACCACTGGTTGGCGCCGGGGTGGCCGCAGAAATCGCCGCTTTCCATGTGAACGAGCGGGCAGGTGCCGACCCAGTCGCCCTGGTTGTCCACGTAGAACATGTCGCCGGCGGCGTTCATGCCGATGCCGTTGGGCGAGCGCATGCCGCCGCAGACGGGGGTCATCTTCCCATCGGGAGTGATCTTGAGCGCCCAGCCGCGCC
>JBDIVQ010000243.1:0-2890 GCA_039794345.1 Phycisphaerae bacterium | reverse complement strand
CAGGCATGCGCGTGAGTCACGAAGACCTCAGCGACCTGGACGAGTTCCGCCGCGTCGGATACAACGTCGAGACGGAGTTGTGGGAGGGACAAGGCGGCAACATCAATGACACCGTGGGTCACGGGACTCTGGTGCTCGGCATCGCGGCCGCGACGGGAAACAACGACACACTCGGAGTTTCGGGCATCGGCTGGTCGTTGCGCCACCGAATGCTGAAGGGCGGATCATTCACCGATCAGCAAGTTCTCCAGTGCTTCTGGACGTCCGCTGGTGCGGGAGATCGAGTGATTTGCAGCACGACAGGAAGTGCTTTCTGGGATGTGGAAGGAACCTGGCAGCTCTTTGCCGACAACACAGAGTACATTCGGGAAGCATACCCGGACACGCTGATCGTCCAGGCGGCGGGGAACTACTACAACGTAACGTATCCCGCTTTCCCAGACATGGTCATCGTGGGGGGGGACAAACAAACAGGATTCGCGCTGGGTTCAGGACGAACAATACTACTGGGGCTCGGTTTTCGGCAGCATGATCGATGTGATGGCGCCCGCTGTAGATATCTACACAACGACGCGAGACGCGAATGATTCATATGGAACTCCTGGTTACCCTGGTACTTCCTATGCGACTCCGCAAGTTGCAGGGCTGTGTGCGCTCATCTGGTCTTATGACCCTGGGTTGACGGCGGGTCAAGTCGAATCGCACCTGTATGCTGGTTGTGACGAAACTGCGGATTACGATCCAGACCTGCACGGCCATGGCCGCATAAACGCATTCAATTCACTTGCACTCGCCTCAGGCTCGGTTTGGGCGCGCGACCCTCACCCAGGCGAGGCCGGCGTCTCCAACAAGTTCAAGGCGGCTGGGGCTGCGAATGGTGCGACTGTTCGGTTCTACTACGGGTCAGCCACGGGGCAGACGGCTGTCTCCGGTTGCTCAAACGTATACGTTGATATTGCGAGTGCATCCGTGCTCGGTGAGGCGACCGCCGGAAGCAACGGTGCGGCAATCTATCAGGCAACCGTTCCTTGGGGGTGGGCGGGCCAAACCCGATACCTACAGGCAGTAGACCTCAGCGATTGCCGTATCTCAAATCTCATTCAATTCACTTTTCCTTCCAACTGATCGACTGTGCAGTTCAGGAGAATCACTATGCGGATCTGCATGATCACGGCGACGTTGATTGGATGCCTGTCTGGCAGCGCACACGCGACTGGCGTTGGCGCATTCCTCGCCAGCCCGGACAACCCGACCATCTCGCTCGAAGGCCAATGTCCAGGTCAACTCACGATGCGTTGGGACGGTGCCACGCCCGATCGGCCGGCTGGCTTGTGCTTCGCGTTCAATACCGGGAACTACACGTTGCCGGGAACGTGCCAAGGCACGGTCTTGGGGCTTGGTTCTCATCAGCTGCAGCTCGTGACGTCTTTTCGCACCGGACCCGAGGGCAGCGGATCTCTGGCTGGGCCTGTTCCGCGTCGGGCGTGCGGCGGTTACCTGCAGATGATCGTTGTGCAGGGCTTCCCCTGCCCGACCAGCAACGTCGTCCAGATTCCGCAGTGAGGGAGGATCGCGTGAAGCACTCTGTTCTGGCCGTAGCACTGGCCGCTCTCGCCTGCCTCGGCGCGGCGAGCGGCGCTGCCGCGCAGGTCGTCATCACGCTCGACGGTTCATGTCCCGGCGTCGTGCGCTTTCGCTGGGATGGCGCGAGTCCGGATCAATGGGCCGGACTCATCTACAGCGATGAGCGCGGCAACTTCACACTGAACCAGCCGTGCGGCGGCACGATGACCGGCCTGGGGACTCGCGGCCTGCGGCTCGTGTGGCTCTTCCGCACCGGCGCCGGCGGCGAGGGCACTGCGAGCGGGCGGGCCGCGGCACCTTCGTGCGGCGGGTTCCTTCAGTTGGTGGTGCAGGACGGCAACCCCTGCACCACGAGCAACGTCGTGCAGATTCCCTGATCACGCGGTCTCGATCCCGCTTCATCCCCGCGCGCGCTGGAGATTGATCGCCAGCAGCGTGACATCCGCGGGGTTGATGCCCGCGAGGCGCGCCGCCTGGCCGAGCGTCGCCGGGCGGAAGCGCGTCAGCACGTCGATCGCCTCGTTGCCCAGCCCCGGCACACGCGCGAACTCGAACGTCGCGGGGATCGAGCGCCGCTCCAACTCGCTCAGGCGCCTGATGTCGGCCTGCTGCTTCTCGACGTACCCCTCGTACTGAATGTCGTTCACCACGACATTGATGAGGCGCGGCTCAAGGTCCGGCGGCAGACGCGACGTGACGGCCCGCGGCGCGAGCGAGCGGCTGATGAGGTGGTGGCGCAGCGTGCGGCCTTCGACCCGCACCGTCTCCATCGCTTCACGGATGCGCTCGAGTTGCGCAGCGCGCCGCTCGTGCAGCGCCCAGCGCTGGTCGCAGATCAGCCCCCACTGGCGGGCCGGCGGCGTGAGGCGGTCCGGGGCCGTGTCGCCGCGCAGAATGAGGCGAAACTCGGCGCGGCTGGTGAACATGCGATAGGGCTCGCGCGGCGTCTTGGTCACGAGGTCATCCATCATCACGCCGATGTAACTCGTGTCGCGTCCGAGGCGGACCGGCTCAAGGCCACGCGCGTAGCGCACGGCATTGAGGCCGGCGACGACGCCCTGCCCCCCCGCTTCTTCGTAGCCGCTCGTGCCGTTGATCTGCCCCGCGAGGAAGAGGCCCTCGAGGCGCTTGGTCATGCACGTCGCGTCGATCTGGTGCGGCCAGACCATGTCGTATTCGACCGCGTAGCCGTACTTGAGAATGACCGCCCTTTCGCAGCCGGGCATGAGGGGAACGATGGCGTCCTGCACGTCGCGCGGCAGGGAGGTGCTGATGCCGTTGCAGTAGATCTCGTCACCGACGAGGT
>JBDIVQ010000242.1:0-2891 GCA_039794345.1 Phycisphaerae bacterium | reverse complement strand
TCACCACGCGCTCGATCTGGTGGGCGTAGCGTCCGCTGCCGTGGCGGAAGTTGCCTTCATTGACGACGCCGGCCCGGTCGAAGCGGAGTCCGTTGATGATGTAGGAGACGTTGTGCCCCGGATTGGGATGTGATGGGCATTTGTAGATCTTGGCGTTGACGAACTTGTCGCCGTACTCCCTGGGCGGATTGTGATAGTTGTTCCGGTACTCCGACCGCGGAGCGACGTACTTGCGGCACGCCATGGCCCAGGGCACGTGCGAAACGGTCCAGTACGCACCGCCGCCCCGCTCCTCAAGGTAGTTCTCGTTCCCCTCGCGCGGCACGAAGCCCTTCCAGTCGCCGGCGTACATGTGCGTCGCCTGGCCGATGTTGCGGAAGTTGGAGATGCACTGCGCCCGGCGCCCCGCGTTCCGCGCTGACGCCAGCCCCGGCAGGAGCAGGGCGATGAGCAGCGAGATGATCGAGATCACCACGAGCAGTTCGATGAGCGTGAAGCCGCGTGTGTGACGGAAAGTCATCGCTGATGCTCCTTTCGCGCCGGGATCAGCCGCGATGGGCAGTCGCGGTCAGTTCCGCTGCAGGTTGTAGATTCCGTCGTCCCAACTCTTGAGTTCGTAGATGTACTCGTCCTGGCGGAACTCGACGTGGCCGTCCACGTACATGACGTTCGACCCCGTCTGGTGCCGCCAGCGATCGACGCGCCGCCCGACGCCGGTGTTGCCGTCCGCCCCGGTGATGTGCGCCGCCCGCCAGACGTCGTACCACGAGGCGATGTAGCGATCGCTCTGATTCACCCCGTAGAGCATGTTCGCAAAGGCGTTGTTCGCGTCGTCGGTGAAGTCGGAGAGATAGACCATCCCCGACGGGTTGCGGATGTGCTCGATCATCGTGGCGATGCGGCCGTCGCGGTCCTCGCGCACGCGGCTGGGGCTGGCGAAGTCCAGACCGTTGTTCACGTACTGAATCTGGTGCTTCTTGTTCGGATGCGAGGGGCACTTGTAGACGAGCACGGGCTTGAACTCATCCCACAGTTCGCGCGGCGGGTTGTAGCCGTTGTTGCGGTACTTCGAGTCGATGTAGCGGCGGAAGACCAGCGCCCAGTTCGCCTTCGAGAAGCGCGGCCCGTTCACGGGCGGGTCGTTGCCGATGCTCTGGTCCCCCTCGCGCGGGACGTAACTGCTGTTCTCCGTGGCGTAGGTCTGCAGGGCCGCGGCGATCTGCTTCATGTTCGAGCCGCACTGGATCTTCCGCCCCGCGTGCCGCGCCGAAGAAAGCGCCGGCAGGAGCAGGGCGATGAGCAGCGAGATGATCGAGATCACCACGAGCAGTTCGATGAGCGTAAAGCCGCTGGATCCTCTTCGGTGCATCAGCATGACGTCCTTCCTCTGCCTTCGTTGCGGCGCCTCGCATGTTGCGGCAATCTGACGCCATTCCCCCTGCCCGGGCCCGCCCGGGCCCCGCGCATCCTCTCGGGGATCAACCCTATGAGCATACCGGAAGCAGGACGCGAATGCAATGGTCTGACGCGGAGAAACCGGGCCTTTTTTTAGGTGCGGCCGTCGAGCAAGGCCTGTACGGCGGCTTCGAGGGCGGCCGTCAGATCACCCGCCCGCAGGCGGCCCCCGGCCCCGCCTCCCCCGCAGACGATCGCCTCGCCGAAGGCGAGCGTCGCGCGCCGGTCGGCGCGGACCGTCGCGCTCGCCGCCCCCAGCACATCCTCCTCAAACTTGTCCAGCGTCTCGGCGAGGCGCTCGACCGTCGGCCTTTCATCCACATAGTCGCCCGGATAACTGAACGCCTGGAGGACGAGGAAGAGATCGTCGAGATCATTGGCGATCTCGACGCGCGATGGGCCGCTTGCGGCTTCGCGACCCTCGACACCCTCTCCCTCGAGTTCCGCCAGCCGCTTCAGCGCCACCGCCCGCGCTTCCTTCACCCGCACGGGGATCGTCGCGCCGAGGTCGCTCCCGCCCGCCGGTGACGCGATGGCGTAGCGCCCCTCGATGCCGCGCAGAATGTGGTCCGCGAGCATCGTCGTCCGCAGCGGCAGCGTCCCCTCCTGCGTCTGGCCGATGTGCTCGATCTCCTTGAGTGCGAGGACCGCCTCGGCGAAGCGGTAGATGCGCTGCGGCAGGGGCAGGTCCGGCCGCGGCCGCCAGAGCACCTTCTCCTCGAGCCGATTCATCAGATCGAGCATCTGCGGCATCGGATCGTCTACATAGTGGTAACGGATGGCGCAGGGGATCGCGACGATCTCGCGCGTCGCCTTCTTCGCGGCCGACAAGGCGATCGCCGCCGCCCCCTCGCGAAAGGGCGTCACCCGATCGTTCTGGTGATAGACCTCCCCCTCGGGGAAGACGACGAGCGGCTCGCGCTTCTCGCGCACGATCTCGACGGCGGTGCGGAAGGCTTCCTTGTCGGCCCCTTCGCGATCAACGCTGAAGCAGCCGTGCCGCGTGAGCAGCCACCGGCCGAGCAGCCCCTGCAACGCAAACACCTGCCACGCGGACATGAAGTAGAAGGGGATGCCCGCGGCGTCGGCCGCCTCGAACATGATGTAGGCATCCGCGTGGCCGGGATGGTTGGGGGTGATGAGCACGCCCTGGCCTCGCTGCACGGCCTCACGGACAATCTCCGCCCCGCGCACCTCGACGCCGATGAGCCGCTCGCGCTTCGCCGCCCGCCGCCGGCGCAGCGCCCGCGCGAGGCGGATGACCAGCGGACTGAGCCGCGCCTCCCAGCGCCGCGGCCTCGGTTGCAGGGGATAACGGTTCATGGGCCGGTGATGTCATCGGCGAATGGAGGGAAGCGGCGGTATTGAACGGGGTTCAGATGCACCCCACGATTCGTGGAGCCCCATCGTGAAACGCATCCCACGATTCGCAGAGC
>JBDIVQ010000241.1:0-2937 GCA_039794345.1 Phycisphaerae bacterium | reverse complement strand
AGGCACTAGGCACTAGGCACTAGGCACTAGGGATCAGGCACTGGGTACCAGGCACCAGGCGATGGGGCACATGCAATCGAGCCTGACACGCCGAGGTCTCTCTCCCCAATGCCTAGTCCCTAGTGCCTAGTGCCTGGTCTTCCCCCATGCCCCCCACCGCACTCATCACCGGCGCCAGCAGCGGGATCGGCCGCGAGACGGCCTTGCGACTCGCCCAACTCCATTTCGCCCTCGCCCTCGTCGCGCGCGGCGGGGAGCGCCTCGAAGTTGTCGGCGAGGAGTGCAACGCGCTGGGCGCCACCGACATCCTGCTCCGCTCGACGGACATGGCCGTGCCCGGCGACGTGGAAGCGATGGTCGATGCCGCGCTCGAAGCCTTCGGCCGCGTCGATGTCCTGATCAACAACGCCGGGCTGGCCGAACTCGAACCCATCGGCGCGATCGACTTCGGCCACCTCGAAGCCTCCTTTGCCGTCAACACTCTCGGGCCGGCCGTCGCCATCAACCGCGTCTGGCCCGCGATGGTGCGCCAGGGAGGCGGGCGGATCATCAACGTCAGTTCCATCGCCAGCAAAGACCCCTTCCCCGGCTTCTTCGCCTACGCGGCGGCGAAGTCGGCCCTCAACTCCTTCACACGCTCGATCGCGATCGAAGGCAGGGCGCACCACATCAAGGCGTTCACCATCGCGCCCGGGGCGGTGGAGACGCCGATGCTGCGCGCGGCATTCAGCGAAGAAGTGATCCCGCGCGAGGCGACACTGCCCCCCGCCGAGGTCGCGGCGGTGATCGTCGAATGCGCCCGCGGCCAGCGCGATGCGGAGAACGGCGAAGTGATGTGGCTGACTCGCGGGTGATCGAAGGCCATCATCGCGGCGACCGCGCTACGAGCACACCGATCGACCGACGCAACTTGCTGTAGAGGTCTGATGCCGTGACATGGAACTGCCCCGAACAATTGATGCCGGAACAGCGCGAGGTGGAATTTCAGATTCGCGAAGCGTTTCGAGGCGCTTCTCGCGCCGGCGGCGTCTCGTGGAGCGAGGCCAGAGCGATTGACCTCCACGAGAGCATCGAAGTTCAGCGCGCCGCCCGAGATCGCGACCGGGAGCCTGATTGGGAACATCTCGTCGACGATCCCGACTGGAAAGAGGAGCCCGGCGTGGGCGGCTTTTCGTTTGTGGAGGCGCTCGGATTCGCCTACTATCTCGCCCCAGCCATGATTCGTTGCCTGCGGAGCGGGTACAGTGAGTTTCTTTGTTACTACCTCACCGTCGATGGAGAACGGGATCGAAGTCGCATCGAATACATCGACGCCAGGCAAGGGTTGGCGATTGCTCGGTTTCTCCGCTTCATGATCGCCACAAGTGAAGCAGGCAACGAAGACATCGACATCGAGGTCTGGCGGCACGCATATGAGAGTCACTGGAAGCAGTGGGACTCCGATCCGATACACCCCAGCCGGATGGCGTAGTGCGCGGGGAGGAGGTTGGATCAGCACTGCGCTTGGAGAGCCTTCCAACAGGTTGAGCGTGGTCTGTTGTGGAAGGGGATGGACCGCTCGTGCCGGTAGCGGAGCGAAGGTGGCGCTGCGCGTTCGGGGCGTCCGCCGGATAGCGAACTCGGCGTCAGATACGCGCCGGCTCGCACGGGCTCCGGCGCCGGCGTGTGGGGGCGGGAACGGCTGGCGGAAGGATCTACGATTGGGGCGGGAACTTCGGCGGTGCCGCCCCCAACATTAACACAGGACTGCCCCGTGCTGACCACCTCCGAAATGCACCTCGTTCGCGGCACGCTGCTCGAATCGCTTCCGGACCGGATTGTGCTGGCCGTGCCGGGGACGGACTATCGGCTGCACCTCGTCGTCGCCCGGCCGATCGATGCCGCGGTCGGGTCGCACATCTGCGGCCGCATCGAGGTCAGCGCCCGGCGCATTGACGTGACGCGCGTGGGCGGGCAGTTCATTGATCCGGTGTACGGCCGGCCGCGGATCATCCAGGGCCGCGTCGTCGCGACGGGGCAGGAGCATCCGACGATGATCGTCAGGGCGGTTGTGCCGCTGCACGTGAAGGTGCGGCCGCCGCAGAGGCCCGGCGACTTCGAGGTCGGGACGATGGTGAACTTCTCGGTCGATCCCGGCGCGGTCTTCGTGCCGGTGGAGGATTGACGATCTTGCTCAACCAGGCGAGAAGTCGGCCGTTGATCGTCAGCCCCGACACGCTGCGCGGGGGCGGATCGGCCGATGCGCGCACCCCGCCGGGGCAGACGCTCACGAAGAAATGGCCGGTGCTGCACTACGGCTCGGTGGCGCACGTCGACCGCGCGACGTGGCAGTTGCGCGTCTGGGGGCTGTGCGACAACCCCTACACGCTCAACTGGGAGCAGTTCACCGCTCTGCCGCAGGTCGATGTGAAGTGCGACATTCACTGCGTAACGCACTGGTCGCGCCTCAACAACGTCTTCACCGGCGTGCCGACGCGCCTGATCGTCGAGATGTCCCGGCCGCGGCCGGAGGCGAAGTTCGTCATGCAGCACGCGGCGAGCGCGCCGAACAATGACTGGACGACCAACGTGCCGCTCGACGAGTTCACGGCGGAGGACTGCATTCTCGCCTGGTTGCACGACAGCCAGCCGCTGGCCGCCGAACACGGCTATCCAGTGCGCGGCATCGTGCCGCGCCTGTACTTCTGGAAAGGCGCGAAGTGGATCACCGGCATCGAACTGCGCGCGACCGATGCGCCGGGCTTCTGGGAAGTCAACGGCTATCACATGCACGGCGACCCGTGGAAGGAAGAGCGCTTCGGATGGTAATTCGGCCACGCCCACGATGAGCGAGTCTTCGAGGAATCGTGGCATTGAGGAGCACACGCCCACGATGAGCGAGTCTTCGAGGAATCGTGGCATTGAGGAGCACACGCCCACGATGAGCGAGTCTTCGAG
>JBDIVQ010000240.1:0-2938 GCA_039794345.1 Phycisphaerae bacterium | reverse complement strand
CTCGATCAACTCGTAGAACGGCGTCGCGTAATCGACCTTCGGACTCGGCTTGCCGGTCACGATGTCGTAGACCTGCCACGCAAGCCAGAGCGCTGCTAGACAACACAGCACGGCGATGATCCGCCTCCTGCGCAGCCAGCGATCGCGCCAGGTCGTGGTCGGCATGTTGCTATTCAAGGCGCTCTCCCCGCCTGCCGCTTTCCCTTCAACGCCCCCCGCTCCCCGCTCATCGCACCAATCCCTCGGGAATGTGTCGCGGCTGGTTGATCCAGATGTCGGTGCCGGGCGTGTGGCGGAGGCTGACGGTGCCGTCGCCTTCATAACAGTTGTTGTCCTCCCCGTCGCGGCCGAAGGACCAGAGGTCGTAATCGGCGATGCTCGCGTTTGGCCCTCGGAGACGATACCCCCACCCCTTGCCGTTGAGCGGATCGACAGGCATCTCGGGCAGGCAGTCGGGCACGAGATCTTCGAGACTCTCCGGCGCCCGCCCGTGCCGCCTGATGTAGATCTCAAGGCCGAGCATGAGCCGCGTCGCGGCGATGGAGTGGCGAGTGCCCTGCCACGAGGCGGCCAGCGAACCCGGATCGAAGGTGTTGGCCCGCACGACGATCTGGTGGATCGGGAGGCTTCGGGACCAGGTTTGCCAGTTGCTTTCGTCGCGCGGATTTCCGGTGACGCGGGTGAGGCGCAACGCTTCGTTGAAATACTCTTCGTAGAGGCGCTCGGCGCCCGAGCGGCCGGGGATGAGAACAGCACCGATTTCAGCTGCCGCGTCGCGCGCCGACATGCCCGCGCCTGCTGCGGGAACAAGCATCGGGTTGTTGGCCTGAGCGGTAAACTGACCGAACGAAGAGATCGGCAGGCGGCCGGACGAGGTGTATGTATGCTGCAACTGGTCAAGGTAGAGCAAGCGCTCGCCGGCGAGCACATGCTCCGGAGGCGGCAGGTCGAGTCGCCGGTCGATGACCATCAGCAAGTCGCGGGCGGTGTGCTCCTTGAGCGATCGTTCGACAAGCGTCGTGCGAATTTCGCCGAGCAGCAGGTCAATGCAGGCGACGGCGACGAGATGCTCGATAAGGGACGGTTGAAGGTCGAGAAACCGGCAGCCTGCCAGCGCCTGATCCGCGGTAGCGAGAAACTCCGTCCAGTCGTCGTTGTAGGCCGCAACGGCAAAACGTGCGGTCTGCAATCGCGCGAGATGCCGATGCGACGCCAGATGCGACCAGATCTGCGCCCGATGCGCCTCATGGAACGGCGTCCCGGCGATGTGGGGCCTGACGCACCGCGGCATCGATGCGACCTGCGCCAGAAGATCGAACGTCCCGTCTGCATCAAGTTCCGCCAGCGCCGCCCGATGGGGGCGCACCTTTCGCGATGAGACCGGCTGATAAGTCAGGTCGCTGAACGAGCCGGGCATGCTCGTGCCGTCGGTGAATCGCTGAGTGGCATCGGGATTCTGCGCGAGTTGGCTGGTCGCGACATCGACGCGCTCCAGCACCTCCACCAGCAGCGGCCAGGCGTTCTCTCCCTCCGGCTGGGCGCTCGCGGAGAGTTCGTAGAACTGTGCCGCGTAGTCGATCTTCGCATTCGGCTTGCCGGTGAGGATGTCGTAGACCTGCCACGCGAGGAAGAGGGCGAGGAGTGCAGCGCCGCCGCAGAGGATGCGTCGCTTCGTGAGACGGCGCTGGGGCGCGCGGGCGGGCATGATGTCATGATACAGGTGCGCGGGGCCGGGGCGTGTCCCGATCGGGGCGATTTGGGACGCGCGAGGCGCGCCCGGGCACCAGCGCTTGCGGATAGGATTCAAGCCGAGGAGGATTGTTGTTCGTGAGCGGGCGACAGAGAAAGTGGTTGATCCTGAGCGTCGTGCTGGCGACGGTGCTGGTGTTCGCGCTGTTCAAGGCCGTACCAGTCGGGCTGCGGATGTACGCGTATTCGCAACTCGATGAGGCGACGCTGGCCGTGCCGGTCGTGGCGGTGCAATGCGAAGACCGACGCGGTTCGATGGAAGGGACGCTGATTGACCTGGGATATGCGGAGTTTCGGCTGTCGGGTGAGATTGAACTGATCAAAGTCGCGAGACATGAAACGACCGGCGAGGCTTGGGCAGTTCTGCTGAAGGGCGACGGTTTTGTGCTGGCGGTCCTCCGGGCCCGTACGTATGAGCCGTATGCAATTGCAGTCGAGTCCACAACCCACACGATGGATGCGCCGGCAGGATGGAGCAGGTGGGCGGCACCAAGTGCATCGAGTAATCAATTTCGCAGCGAATACCTCTCGTTGCCGATCAGACGGGCGGGCGAGCACCTCGACCAATCTCAAACGTTCGAGTTCAACATGCTCTGTTGGCACGTTCGGCCGCTCACCGTATCGGAACTGGCGGCCATGTCTTCGGACCAGTTCACCCGCTACATGGCTGTCGCCCTCGGCAAGTATCAGTACAACAATGCCGGCACACAGACGCTACTGCTGAGTCGAAATGGAGCAAAGGCACTCGCTCCGCATTATGGAGGACTCTGGGACTTGCGTGTGTGGCCCGACAATACCTTGTTTTATCAAGGATTTGCCGTTCGGAATGTTGCGCACGACGCTGACGCCGAGCGGGTTTGCCGGGAGATCGTTTCCACGTATCGCATCAAGGTCGATCCCGATGCGAACCAGAACGAGTTGTGGGAGATGTTTCACGCGGCGTGCGAGGGGAAGTAGCGGCAGTCGCATGTCCTGCCGCGCACAGTGCATTCTCGCCAGCGCTTCGGACTGGTCGCCCACACGTTCCTTTTGTGCATCTTCGCGGCAATGCCATCGACTCGCACGGGCACGACGCCCATGCTCCGGTTCCGGCGGCGTTACGCCTTGATGTCGGTGATCTCGACGGCGATGTAGGGCTGGCGGTGGCCGGTCTTGCGTCGATAGCCGGTGCGGCGGGTGAACTTGTAGA
>JBDIVQ010000239.1:0-2985 GCA_039794345.1 Phycisphaerae bacterium | reverse complement strand
ATGGTCCCGATGACGCCGATGGAGAGGACGCGCAGGGTGGTGTCGCGGCTGAAAGGCCGCGAGGCGCGGGGTGAGAGGAGAGAGGCAAGCGCCGGCGTGGCGAAGATCGCCGCTCCTGCGGTGGTGGTCGATCGGATGAACGCGCGGCGTGAGATGTGCTTCGACTTCATGGCGCTCCTTTTCTCAGCGGTTGTCTCGCGGGAATGGTGAAATGGGGCCGCGACGGCGTCAACACGATATCGCCGCGGAACGCGTTGGGCCGTTGGGGTGGCCCCATCACGGCTTCACGACCGCCGGCCCGCGGGACATCGACAGACCGTGACCGCGAATCTGCGGCAGTTTCAAGCGCCAGTCTGCAATGAGCGAATGGATGGGGCTGATTCCACAGCATGCAGTGCACGAGCACACGCGGGTGTGATTGGCGCCTGCCGCTGCGCGCAGCGCTGCCTCTTTCAGCCGGAGATCGACCGGCTCGCTCTCCATCCGCCGGCACGGCGAAGAAGAGTGGCGCGAAGCGAACTGGCTTGAATGGGGCGTGCCGGGACTGCTCTCGCCTTGCCGGAGGCCTTTTGCCGCGGCAGTCCCGACGGATGGCGCTGGAAAGGCGCCTCATGGAGAAGTTCCTTCATCGCAATTCCCGAAATCGTCTGGATTGTTCAATCGGACGGCGTATCATCGGCTGTTCGCTGGAGCGCGTGATCTCGAAACGGCTCCAGCGTCGGAAGACTAGATCACGGGCAGGCCGCTTCGGCGGCAGGCCGGTTAAAGAGTAGACCGACTCAGTTCCGCACTTCGTGTGCAGCATTGGGTCGGTTTTTGTTTTTGGCGTTCACCGGTAGGCGGCGTGCGCGCGGCGGCGGAGAGGATGGAGCGATGGTGGAGGTCAAGCCAACGATGCGGCCGCAGATCGCCAATGTGGCAGGCACTCGGCAATCGCAGCGAACCGGCATGCGAAGTCGGGACGACCACGGGGACCGTGGTTGCGTGCGTTCACCAGTGGCAACCTGGTCCAGGTGTTTCAGTCGGCTCGAGGTGTCTTCGCCGGAGACCGGGCGGAGACGAGTGGGAAGCGCTGGTGACGGCGACTTGAGACAAGAGAGTCAATCAATGAACACATCGGTCCGGCAACGGAGACCAACAGGCTCGCCTGCCGGCGACGCCACGCTGAAGGCCCGACGCAAATGCCCTTGTGCAGCACACCCGGCTACCTGAAAGGACGCGACCATGAAGATCACGACTCTGGCTGACCTCTATCTGGATCAGCTGCAGGACATGCACAGTTGCGAACTCCAGATCATCGCGGCCCTGCCGAAGATGGCAGAGTCGGCCCATCACCCGGAGTTGAAGGCGGCTTTCAACCGGCATCTCAAGGAAACGCGCCTGCAACTGGTGCGCCTCGATGGCATCCTGTCGGACCTGGGCCAGGGACCGGGGCTGAAAGTCTGCACGGCAACACTCGGCCTCGTTGAGGAAGGCACGACTCTGATCGAAGCCGACGTGGATGCGGAGGTCCGTGACGCCGGTCTCATCTGCGCCGCCCAGAAGATTGAGCATTACGAGATCGCCTCGTATGGCTGCCTGCGCACCTTTGCGGCGCTGCTCGATCGGAGCAAGGACGTGGCGATTCTCAACAGGACTCTGAACGAAGAAAAGACAACGGATCAGTCCCTGACTGACCTTGCCATGAACGTAGTCAACGCCGCCGCAACTCTGTAATGGTCGCGGGGCCGCCAAAGCCAGTGAGACTGGCACAAGCCGACGATGGCCGCACCTTGCTACCCGCGGCAGAATCGAGATCTGAACCATGAATGCTCCTCGCGCTCTTCTCTGTGTCCTTCTCGGCGTCTGGATGTCGATGACCGCGTGCGAAAAGAAGTCGGAACCCGCCCCTGCCGCCCCCGATACGTCCGGCGCCATGAAGAAGCCCGACACGTCCGGCCAAACGGGCGAGACGACTCTCATGGATCAATCGGAATCGAGCGCGGCAATCGCCATCACGGCCGCTATTCGACGCGCCATCATGGATGACAGCACCCTGACATTGGCCGCACAGAACATCACGATCATCACCGACGCGGCCGGCGTGGTGACGCTCAAGGGCGTCGTTGGGAGTCAGGCCGAGAAGGACTTGATCGAAAACAAAGCCAAGGCCGTCCCTGGCGTAACGAAGGTCGACAACCAGTTGCAGATCAAAACGAATTGACCAGCGCCGCGGGCGCACCAGCCGCACTCAAGCAAGCCAGTCCACATTTCCCCCACACTCCTCAAAGGAGACATGCCGTGAGTACCTCAGTGTTTTGTATCGTCCCGACTCAGCAGGTCGGCAACAACGTCGTGACCGAGCTCAAGAACGCGGGCTTCGCTGACAACGACATCTCCGTGTTGTTCCCGGACAAGTCCAGCACTCGTGACTTTGCCCACGAAACCAACACCAAGGCTCCCGAAGGCGCCGCCGTGGGCGCCAGCGCCGGAGGAGTCGTCGGCGGCGCCGTCGGACTGCTCGCCGGCATCGGACTGCTCGCGATTCCCGGCCTCGGCCCGTTCATCGCAGCCGGGCCCATCATGGCTTCGCTCAGCGGCATCGCCATCGGAGCCGCGGTCGGTGGCATCACCGGCGCCCTGATCGGCCTGGGCATTCCCGAGATCGAGGCCAAGCGCTACGAAGGGAAGATCAAGGATGGGAACATCCTCATCGCGGCACATGCGCAGACGTCAGAGCATGTGGCCGCCGCCAAGCGCATCTTTGAGAATGCGAAGGCCACCGACATCACCACCGCTTCGGAAGCCACTCCTCCCGGTGAAAAGGCTCCCGCCAGGACCCCCGTCATCAGCACGCCCCGGCAACAGCCCGCTGTGGCCGGTCACCAGAAGAGCTTCTAACTGCTGATACCAAGCCCCCTCGTTGGGCGTTCTCGGAAACGAGAATGCCTGACCTTGTCGGAGTCACCTGAATAGAACAGTTCATTGCCGCTGCACAGGCGGGAA
>JBDIVQ010000238.1:0-3004 GCA_039794345.1 Phycisphaerae bacterium | reverse complement strand
GAGTCGAGAAGACGCGGCATTAGCGCACGTCCATTTCAACTGGAGCGACGGTGCCACTGCACGCTCGCTGCTCTGAGCGAGAGTGCAGTGCGAAGGGCAACGGCGGACGATCGTGCCTGCACCCTCGACATCGAACTCCGCCCCGGGCGGCGGCGTTGGATGCCACCCTTCAGCCATACGTCCGAGGTGGATGCGCCAGGGTGCCACTGCACGCTCGCTGCTCTGAGCGAGAGTGCAGTGCGAAGGGCAACGGCGAACGATCGCGCCTGCACCCTCGACATCGAACTCCGCCCCGGGCGGCGGCGTTCGATGCCACCCTTCAGCCATACGTCCGAGTGGATGCGCCAGGGTGCCACTGCACGCTCGCGGCTCCGGGCGAGAGTGCAGTGCGAAGGGCAACGGCGAACGATCGCTCCTGCACCCTCGACATCGAACTCCGCCCCGGGCGGCGGCGTTCGATGCCACCCTTCAGTCATACGTCCGAGTGGATGCGCCGAGTACCCAGTGCCCAGTGCCCAGTGCCCAGTGCCCAGTACCCAGTGCCTAGTGCCTAGTGCCTAGTGCCTGGTGCCTGATGCCCAGTGCCCACCGCCCACTGCCTAGTGCCCACTGCCTACCGCCTTTCCCCCGCCTCCCCTACTCGATCCTCACCACATTGCTCGTCTTGCAGCGGCTGATGTCCACGAGCTGGAGGTAGGCGCCGCAGACGGCTCGGGGGATGGTGGTCACAAGGCGCCCGGTGCCGAAGTCACCGGCGGAGCCGGTGAAGGCGACTTGGAGATCAAGCGAACCGAGGCCCAGGCGCGTGCCGGCGCAGGGGTTGCCGTCGGGGATGACAAAGTTGCCGGTGCGCCGGCCGAAGAGGATGGCGATGCGGGCGCGGCGGTCGGGCGTGGCCTGGAACCAGCGGACTTCGATCTCGCCGCCCTGCCCGCCGGCGCAGTCGGGGACTTTCTGCAAGGTGAGCACCGGCGGCGGACAGTTCCCCGGCTCGCCGGGGCTGAGGTCGAAGGAGTAGACAGCGCCGACGGCGTCGAACTGGGTCCCGCCGGGACATTGCGTGGCCAGCGCGCCGACGACAGCCATGTCGGCCGATGCGCCGCTGCCGAGAGCCAGGTCCACCGCGAAGGCGTCGTAACCATCCTGCTCGCGACCCCACAGCCCTTGGACGGCGAACCATTCGCCAGTCGTGGCGTCGCGCTCGACCATGTAGGCGCTGCCCGACTCAGGGCCGAACTCGCGGCTGTTCACAGCGCCGGCGAGCAAGCGATTCGGGTCGTCAGGAGCGAAGTGAACGCTGTGGCCGAAGGCGACGTCGGTCGGGTTGGGCACAGGCGGCGGAATCCGCGTCTCCTCTTCCCAGGCGCCGCCGACGACGCGGCGGAAGATGTAGACGCCGCCCGGTCCGAGGGATGAACCGTTGCCGTTCTCGCCACGGGCGCCGACCGCGACTCGATGCGTTGCGTCCGGCGCGTCATTCAATGCGACGACCGCGACATCACTTCCAAACCGGTCACACGGCATTGGAACATGTGCGTTGAACGTCGCTTCCAGCACCCATTCTTCAGACGATCGATCGAATCGATACGCGTAGGCAGCGCCGGCGGGTCCCTCAGGCACGGACTGACACGCCGGAGCGCCGACCAGAAGAGTGGTCGCGTCGCCATTCTCCGCTGCGGAAATGCTCCTGCCGAATCCGTTGTCAGGTACGCCGTCGGGCGCCTGAAGTTGCGCCTGTTGGCGCCAGATGCCCTGCAGGTCTTGCTCAAATACGTACACAGACCCGATGACGCCATGATCGGGCGACCCGGGCGCTCCGACAACGAGGAATGTCCGTTCACTCGCCGCCGCCCATGTCACCCTGGTTCCAAACCAGCCGTAAGGAACGAGTACATCCGGCAGAATCTCCGCCTCCAACTCCCACCCGCCCAGGGAATCAAGCGCGTAAACATAGACGGTCCCCGTGTCCCGCTGTGACGTGTTGCGGCTCTGACTCCCAACCGCGAGGAGCCATTGATCCTCGACAAAGTCGTAATGCAACTCCACGGAGTGGCCGAACGAATCGTGGGATGTCAGGTCCGGTGGCACCAAGTCCGCATCGAACTGCCAAAACCCGGACGCCGGGTCAAGTGTATAGGTGGTGACACGACCGCCCGCGGGGTTGTACCGACCAACGGCGAGGCGATCATTACTGATCGCAACCGTCTGGCCAAAACTGATTGAACCCGCGCAGCCAGGTGGCATGACGCGCTGAATCTGCTCAGGGGGGCACGGAAGGGCTGCCAGCGTGTGCGTGGTTGGCGCGAGTGCTATGACGACGACGCATGCTCGAAGAGTCGAGATTGGGTTGGTGTTCATGGGGACCCCTCGCTTGACCACGCGCGATGCGGCGCGGACTGCACTTAATCAGTGTGCAATCAAGTAAATGCCGCCGCGGTCATCGGCAGCGGTGGGATAGGTTGTCGTGTCCCAACTCGGACAGCCGATCACGAAGTCATCGTTGTAGTTGGCTACGATATTAGCATCACCGATGAAAGCGATGGATCGACCGAGTTGCGGTGCCCACTTCTTCAAGTCATTACTACAGCCGATCCGGTAGTACTCAGCGCTGTCGGCGACGGCGGCCCAGGTGTGATGGTCGCCGTCTTCTCCAGGGTCCACAGTGCTCGGGACGCGGAAGAGGAAGGCAAATCCGCGGTTTTGGTTGAGATGGCTGGGCGAGTACTGGCAAGGGCTATCACCCCGCGGCGCTCCTACGATTAAGTCGGCGGACGAGTCGGTCTGCTTGTTCGTGTTACCGTTACAGGCCATGGCGTAGCCGAACTGCACAATGTTCTCTCCCGTCGGCCCGTCGATGATGACGTTGGCGTTCGCCCGCTCCCAGACGTAGGGGTCGCCGCTCGGCCAGCCGGCGGAGTAGTTGGGCATGAGGGGCTGGGATGAAGAGCAGTTGTGGCCGCGAAACACGCTTTTGATTATCCTGATTTTTGTCCCCTTGTCAAGG
>JBDIVQ010000237.1:0-3009 GCA_039794345.1 Phycisphaerae bacterium | reverse complement strand
GGGCGCGATTCCGGAAAAGTCCCTTGACAAGGGGACAAAAATCAGGATAATCAAAAGCGTGTTTCGCGGCCACAACTGCTCTTCATCCCAGCCCCTCATGCCCAACTACTCCGCCGGCTGGCCGAGCTGCGACCCCTACGTCTGGGAAGCGGCGAACGCCAACATCATCATCGACGGGCCGACGGGCGACGACTACGTCCTCTTCGGCTATGCCCTCGCCTGCAACGGCAACACGAACAAGGGTGACAACTCCCGCGCCGACCTTTTGATCGGAGCTCCGCGGGGAAACAGCTGTGCCTACAGCCCGCCACAACTCAGGAACGATCGTGGTTTTGCCTACCTCTTCCGCTACTCGGGAAGCATGACGGTCGGCGAGAATGGCGGACACGAGACCTGGGCCGCCAGCAGCGCCTTCCGGTATTACCAGATTCTCTGTGATGCCGATCTCTACGATAATGAAGCGCCCTACCTTGGTCGCTCTGTCATGTTCATCGGTGACATCGACAACGATCAGGACAGCAACGATGAACTCATGTTCGGGGCACCAGGGTGGGACACGACAAACTACGGAAACGGGTCCGCAAATGACCGCGGCGGTGTGTATGTCATTCCATATTGACGCCGCACCCCTCGATCGCGTCAGCAGACACAGGAACACGCAAGGAGTTGGGACATGCGGCGCATGAGCATACCGTCCCTGGGAGCGCTTCTCGTCGCACTCGGCGTGATCGGGGCGCCACCCTCGGTCGTGGCGCAGACCCGACCCTGTCCCCCGGTCCAGTTGCAGCGGCTCATCAGCCCGTGCAATGACGGCAACGGCTTTGGACGATCGCTTTCGGTGCGCGACAATCGCATGGCGGTGGGGCGATACGACCTTCCCGGCGGCCGCATTTCGACCTATGTGCTGAATCCGATCACGCGACAGTGGGAGTTCGAATCGGATCTTCGACCGCACGATCTCCGACCGTTCGATGCGTTTGGAAACGCCACCGCCATCCACTTTGACTCAACGCGCAATGAATGGCTGCTCGCCGGCGCGAGCCCGTACAACAGTCTGATCGACGACGATGCAGGCAAGGTGTATGTGTTCGCCTTGGACGGATCGAATCAGTGGGTTCAGCAGGGAGAAGTTGTTCCCGATGTCTCCGTTCCCTTCGGGTGGTTCGGAAACGAGGTTGCCTGGGCGACCGCGGGCGGGCGCACGTTTCTGGTCGTCGGCGCGCCGGGATCAGACTCGACGGGTGTCATCGGCTCCGCCTATGTCTTCGAGCGCGACGGGCAGGGAATATGGAGACAACAAGCCCATCTTCAGGCGCCCGACGGCTCTCCCGAGGATGCGTTTGGATTCGGACTCTCGGCGGCCGAGAGCAGTGGTTCGACGATCTTAGTGGTCGGCGCGTCCGGACACTTGTATGTTGGACCCAATGTGCAGCCCGGGTCGGCGTATTTCTATCGATTCGAATCTGTCTCAAACTCATGGAGGCTTGAAGCGCAATTCCAAGCTCCGGATCCGTATGACCAGGATCTTTTCGGACAGGACGTGTCCATAGCGCCCGTGCTCGATATTCCCGGAGCTAGCCACCGGTCTGCAGTCGGACGGACGAATGAAGGCGGCTTCGGATTCCCGTCAGGAGCGGGAGCGACGTACCTCTACCTCCGATCAACTGACGGCACATGGCGCCAGGAGGCACATTTGGTTCCACCTGTTGCGAATCCGAACGACATGTTCTTCGGTCAGTCCGTTTCTCTGGATTGCGAGGGAAGAGCGCGCCTGCTCGCCGCTGCACCCGAAAACCGGGACTTCGGCGTATCATCAGGGTGCGTCTATTTCTTCGAACGGCTTGAACCATCCGGAGAGTGGGTGGCAACTCAGTCGCTTTATGGCCGCGAGCAGGATGTGCTGGACGTGTTCGGATTCACGGTCGCCCTCGGAAATCGTTTGTCCGCGCAGTTGGCTGCGATCGGAGCGCACACGACTCAATGCGTCGGCGGTCTTCAGACTGACGCCGTCGGCGCTGTCTACTCCTTCGACCTCGACCCCGGCGAGCCCGGCAATTGTCCGTCGCCGGTGCTCACGTTGCAGAAAGTCCCCGACTGCTCCAGCGGGCCGGGCGGGGAGATCGAGGTCCGCTGGTTCCAGGCCACGCCCGACCGCCGCGCCCGCATCGCCATCCTCTTCGGCCGGCGCACCGGCAACTTTGTCATCCCCGACGGCAACCCCTGCGCCGGCACGCGCCTGGGCCTCGGCGCGCTCGACCTTCAGGTCGCCTTCACCGGCTCCGCCGGCGACTTCGGCGCCGGGCGCATCGTGACCACCATCCCCCGAGCCGTCTGCGGCGCCTACCTCCAACTCATCGACATCAGCCGCTGCAAGACGAGCAACGTGGTGAGGATCGAGTAGGGGAGGCGGGGGAAAGGCGGTAGGCAGTGGGCACTAGGCAGTGGGCGGTGGGCACTGGGCATCAGGCACCAGGCACTAGGCACTGGGTACTGGGCACTGGGCACTGGGTACTCGGCGCATCCACTCGGACGTATGGCTGAAGGGTGGCATCGAACGCCGCCGCCCGGGGCGGAGTTCGATGTCGCGGGTGCAGGCGCGATCGATCGCCGTTGCCCTTCGCATTGCACTCTCGCCCGGAGCCGCGAGCGTGAAGTGGCACCCTGGTGCATCCACTCGGACGTATGGCTGAAGGGTGGCATCGAACGCCGCCGCCCGGGGCGGAGTTCGATGTCGAGGGTGCAGGCGCGATCGTTCGCCGCTGCCCTTCGCACTGCACTCTCGCTCAGAGCAGCGAGCGTGCAGTGGCACCCTGGCGCATCCACCTCGGACGTATGGCTGAAGGGTGGCATCGAACGCCGCCGCCCGGGGCGGAGTTCGATGCCGAGGGTGCAGGCACGATCGTCCGCCGTTGCCCTTCGCACTGCACTCTCGCTCAGAGCAGCGAGCGTGCAGTGGCACCGTCGCTCCAGTTGAAATGGACGTGCGCTAATGCCGCGTCTTCTCGACTC
>JBDIVQ010000236.1:0-3040 GCA_039794345.1 Phycisphaerae bacterium | reverse complement strand
TCACCGTCAACAGCCGCGCCTACGTCGCCCGCTTCGGCTTCACCGGCGCTGACCAGCAGAAGCGCGTCGAGAATCTTTCAGGCGGCGAGCGCAACCGCGTGCATCTGGCCCGCATGCTCAAGAGCGGTGCGAACGTGATCCTCCTCGACGAGCCGACGAATGACCTTGATGTGAACACGCTGCGGGCGCTGGAGGAGGCGCTGGAGTCCTTCGCGGGCTGCGCCGTGGTCATCACCCACGACCGCTGGTTCCTCGACCGCATCGCCACGCACATTCTCGCCTTCGAGGGCGACAGCGAGGTGCGCTGGTTCGACGGCAACTACAGCGCGTACGAAGAGGACCACCGCCGCAGACTCGGCGCCGAAGCCGACCAGCCGCACCGGATCAAGTACCGGCGGTTGACGCGTGCGACGTGACGTCGCGGCAGGTCACTGCGGAATCTGGAGAACGTTGCTGGTGGTGCAGGGATTGCCGTCCTGCACGACCATCTGAAGGAACCCGCCGCACGACGGCGTAGTGGCTCGCCCGCTCACAGCGCCCTCACCGTCGCCACCGGTCCGAAACACCGCCACGAGCCGCAGGCCGCGAACTCCCAGGCCCGTCACTGTTCCGCCGCACGGCTGATTCAGTGTGAAGTTCCCGCGTTCATCACTGTAGATGAGGCCGGCCCACTGATTCGGACTCGCTCCCTCCCAGCGAAAGCGCACGACGCCCGGGCATGAACCGTCGAGCGTGATGACAACCTGCGCCGGGGCGATGCTCGCCGCGCCGAGGCAGGCGAGAGCGGCCACTGCTGCGGCCAGAAAAGTGTGTTTCACGCGACTCTCCTTCACTGCGGAATCTGCACGGCGTTGCTGGTCGGGCAGGGGCGATTGCCCTCGATGACAATCACTTGCAGGTACCCTCCACAGGCAAAGGCAGGCGCGTGGCCGACCATCTGACCCGATCCGTTCGGACCGGTCTGAAACGTCCTCACCAAGCGGATGCCGCTTGATCCAAGACCGAGCAGAGTGCCGTCGCACGGCGGACCTGGCAGCACGTAGTTCCCCGTCGCGTCGCTGTAGACCAACGCCCCCGTGTGGTTCGGCGTTGCGCCATCCCATCGAACGGACAGTCGCCCTGGGCAGGTTCCCTCAATGACGATAATCAACTCGTCAGGCCCGGTCTCAACGGCGCTGGCTTTCATCGCGTGGGAATTCACACTCATGACGGTAAGAAGACATAATGCATAGGACATTCGATTCATCACGATGCTCCTTACATTTGCTGCGGAGAGCGGATCAGTTCAACGGTGGAAACGTGTACACAATGATGTTGGACACGCGGCAATCACTCAGGTCCACGGCCTGGAGGTAGACCGTCGTCTCAGCCCAACCACTCGGTACGAATATCTCATCAAGAACCGCCGCTCCGTTGGACGTCGCCGTCGCCGTCCCCAACACCGAAGCGTTGTCGATGCCGACGCACGTCCCAGCCGAGCAGCCGGACACCTGTGTCTGGCCGGTTGCGGTGCCGTAGTAGAACCGCACCGTTGCTTGGTCCGTCGCGCCGGCCGCCTTGAAAATGTTGTCCTCACCGGCGCGTCCAGGATGCGGATCGCGCGTCCAGAGATCTCCAGAAGCGAGGGCGAGAGAGTTGAAGACGTTGATGCGGCCGTATCCATGCAGGTCAGGATCATATCCGACATGCTCATCGCACCCCGCGTACAACAAGGCTCGAACCTCGTTTGCGGTCAGCTCCGGATCGTAGGACCAAATGAGCGCGCAAAGACCGGCAACCTGTGGCGTAGCCCACGACGTTCCACCAAAGCTCGATGCGCCATAGGATCCGCACTTTGTCGAATAAATGCCCACGGCAGGCGCCATGACATCCACGTGTGACCCGACTGACGAACCCGTGCTCTCATCCTCATACCAGACGGCATCGGATGTATTCGTGCCTCCAACTATGATCATGTCCGGAAATGGAGGATACACAAAGTCCGGGACGTTTCCGGCTGAATGCACAATGAGGACATTCGGATAGCCTTCGTGAAGAAGGTCCGTATTGTCCGCCCAGAGCTGCCACACCCCTTCGATGTCCGTAAAGTCGTCGCCGGTTGTGCTGCAAATCACTCTGTCGCCCGCCTCGGCGGACACCCACAGCGTGTTTATCGCGTCGTCCGTGTGCCCATTTCCAAACTCCAGCATCCGATGGCGCAAGGACCAGCCAATACCGGATACACCAACTTCGTTATTCCCTGTTGCGGCTGCGGCACCGAGTACGATTGTCCCGTGGCAGTATGTGCCACCCTGAAAAATGTTGCCGCCACTCAGTTCCCAAAGTTGGTCCGATTGACTCCATCCCTCGCGACGGTACTCATTGAGATTGCTGAGATCCGGGTGATCCTCCCACATTCCAGAATCGCTGACGCCCAGCACCACGTCGTCATGTCCTTCATGGTGGATCTGCCAACCGGCCGGCGCTTCGATTCGTTTGAGATGCCACTGGTTGTCGAGAAGCGGATCGTCCGGATACTCATTGAAGCGCATCGTCGTGGTCACGCCACCCATCGGATACGTCTTCCAGTTCGGACACACGTACCGGTAGTACCCCGTGGCGATGAGTTGCTCGCCGATGTCGTTCTCCGACCGGCCCGGCGGGACGAAGAACCAGTACTCATCCATCCGCTCGTGGTAGCGGTAGACGTGCTCGCCGAGGGTGTCGAGGGTGTACGCGACGGCCCGCGCGTAGAGAATCTGCGCCTGCTCGCGCGTGAAACCGCGCTCCATCCAGTGCTCGACCTGGAGGGGTCTGACGACCATCTTTCCCGTGAACTCCCAGCGGCCCGGCTCCTGCCGCCACCGCTGCCCCAGCGCCACGGCAGCGCTATCAACGAGCCAGATGCACACGAGCAGTGCGATCAGGGCGAGTGTCTGGGGGGGGGGGGGGGAAACCCGGCGGGTTGGTCGGGGTCAAGGGACCCACCGTCACGTTACAGTCCAGATAACCCGTGACAGGGCCGGCGATCAGGCAAAAAAAGCGCATTCCAGCGTCAATT
>JBDIVQ010000235.1:0-3065 GCA_039794345.1 Phycisphaerae bacterium | reverse complement strand
CTGATGCCCTGGAACGCGTGCGTGCCTTCATGGACAACGCGTTTGCGACGAAGCGCAAGATCATGGGCTTCGGCCACCGCGTCTACAAGAACGGCGACCACCGCGCGCCGATCCTCCGCGAATGGGGCTTGAAACTCACGAAGGAGCGGCCGCAGTTCCGCAAGTGGTTCGACATCGGCGACGCGGTGCAGAAGATCATGCTCGAGGAGAAGCGCATCCACCCCAACGTGGACTTCCCCTGCGGGATGACGTACTTCACGATGGGCATCCCCGTGCCGCAGTACACGCCGATCTTCGTCGCCTCGCGCATCACCGGCTGGTGCGCGCACATCATGGAGCAGCACGCCGACAACCGGCTCATTCGCCCACTGAGCACCTACACCGGCCCGGCGCGGCGGAGGTGGAACGGGTGAAGGTCGGTGACGGACGGCGAGCGCTTACCACAAAGGGCACCAAGTCACGAAGGGGGCACGAAGAGGCGGGCATCGGCGTCGTTCCCCGACCGGTCATTACGGTGCTGACATTCCGTGCATGAAGACGAAGACAGGCGGCACGCAAAGTGCCGTCAGAACGAGTGAGATCATTGCCGCGAGCGCGATCCTCGCCGATTTCGGCCGATCCGCATAACTGCGGCTGGCAAGCGAATACGCGGACACCAAGGCGATCATCCCGAGTACCGCCATGCTCAGCAGCCCCGCCCAGCCGTAGTAGTGCATCGGAGCGCTCGACCTGATGCGCACGGTCTCGCGCACGTTGCGCAGCGAATCGCTGAAGAGCCACATGCCGCCGAGCACAAGCAGCGGGACGCAGTAGACGATCATCCATCGGCGCAGCACCTGCCGCGGTCGTCGAAACACGCTGATCGTATAGGTCGCGGCGCATTCCGGGCAGCGCACCGGATCATCCTCAAGCGAAGCCCGAAGATCGTAGCGGCACGCGGCGCAGCATCGCCGATCCAGCCTCGCACGGCGGCGGATTCGCATCGCCATCCATCCAACCGCACCCGCCGCCAGACCATGCAGCAACATGTTGAATGCCAGACCGCCCCACAATGGCCGCACGGGGATCAGGCGCCCCTGCGCCGTCGCAAGCCCCGGCATCGGCACGCCGAGGACACGATCCGGCAGGACCATCATGCCCGAATTCGAGGTCTGCTGCTTCATTCCGGCCCCCCACTGATGCTGCACGCCCCGAAACGACCTGAGCGGCCAGCCGACGTCGTTGAGCCAGATCGTTTGGAACTCCCAGTCGACGCCGATTTCCCCCCTCTCAGCACCAACCAGCGTCCATGTCATCGTGGGGCTGACTTGCGTCGATCCCTCCGCTTCCGACCAGAGTTCGACTTCCGGCACTTCTCGCTTCCAGATGGCCCGCGATTCCTCAGCCGTCATCGACCTGTACGAAGGCGCACCCGAGCCCCACGTCACGGCGCGCGCGACGACCGCTGCATTGATGACGAACCCCAGCAGCAGAAGCAGGCCGATTCGCAATGCCATCCGCATGAATCTGCCCTCCTCGTTCACGAGGCCGCATCAATCCACCCGCCCCCCATCACCACCTCCGGCTCGTCGGCGCTGTAGCAGACCACCGCCTGGCCGGGAGCGACGGCGAACTGCGGCTCGGCGAAGCGCACTTCGATTGCATCATCATCGAGGCGCCGCACCTGCGCGGAAACCGGCTCGCTGTTGTAGCGGATCTTTGCTTCGCAGCGGACCCACTGCCCCACTGCCGGCGCCTCGACGAGCCAGTTGCACTCGCGGGCCGTGCAGCCGGCGGCGAGGAGCATCTCGCGCGGGCCGACGGTGATGGTGTTGCGCTGCGCATCGCGATCGACGACGTAGATCGGGTAGCCCAGCGCCACGCCGACGCCGCGCCGCTGGCCGATGGTGAAGTGCTGGTGCCCGGCGTGCTCGCCGATGGCGCGGCCCTCGGGATCGAGAATCGCGCCGGCCCGGACCGCTTCGGGAGTGCGCCGCTTTACCAATCCCGCGTAATCGTTGTCGGGAACGAAGCAGATCTCCTGCGAATCAGGCTTGTCGAAGACGGGCAGGTCGAGGTCGCGCGCAAGTTGACGGATCTCGCTCTTGCGGTAGCCGCCGATGGGCAGGAGCATCTCGTTCAATCGCGCCCGCGGCGCGCCGAAGAGGACATAACTCTGGTCCTTGTCGCGATCAATGCCGCGAAGGAGGCGCGGCGCAGCGCTCCCCTCCCGATCAATCCGCGCATAATGCCCCGAGGCGACGAAGTCGGCGTCGATCTGCTTCGCGTACTCGTGCAACTTGCCGAACTTGAGCCAGTCGTTGCAGCGCACGCAGGGGTTGGGGGTGCGGCCGGCGTTGTACTCGCCGACGAAGTAGTCGATGATGCGGCCGAAATCCTTCTTGAAGTTGGCCACGTAAAAGGGCACGCCGAGCTTCGCCGCCACGAGCCGGGCGTCGGCGGCGTCGTTGATCGAGCAGCAGCCCTGGTGACCGATGCGGATCCGCGACGGGTTGCACTCCGCGCCGTCGGCCGGTGTCAGTTCGTCAAATGCTTCGCCCGGCGAACCCAGGCGCATAAAGCAGCCGACCACTTCGTAGCCGTCGCGCAGCAGCAGAGCCGCGGCGACGCTGCTGTCAACGCCGCCGGACATCGCCACGAGAACTTTGCCGCGAGAGTCCGCCATACCAGTGGGCAAGGATAGACCCGGGCCGCTAATGTAACCGCGATGCTGGTCTACGCGGGAGTGGATGAGGCGGGCTACGGGCCGATGTTCGGCCCGCTCACCGTCGCCTGCGCCGTGCTGACGCTGCCCGGGCACGACCCGGCCGGCGGCGCGCCGAATCTCTGGACTATGCTCCGCGGCGCCATCGCCCGGCAGGTCGGATCGGCGAAGGGGCGCATCGTCATCTGCGACTCCAAGCGCCTCAAGCGATCCAACGCCGACGCCGATGATCCTGCGCGCCACCCGCTCACGCATCTCGAACGCGGCGTGCTGGCGTTCCTCTCCGCCGGCGGTCGATGCGAGGCGCCCGCCGACGATCGTGCGTTCTTCGATCTCGTTTCGCCCGGCGCCTGGACTCACC
>JBDIVQ010000234.1:0-3092 GCA_039794345.1 Phycisphaerae bacterium | reverse complement strand
CAAGTTGGCCGGACTTCGTTTCCCGCTCTTCGACGAGGCGGGTCTCGACGCCATCGATCAAGCGAGTCTCGTCGAGCACGGTGATGACGAGGCGCTCGTTGCCGCCCTCGAGGACCATCTGCCAGCCGGGTTCGAGGATGAAGAACGGATTGCGGCCGATCGCCGCGAAACCGCCGGGCTCAATGGAGAACGTGCGCGTCCAGAGGTCGTCGTCTCGGCCCGGTGATTGCCATCCGAACAGAACCAGGCTGACCGCCGCCGCAATCGCGCGGTTCGTGAGTGTCATCAAGCACCTCCTCCTGTGGGGTTGTGAGTACTCTATCTCGATCGGCGCTCGTGGAGCACAGAGCCGAACGTTTGACGAATACGGACTTTTTCACCTTTCGGCGCCGATCCGAGCATCTGGGGGAGGCGTCGCGGGGGCAGCTCACATCCACCTTACGGAGGATCGAAGATGAACCCGTCTGCTCCGCCCCGCATTCTCACTTTCCTGGTCGCGACCGGCTGCGCTTCCGGCGCGGCCGCCGACATCATCGCCATTGATCCCTTCACCGGAATGTCGGCGGACACGTTCGACCAGTACAACCAGGTGATGGCCGAGCAGTCGCTGCCGGTCTTCGCCGGTTTGGGAGCGCTGCAGAATCTCTCGCAGGGTGGAGCGATCAAGGTCGAGTGGGCCTCGCAGTTCAGCGGGAAGTGGGTGCGGGCCATCTCCGGCATGATGGCGGGGCAACTCGGCATAGCGCAGTGGGTCTTCGACGTCCCCGTGACGCACTTCGGCGGGTGGTGGGAGACGAACAGCGGCCAGCCTAACGCCACGCTGGCTTTCTACGACGCGCGCAACAACTTCCTAGGTGAGCGCATCGCCCGCATCCCGTTTCCCGAATCCGGATGGACGTGGAACGGCTGGACATCGGACGTGCCGATCCATCGCATCGTCGTCACCGGCAACGGCGTCATCAACGGCTTCGTCTGGTACGAGAACATGCAGATCAACTACGTGCCCGGTCCGGCGTCGATGGGACCATTGGCCATCGCCGGTCTGATCGCCCGACGCCGACGACGCGGGACACCTTGATGCCCCTCCCTACCGCTCTCTGATGAGGGGGCCGCACGTCTTGACTTGCGGCGACTCGAAGCGTTGCATCCCCCAGTCGCAAGTCCGTCTCCCGAAGGAGGTGAGCATGCCTTCCAACGTGATAACTCGCCGTATTGGACCATCACGCGCCGACGCTGACCGACGCTCAAGCATGAGGGCAGCAATCACGGCGGCTCTGAGCACGGCCGGGGCGTTCGTCTCGATCGCGTCCGCGCAGACCTGCGATGGGTGGCAGCTCGTCAGTGAGAATGGGCCGCTCCCCCGCTATCACCACGGGATGGCGTATGACACGGGGCGCGGGGTTTGCGTGGTTTTTGGCGGTCTGGATTCGAGTGGCGGTGGCATCTCCGACACGTGGGAGTGGGACGGGTCCGATTGGGCACTGGTCTCACAGAATGGGCCGGGGGCCCGGTACATGCATGCGATGGCCTACGATTCGGCTCGCGGCGTGACAGTACTCTATGGCTGCTATTCCCGATGCGCCGACACGTGGGAGTGGGACGGGATCGCATGGACGCGCGTGGCCGAAACGGGGCCGGGCGTGAGGTACAGCCATGCGATGGCCTACGATTCGGCACGCGAAGTGACAGTCCTTTTCGGCGGCCAAGGCGATCGCCAAGTGTATGGTGATACATGGGAGTGGGATGGTACCGCGTGGACCCAGGTCGCGCAGTCCGGCCCAAGCGCCCGAGCCTATGCGGCCATGGCCTATGACTCCGCTCGAGGAGTGATGGTTCTGTTCGGCGGAGCCGAAGGCAGTTCACTCGACCGAGGCGACACATGGGAATGGAACGGCGTCGAGTGGACTCAGGTCTTGCAAAGCGGCCCCAGTCCGCGACGCCACCACTCGATGGCGTACGACCAGGCCCGCGGCGTCATGGTCTTGCATGGCGGCCAAACCAACACCGGTCGCGCCGAGGTCTTCGGCGATACCTGGCAATGGGACGGGTTCGAATGGACGTTGGTTTCCCACGCGCACCCGGGCATTCGATACGGCGCGACCATGTCCTATGACCTCGCCCAGGAGGCCCCGATCCTCTTCGGCGGGCGTTACCACAACCCGTACGGGGATACGTGGGAGTTCGTCGAAGGAGGCGGTGCGTTCTACTTGGCGCCGGTGGTTGCCGATTGCCCGGGTGGCGGCCGGGCGGCGGTGTCGTGGGGCTGCGGCACACCAGGCGGACGAGTGGCGCTCCTGTTCGCGAGGTTTACCGGCACCGCCATGGTTCCACGCGGATCCTGTGCGGGGACGACACTCGGACTTGGTGAGACATGGCTTCAGTTCGTGCGAGCGGGTCGTTCGGACAAGGCCGGAAGCGGCAAGATGATCGCGACGCACGGTCCATTGGCCTGCGGCGGGTACGTACAACTCATCGATTTGAGCACTTGCGCAACGAGTTTCGTCGCCCCTGTCGATTGAGGTCCTCCTCGCGCGCAACAGCCGAGCCTCGCATCCACCTCGCGCAGGACTGTCTGAGGGTTCGAGCACTTTGCAGCCCCCAACGAAAGGGCTGCATCCACCTCCGATCCCAAGGCGTTTGTACTTCCGATGTGAGAGTCGATCCCCGCGGCGTCGTGAAGGTAACGCTCATCGCAGGAGTGGCTGCTGTGCGGCCTCAAGCCCGGTCGTGCAGCAGGAGCAGAAAGTGCGATCCCCACAACACGCGTCGTCACTGTTGCCGCCTCCGCAGCGTCCTCGAGTGAGCCGACCGACTTGATAAGACCGTCACCGCGCAGCGTTGCGATAGACATCGCGCGTGCCGACTCAGGCTTGGAGACTCCCGACCGCGACTCCACCTTCGACGCAAGACTGCGCTCCGGGCCGGCATTCGGGCGCCGATCACGGGATCCGCTTGAGCAGGTCCACCACCGCGGCGCGCAATTGCTCGTCGTCTTCGCGCGATTCGGCCTCGGGGGTCTGAGGCACGAGGATGTCGGGCACTGCACCGTTGTTCTCCATGTCCGTTCCGTCGGGCAGATACCAGCCGCGGAA
>JBDIVQ010000233.1:0-3171 GCA_039794345.1 Phycisphaerae bacterium | reverse complement strand
TGATGCTCGCCCTCTCCGGCGCGGCGACGCTGCTGCTCCCGACCCGCCTGCTGCTCGATACGGCGATTGAGTGAGACGGCCTGGCGTCGCTCCCGACATCACTGACTCGACACCGTCACCTCAAGCACCGCGGACGTGTTCTGCGCCTCGGCCGCCTGAAGGTGCGCGACGCCGAGGGGGAAGTCATTGGGTACGGTGAAACTCTTCGACGCGTCGCCGTTGGCGTCGGCCATGCTCGATCCGATCAGAACGGCGGTGTCGATGTCCAGGGTCGCGTCGAGGGCGGGAATGTAGGTCGAGCCGCAGCCGCTCGTCGAGTAATACCAGCGCACCTGGTTGCCCGGCCCGGCGCCCTTGACCGACAAGGTAACATAGGTGCCGCGCATGATCGGCGTGGTGGTCGGCGAGATGAACAGGGGCATCGACTGGTTGAGGTCGGTGCGGGTGAGCCAGGTCTTGCGCGTCTCTGTCGGCTCGAACCATTCGAGGTGGCTCCACATCACGCCGGGGTGGTCGGGGTCTGCCTCCATGCAACTGAAGTCCGCCCACCGCGCATTCTGCCCCGAAGGCGAGCCTGTGCTCTGCTTGAGGAGCAGAGGGGCGCGCAACTCGCCGTCATCGTCGTACCACTTGCGGATGCGGCGATAGATCGCGGGATGCTGGGAGGAGGAGGACTGGTTGTAGGCGATCGCCATGTTGCCTTCATCATCGACGTGGATGGCGGGATAGAACACGCTCGTAGACGAATCGGGAGGCTCGACGACACCGCTCTGCTCGAGCGTCGGGTCGAGGTCTGTTACGGGCCATCCGTTGAGTTTGATCTCGTACCACTGGATCTGGCACTGCTCAGTGCCGGCCACGCCGATGTCATGCGCCGCCCAGAGAGAGCCGTCGCGGTAGATGGGCCACTTGAAGTCGTGGCCGGAAGTGTGATCGAGCGTGGCGTTGTCGGGGATCGGGATCGTCCGCGGGCAACTGCGGTATTCGGGCACAGTGAGGTCGAAGTGTTCGAGGGAATCATCCGCGGTGTTGAGTGCGTACAGGCGGACCATGCTGTTCGTGCCCGTCCGCGCCACGTGCGAGTCGGTGATGAAGTACCCGTAGCCGGAGTTGATCTCCTCGTACTCGCGCACGCAGCCGATGTCCCGATGGTATGAGTCATCTTGACCGGAGATCGACGTGATGGAAAACGTCGTCAGATCCGGCGGTTCACCGCCGTCGAGAAGATCAGCCTTGTCGAGGTACAGAATCGTTGCAAGACCGGGGCCTGAGAACTGCCGCACGTACGTCAAGAACACTTGCTCTTCGCCGACGCTCATGCTCGGATAGTCGATTGCGACTCCCGGCGGATCCCACTCGTACCCCCACCACCTTTCAGGATCGTGGAAATCCAGTACCGCAGTCCTCGAGACGGCCATCCCGAGGGTAGCGTTCGTCGCCAACGAGAGAATGAACCAGCGGTTCGCGAGCGGGTCGAACACGCAGAACGCGTCTGCGGTAAACACAAGCTCAAGGTCGGCGAAGAAGTCCTCCGGAGTTCTGGATCGCTGAAGATTCACGTTGCCGTCGCGATCGAAGACGAGAAAGTTGTAGTTGGTGATCGCGACAATGTCTTCGCCTTGGATGACGATTCCGCAGTCGGCTCCGGGATCGTCTTCCAGGAATGAATCGGCTGCGAAACCGAAATCAACAGGGGAGCCGCACTCCTGCGCCTTCGCCTGCAGTGCGACCAGAGCGCACCCAATGAACACTGCGATCGTCCACACGCGGCACTCTTCGACGCTCACGATGAACGCTCCTTTCGGTTGCCGGAAGTGCGGTCAAGACATAAGGCGCGGACAATGTTACTCGATCTGAACGACATTGCTCGTTAGACAGCCGCCCAAGGGTGTCGTCAGGGCTTGAAGGAAGCCTCCGCATGCTCGCGGGCCAGCAAGGCCGTGAAACTCGACGAAGCCGAACTCGTCCGTGTTGGCAGCGGCAACCTGCCTCAGCTGCCTCGGACCGAGTCCAAGTACAACACCGCGGCAGTACTGGTAATCGGGAGGGATCTGGAACGATCCGGTCTCAGCAGAAAAGAGCAGGTAGACGCCGTGCCTCGGCGGCGCGCCGCTCACCTCCGCTCGCAGCACTCCGGGACACGTTCCCTCCAGAGTCAGGACGGGCTCGTACTGCGCCACCGCCGGCGCGGCAAAGAGCATCGCCGCGCCCAGACCCCACACGGCGAATCTGACTGATCGTCTCCCGCTCATGACCATCCTCCTATGGAATTTGCACGACGTTACTTGTCTCGCAGCTTGCATCCGGGTAGTTCAGAGTCTGCAGATATCCGCCGCACGCGAGCGGCCCCGCATTGCCTTCAAAAAAGGCGAAACCGTTCTCGTCGGCCCGCGCCGCGGAGGCAATCCGCAGCCCGCGCCAACTCAAGCCAAGCCTTGTCCCTCCACACCAGTGGTGGTACGGAAGCGTGTAGGAGCCTTGATTCGGTGCAAAGAGCAGGAGAATCGATCGGCTTGGCCGCGCGCCAGTCACCTCCGCGCGCATGAGTCCCGGGCACGAACCTTCGAGCGTCAGCACCGGCTGCGCCATTGCAGGCGCGGCCCACACCATCGCCGCGCCCAAGCCCCACAGGGCAAGTCTGATTGATCGTCTCCCGCTCATGATCGTCTCCTTTCCTCTCCCGTTGCCGCTATTGTACGCCATCCCCCCGCATCCCTCCCCTGCGTCCATCAGGGACTCGACCCTGATCGCCGCCGGCGCGACGACGCTCCTTCTCCCGACCCGCCTGCTGCTCGATGCGGCGACTGAGTGACCGCGCCGGGCCGGCGCAGTCTCACGGCGCCGTCCGCTCAACGTCCGAGCGGGCCGTGCAGCTCCCCGGGGCATTGAAGCACGAACGCGCGCACCGTAAGCGGGCCGGAGGCGATGGGGCCGGCGTTGGTCGTGAACGTCCAGATGCCTTCGATGCTGTACGTGTCGGCAGAAAGCGCGGGAAACTCGAATCGCAGATCATGGTCCATCGCTGCAGCAGTGAGCGCCGTGCGCCACTGTCCGGGCGTTGTGGTGAGATCGAGGTTGAATTCGCCGTTGAACTGCGGCAGTGCGATCGCGCCGGGCGGGATCGTGCGATGATCGAAACCGAAGAGCCTGCATCGGACGGCGGCGACGTCC
>JBDIVQ010000232.1:0-3260 GCA_039794345.1 Phycisphaerae bacterium | reverse complement strand
TCCGGGGGCGTGACGGGGGCGCAGATTTCCTTTTTTGTCCGTGTTCACAAAAACGGGTCGGATCGCGCCCTTCGGCGCGGTGACCGTGGTATACTCGGACGGGCCTGTCCCCGGCCCGAATTGGTGAGTTGAGGGGTTGATGGGGCCTCTCGCTTTGAGGAAGCACCTCCGTGGCAGAGGGCTTCCGCCGCGCGAGCCCTGAAAGAGTGGCATCTTTCCCCGTCGCGTTTCGCGACCATGGACCATCCTGTCTCAGCCGACATGTGCGGCGCGCTTTTCGTTTAGCGGGCGCTTGTGCGCTCGTGGTGTCGCCGCAGGTGTGCGCGTGGAGGCTGGGGCGCGTTGAACCGGTGCGCACATTGAACGAAGGAACAAGGAGAGATGGCAATGAGACGACTGACAGCAGCGGCGGCGGCGGCCTGCAGCGCCTTCGCGGCCCAGGCATTCGCCGACGGCTTCATCGGGATGAACCAGTTCTCCGGCAATGAGAACGTCATCACCTTCAACAGCACGGACATGACCCAGTTGAGCCATCCGACGGCGAACATCGGGTCAGGGATCTTCGTGACGGACAGCGGCGGCGGCACGGGGAACGGCGCATGGCGCGGCAACACCGACTGGAGTGCGTACTTCTCGAACATCCCGGGATCGTCGCAGGGGCGAGCCCTCGCCGACAGCTGGGGCGCTTCCGACCTCAAGTTCGATTTCACGGGCGCCGGCAATCCGAATCGCGTCGGACTGCTGCTCTCGACCTTCCCCGCAACGACGTGGACGGTTCGCGTCTACGACTCGGCCAACAATCTCGTCGATACGACGAACGTCACGATGCCCGGCCAGCAGCAGGCGGTCTTCGTCGGCTATGAGCGCACGGCGGGCGTGGGCTACCTGCGCATCAGCGACGTCGAGAACGGGTACATCACGCTGATGGACGACCTGCGCTTTGAGCACATCAGCGGCTGCAACATCGACCAGAACCAGCCGAACGATCCGGCGTACATGGCCGCGTTCTCGCAGGCCGACCTGGCGCAGTCCTTCCAGCACCAGAACTCGACGAACATCTGCGGCGCGGGCATCAAGTTGCGCCAGAACATCGGATCCTGCGACAACGTGCGCATTTCGCTCTGGGACCGGCTTCCGAACCAGGGCGGGACGATGCTCGCCACGGGCTCGGCGCAGGGGTGCCAGGGTCAGTGGGTGGATGTCTTCTGGAACCGCGTCGCCATTACGCCCAACACGACCTACTACCTCGTCTTCGACGGGAACACGACGCTGGGCATCTCGGGAGACACCAACAATCCTTATCCGCACGGGCAGGTCTACGCGAACTCGGGCTTCCAGTCCTTCCCGAGCTTCGACTACACCTTCCGGACTTACAGCGATTCGGGCAGCGGCCCGCGCATCGCGACCTACGACATCCGCGACGCAGCGCGGAGCGGCTTCGGCAACTGGGCTCACACCTACAACGGCACGATCGTTGACACGGGTAACTTCTCCGCGAACGGCTTCAACTTCACCCGAGCCAACTACACGGGCGGCTCCGGCACGCTCAACGACGGCTCACAGGGCTCCGGACCCGGCGACACCCAGTTGTTCGCCAACAACAACGACGCCCGGCCGCGCATCACCCTGCACCTCAACGGCAACCACTTCATCGACGATCTCACGCTCTACAGTTTCGACGGCGGCAACTCGATTCCCGGCCGCATCCGGTCCGTGGACGTCTCCATCGGCGGTCTGACCGAGACCTTCGTCACCACGGAGCCGACGACGAATGATGAACTCATCGACCTGAGCAATTCGATCCTGAGCACGATCCCGACGAACACCGTCGTCCTGTCGAACTTCACGCACGACGGTGGCAACTCTCTTAACGAGATGTTCTGCATCGGCGAGATCGGCCTCAACGGCACGGCGACGACGCGCTTCGGCCTGACGGTGACGGGGACCTGCCCCGGCAACGTCAACGTGAACTGGTCGAGCGCCCAGCCGAACGTGACACTGGCGCTGATCTTCTCGTTCAACACGGGCAACTTCGTCATCCCCTTCGGCCCGTGCCAGGGAACGGTGCTCGGGCTGGGCGGCGCCAACATCCGCCTCGTGCGCACCTTCAACTCAGGCCCCGGCAGCGGCACGCTCATCTCGAACGCCCCGGCGGTCGCCTGCGGCCGCTACCTTCAGATGCACGACCTGCCGGCGTGCGATCTGAGCAACGTGTTCCGCATCCCGTAATCCCGTTCCCCGGGTTCCGGTCGATGCACCGACTCCCCGCCCCCGCGGCGGGGAGTCTTTTTCATGGCTGCAGTCCCGCTCCCGCCGTGCGGTAAAATGTCGCCCGGTGAGGACCGCCTTTCCGCGGCATCCCCCGGCAATGGTGAGGCCATCAGCATGCAATCACACGAAATCGACCACGAGATCATCGGCGACGATCTTCAAGCCGTCGTCATCACCCTTGATCCGCAGGAAGCGTGCGTCGCCGAAGCGGGGGCGATGATGTACATGGAGGACGAGGTCGAGATGGCGACGCAACTGTCCATGAAGGACGGGGGCGGCATCTTCGGCCGGCTCTTCGAGGCGGGCAAGCGGATGATTGCCGGCGAGAGTTTCTTTGTGACCATGTTCGCCAACAAGGGGACGCGCCGTCGCCGCGTCGCCTTCGCCGCGCCCTACCCCGGACACGTCGTCCCCCTCGACCTGCGCGAGCACGGCGGGACGATCATCTGCCAGAAGGACGCCTTCCTCTGCGCCGCCTACGGCACCTCCGTTGACATCGCCTTCAACCGTCGCCTCGGCGCCGGCTTCTTCGGCGGCGAAGGGTTCATCCTCCAGCGCCTCACAGGCGACGGCTACGCCTTCCTCCACGCGGGCGGCTCGGTGACCCGCCACCAACTCGCGCCGGGCGAAACGCTGCGCGTGGACACCGGCTGCATCGTCGGATTCGAGTCCACGATCGATTACGACATCTCCTTCGTCGGCGGAGTGAAGACGGCGCTCTTCGGCGGCGAAGGGCTCTTTCACGCCGTGCTTCGCGGCCCAGGAACCGCCTGGCTCCAGACGCTGCCTTTCAGCCGACTGGCTGACCGAATCCTCGCCTGCGCGCCAAGTCGCGGGGGCAAGCAGGTCGGCGAGGGTTCGGTGCTCGGCGGGGTGTGGCGCCTGATGGACGGCCGGTGAACTCAATCCATCTCGCGATTGAGATCGAACGGCGGCGGAGCGGAGGGTGAGGGGACTTCCACATCAGACGTTTCGCTGCGAGGCGGCAT
>JBDIVQ010000231.1:0-3320 GCA_039794345.1 Phycisphaerae bacterium | reverse complement strand
GGTCCAACGCCACCCCCAGCCGGCCGATGGGCATCGCCCTCGCCAACAGCACCGGCAACTTCGTCATTCCCGGCGGCGCCTGCGCCGGAACGCAGACCGGTCTGAGCAACAGCGGCCTGCAACTCGTTTACCAGGGCAACACCGGCGCCAACGGCTCGGGCAACGTGAGCAGCAACGCCGGCACCGCCGCCTGCCGCAAGTTCCTCCAGATGTTCGTCGTGGACGGCAGCCCCTGCGATGCGAGCAACGTCGTGCAGATTCCCTGATCGCGCCACGTCGATGAACGAGTGTCATCCCAAAGCCCAGGCAGTCCTCTGCCTGGGTTTTTGATCGCGCTGCCCATTGCCTCCCGCCGCGACGCGGATACAACACTGCTGCCATGCGCGACAGAACGCAGCACCATGCGTGGTGCTATCTCGCCTTTCCGCTGACCATCGTCGTGCTCTTCACGGCCCTGCCCTCTCTTGCGGGGATTGCGCTTTCGTTCTTCGAGTGGTCCGGCGGCGGCTCGCCGCGCTTCGTCGGCCTTGAGAATTACCGCGCGCTCTTCGCCGCCGGGCCGTTCTGGCCCGCCCTGCGCAACACGCTGCTTTTTGCGATCATCACCGTGCCCATCACCACGGGGGGGGCCTTCCTCGCCGCCGCCGCCCTCAACGCCGAGTGGTTTCGCGGCCGCACGATGATCCGCACGATTCTCTTCGTGCCCACGATCATCTCCATCGTGGCGATCGGATTCATCTGGCGCTGGGTGCTCGATCCTTCGCCGGGCGGTTTGCTCAATACGGCTCTGGCGGCGATCGGCGTGGAGCGCAGCGCTTTGCCTGACTGGCTCGGCCGCTCGCCGTGGGCGCTGGCGACGATCATCTTCGTCTCAATCTGGCGCGGGCTTGGGTTCGCGGTCGTGCTCTATCTCGCGGCTCTGGGCGGCGTGCCGCGCTCGCTTTACGACGCCGCGGCCGTGGACGGCGCGACCCCCTGGCAGACGCTGCGCCACATCACCTGGCCGAGCGTGCGGCCGATGACCTTCTTCCTCCTCATCACCGGCATGATCGGGGCGCTCCAGGTCTTCGACATCGTCCTCGTGATGATCGGCACGAGCGCGCAGGGCTGGGCCGATGTGCTCAACCTCTACCTCTACCGCGAGTTCACCTTGAACCGCCTCGGCTACGCTTCGACCATCGGCGTGGTGATTCTCCTGCTCACCATTCTCATCACGGCGATGCAGTGGCGCGCCATGGCCGGCCGCGCGGGGGCTTCAACATGAGCACCCGCCGCACGATCCTCCAACCCGGCGCATTGGCGCGATGGAGCATCCACGTTGTGCTCTACGCGCTGGCGCTGACGATGCTCGTTCCCTTTGCGTGGATGATCTCCACCTCGCTCAAGACGCGCGGGGAGGCGATCAACCCCTCGCCCGCGCTCCTGCCCGGCGGCTGGCCCTGGCAGTGGCAATGGGGCAACTACGCGCAGGCGTGGGAGACGGCCAGCCTCGGCCGCTACTACCTCAACAGCCTGCTCGTCGCGCTTGTTGTCACGTTGCTGGCGGGCGTGCACAACGCGCTCGCCGGCTACGCGCTGGCGAAGATGCGCTTTGCGGGGCGCGGGGCCGCGTTCACGCTTGTGCTGCTCGTGATGATGCTCCCGGCGCAGGTGTCCTTCATCTTCGCCTATGTCATCTGCGGCTGGCTGGGGTACGTGGACAACTACCAGGCGCTCATCGTGCCCTTCCTCGCCAGCGCGTTCGGCATCTTCTACATGCGCCAGGCGATCTCGACGGTGCCCGATGACCTCCTCGACGCGGGGCGCATCGACGGGTTCACCGACTTTGAGATCTTCCTGCACCTCATCGTGCCCTCGATCAGGCCGGCGCTGGCGGCTCTGGCGATCTTCACCTTCATCGGCTCATGGAACGCCTTCTTCTGGCCGCTCATCGTCATCGACAGCAATGACCTCGCGACACTGCCGCTGGCGGTCGCGGCCCTTTCAAGCCAGTATTACACCGACTCCTGGCCGGTGCAGATGGCCGCGGCGACAATCATTACGCTCCCGCTCATTGTCGTCTTCCTCATCTTCCAGCGCGCCTTCGTCGAAGGCGTCACACTGACGGGGATCAAGGGGTAAGGTCGCAGCGAGATCGAACCATGAGCATTGACCACCAAGACACAAAGTCACAAAGACACAAAGAAAGGCGAGGCAAAGGCAATTCAGACGAATCGTGTCTTTTCTTATCTGCTCTCTTCTTTGTGTCTTTGTGCCTTCGTGTCTTGGTGGTACACGTTGGACTCCCAACCGCGCAGATGAAATGAAACTGTCAGTCGCCATCATCCTCGCAGTCATCATCGGCACGCTGATCGCGCTCATTCCCCCCACGGCGCTACCGGTGCAGCCCGATACGCTCACCATGGCCGTCTGGGGCATGCCCTTTGAGGATCAACTCTTCCGCGACGGCTACGCGCGCGGCTTTGAGGAACTCAACCCCGGCTGGACCGTCCGCTATCAGCGCCACACGCAGATCGTCGAGAAGTACAACGCCTGGCACGTGCAGAAGCGCGGCGCGGATGTCATGCGCCTGGGCATCGATTATTACCACGCCTTCGTGGACAAGGGCATGCTCACGCCCCTCAACCAGTTTATCAATGATCCCGAGGTCGGTCTGAGCGAGGCGGAGATCGCCGACTACTTCCCGGAGATCTGGGAGCAACTCATCGTCGGCACTGACGTCTATGCCCTGCCCTCCGACAACGCACAGTACGGCCTGTATTACAATCGCACCCTGTTCGACAAGTGGAATGCGGCGCACCCTGACGAGCGCATCCAATATCCGACGAGCGAGTGGACGTGGGATGACCTCGCGCGGGCGGCGCGATTGCTGACCATTACGGATGCCCGCGGCCGCACGGTGCAGTACGGCATCATGTTCGACCTCTGGGCCTGGCCCTTCATGGCCTTTTTGCATCAGGCGGGCGGGACGTTGTGGGATGAAACTGCGACGACGACGCTGATCGATTCATCCGAGGGTGTCGAAGCGTTGGAGTTTCTCGTTTCGATCATCCCCGAGGATGCGCCGATCAAGGCGATCGGTCTTGCGGAGTCGGCCGCCAGCCCGGCGCAACTCTTCAAGGTCGGCTCATTGGCGATGATGCTTGACGGGTCGTGGCGGGCGCCGAATCTTGAACTCGACAACCCCGATCTCGATTACGTCGTCGCCCCCCTGCCGCGCGGCCGGCGGCGCGCGGTCGTGAGCGGCAGCGTCCTCTGGGGCGTGAGCGCTCACAGCGCCGATCCGCGCAAGGCGTGGGAGATGATCCGGTGGATGACCA
>JBDIVQ010000230.1:0-3397 GCA_039794345.1 Phycisphaerae bacterium | reverse complement strand
GGCGCTGGCCCAGGCAAATCCTGAGGATCAGCGCTTCGTCCGCCAACTCGAGGTTTCGACGACGATGCTGGCGCGGCTGCACATCAAACTCGGCGAGGCCGAGACGACTCCGACGACACAGCGCCAAGAGCACTTCGCCCAGGCCGCGATCCTCTACACCGACGCCCTCAACATGCTGGCGCAGCGAACCCGGCGCGGCTGGACACGCCACTGGGAAGCGCACTATGAGGAGATGTACGCCAGCGCAGCACGCCGCGCCGCCGAACGGCGCGATGCAATGGCGGGCGAGGCGCAGCAGCCCGATCGACCGTGAGGGGGCGAAGACACCCCGAGGCAACCCGCTACGGCGCCGCAGACAACGAACGCAACCCCCTGCCGTCTCCCTCCGCTCGCAGAAGACCGTTGGCCCTCTCCTCTGCCGACGCGATGGCGTCAATCAAGCGATTGCACGGCCTGCTCATGAATGACCCTCGGGCTTGCTCGACGGGCCAGGACGCGGTCCCCAGGAGCCTGCAGCGATCGTCCCGCGGCCGCACCCGCGCCGGGGAGCATTGCCTCGCGTCCGCTCAGCCGACGGCGAGCACATCAGTCCCCCGGCTTCGACTCAGCGTGCAACGCAGGAAGTTGCGATTCTCTCGCTCGGACGTCGATCCACCCCAGTGAGGCGGCGTGAGCAGAGTCCGGACGGGGACTTCCAAAGTCCAACTTCCCCATCTTCCGACCCGCGGCCTCAATGGGTGATGAAACGGCGCCAATAACTGAAGAATTCGCGCAGAGCCGTCACGCTGCGCCTCGCTGACGATCGCCGTCGCGGCGCGGCCGGCCTCCTTCACGGCGCCTCTCCCGCTGGCAGGCGGCGCGACTCTCATTCCTGCGACCGGCCGACAGGCCCGATGACGCTCGGCTCCGCCTCGCCCCAGCATCGCGGGAGGGAACCTTCCGCGGGGGGATCCGCCGCCTTCACTCCCGTCCAGGTCAACCCGGGCGGTCGGATGGCGGCCCGCCGCCGTCGCGTCCCGCACCCCGACCCGATAGCCCGGCCTCATCTCGACTTGCGGACTTTCGTGCCGTTTTGCGCTGGTACTCTGGAGAGACTGCGCGACATCCCGTCACCAAGTCACATGTCTTTTCGTCTCTTGCGAAGGAAGTGGCTTGCACCCGGCGGCAATGTCAGGTAAACTACCTGCCTGTCAAGCGGTTGCATCATCGAGGCGTCCCGGTCGTGGATGCCTCAATTCTGCGCGTGGCGCTCACCGGTTCTTGAGAGCGGAGCGGGGGAGGCAGAAGGACTGTGGACGAGGTGGCTCTGTATCCCGGTACTGCGGCGGAAACGCCGATCCGACGTGAATCGGCCTCGCAGCCGATCGACGCGGGCGTGGTGGACCCGGTCCCCAGCGCCGCGGTCACTCACGAGCGCTGGCACGTCCTGCGAACGCTAAGTCGGCAGGAGAAGACCATCGACCGCACGCTCTGCAGCGCCGGCTACCGGACTTTCCTCCCGCTCGTGCGGCACGTCCGCATCTACGGCCATCGCAAGCGATCGACTGAAGCGCCGCTCTTTCCCGGCTACGTCTTCCTCTGGGGCCCGCTCGAAGCGGCCTACTTCGCGGTCGAGTCCGGCCGCGTCGCCCAGATCATCCGGGTAACGGACCAGCAGCGGCTGGACCATGAACTGAAACAGATCCGTCTCGCCCTCGAAGGCGAGGCCCAACTTGATCCCTATCCCTACCTGCACGTCGGCCGCCGCGTCCGCGTGACACAGGGCCCGTTCAAGGGTGTGGAAGGGTTGATTGACGAACGACGCTCGACCGACCGTCTGATCCTCGTGATCGACGCCCTCGGCCGGGCGACCTGCATGGAGATCGACGCGTCAATTCTGGCGCCGATTGAGTAGCCGAGTGATGCCGTCCACGCCGCGAGCGGATTTCGTCCGACTCACGGGTGATGGCGGGGAACAGACCGATCCACGGACTGATCGGTCGGAGGAGAAACGACACGGGGGGACTCGCCTGCCTGGTCCGGGCGCTCTGCGGAGTGCGCGCGACGGGGGCGAAGCCTGCCCGCGTCGAATCCCCCTCAATGATGTTCCCAACTCGGCGGAGTGAACGCGACCTCGCCCGACGCGTTCTTCGCGGGCGTAAACCTGTAACGATTCTGCCGACCGGGTAACTCCGGCCGATTGCACCGCAACCGCCGCGGGGGAAAGCGCGGCAGAATCCCGACAACGCTTGAACGACCACTGGAAGAATCAGACACTCCTCAATGGCCCACCGTTGTCCGATGCACGTCGGATAACACACCTGATCGAGGAGTGGAATCTCATGCTTCGCTCATCCACCGTTCACGGCCTGTTCCGCATCATCGGACGTCGCGGCCTCGCGGTCGGCGGGTTGTTCCTGCTCACCCTGGCGATGCTCATCGCGCCCGGTCTCTCCGCCGCGCCGCCCGAGAGTGAATCCCTCCGCCTGCGCGCTGCCAAGGCCCCGGTCTTCCTCGACCTTCGACTCGATCCGGCGAGCGTGCTGGATCGCCGCCTGCCCGATCTCGAAGCCGCGGGTAATGACCTCCTCGCCCGCCTCGCTGCCGCACGCCTCGCCGAGCCGGGTCGCCTCATCGCCGTTCGCCTCACCGGCGCCGCGTTCACGATCGACGACCAGAGCCTTGACGCCCTGCTCACCACCGTCGGCCCCGATCAGGCGCGCCGCACGCACCTCGACTACATGGAGACGATGTCCCGCTTCCTCGAGTCGCTCCTTGACGCCGCCCGCGCGGACGGACCGCAGGGCCTCGCCATCGCCGGCCTGCCTGCTGAGTCGCGAAGGGGCGACGGCTCCGGACTCCTCAACCAGCGCTACCGTGGCGTCATCGACCGGCTTGACGCCTTTGTCGCCCTCAAGAGCATCGTCCTCTCCGGCGGCACCGTCACCGAACGCATCGCCCTGCGCGACGGCCTGCCCAACTCACTCGCCCTGCGCGGCGATCGTCCCGTCCTCTATCGCGCCAACGGATCCTGGCGCATCGCCCTCTCCTCGGCCCGCAGCCCGGATGAACCCCTCGACGCGCTCGACTCCGACGCGGCCCAGGAGAGCAGCGCCGCCGATCAGAACGCCACCACCCCGGAGAGCAACTCCGAGTTCGGCCTGGTGATCGAAGACGAGCCGCTGGCCGAGGAGGATCCCTTCGCCTCCCCCACCGACGCCGAGTTCTGGTCGGAGAGTGATGAGGACTCCCTCGCCCTGCTCGCCTCCGAAACCGACAGCCGCAGCGGCTCCGGCACCGACGGGGGCGCCCTGCACTTCAAGTTCCACACCGGCGACAACACTCCGATCGGCCGACGCCGCACCAGCGGCGGAGGCGGTGGTGGCGGCTCATTCGTCATCGGAGGCAGCGGCGGCGG
>JBDIVQ010000229.1:0-3432 GCA_039794345.1 Phycisphaerae bacterium | reverse complement strand
CTCAAGCGCGCGGGCAATCGGCTGCTGATCATCGGTGAGACGGGGCCGGAAATGGGCGGCTCGCATGCGCTGATGATCGCGCGACTCGACGGGGCGGATGAGCGCCTGCCGCGCGTCGATCTTCAGCGCGGCCCGCGCCTGGCGCAGGCGGTTTCGGAGTTGATCCAGCGGGGACTGGTCGGCGCTGCACACGACTGCTCCGAAGGCGGGCTCCTCGTCGCCGCGGCGGAGATGGCCCTCGCCGGTGACCTCGGCCTCGATCTCAACCCCGACAGCCTGCCGGTGCGCGGCAGCGTTGACCGGATGACCCGACTTTTTGCCGAGTCTCCCAGCCGCTACCTCCTCGAAGTGCCCGAGCAGGATGTGCCGGCCGCGAGGCGCTTCCTCGCCGACCTGCCGCACGCGGTGATCGGCATGGTGAACGACTCGCGGCGGCTCACCGTCGCGGGGGCGGAAATCAGCCTCGAGATCGAATCCCTCCGCCGCGCCTGGCGCGGCACGCTCGACTGGTAAGCGGACCACCCGCCGCGAGATTCTCAGCCTTTGGAGACGCCCGTGCGCGATCCACGCCTCACCCGACTTGCCGAAATCCTGGTGAATTACTCGACCGCGGTGCGCCCCGGCGACGTTGTCGCGATTGCCGCCGACCCCGTCGCCTTTCCCCTCATCGAGGCGACCTACGAAAAGGTGCTCGCCGCGGGCGGTCATCCCTTCTGGCAGGCGCGGAGCGAGGCGCTGGCCGATCTCTTCATGGAGCAAGCCAGCGAGGAGCAACTGCGGTTCGTTTCCCCCCTCCAGACGCACCATGTCGAGACGATCGACGTTCACATCGGCTTCTGGGCCGACCTCAACACCAAGTCCCTCAGCGCCATCGACCCCTCCCGGCAGGCGATCCACGCCGCGGCGCGCCGGCCGATCTCTAAGCGCTTCATGCAGCGGGCGGCGGAAGGCTCGCTCCGCTGGGTCGGCACCCTCTTTCCCACCAACGGCGCCGCCCAGGACGCCGAGTTGAGCCTCCGCCAGTACGAGGACTTCGTCTACTCGGCCGGCCTGCTCGACCGGCCCGATCCCATTGCCGAGTGGAAACGCATTTCCGAGGCGCAGAAGCGCCTCTGCGACTGGCTCCAGACCAAGCGCGAACTGCACTTTCTCGTCCCCAACGGCACCGACCTGCGCGTCGGAATCGACGGCGGCACATGGATCAACTGCGACGGCCATGAGAACTTCCCCGACGGCGAGGTCTTCACCGGCCCGCAGGATGTCAACGGAACCGTCCGCTACTCCTTCCCCGCCGTCCACGCAGGCCGCGAGGTGCATGACATCAGCCTGACGTTCCGCAACGGCCGCGTCATCGACGCCAGCGCCACCAAGGGCGAGGCCTTCCTCCAACGCATGCTCGACCTCGACGAAGGCGACCGCAACCTCGGCGAGATCGCGATCGGGACGAACTACGGCATCACCCGCTATACGAAGAACACCCTCTTCGATGAGAAGATCGGCGGCACCTTTCACGCCGCCGTCGGGGCGGGCTACCCCGAGTCGGGCAACCGCAACGAGTCCGGTCTGCACTGGGACATGGTCTGCGACCTGCGGGCGGGAGGCACCATCGCCGCCGACGGCGAGGTCTTCCACCGCGACGGCCGCTTCCTCCGCTCCGGCTGGCCTGGCTCGCCTTGAGCCGCACCGGGGGTGGAGCGGCGATGGCTTTTTTCTGCGCAAGTTATTATAGGACAGACGCTTGCGCTGTGGACTGATTCACGCGGAACCCAGGTGCTTGCCTCGCACCGCCACTGGTTGCAGAAAAAAAGGCGATTTCTCACTTTTCCTCTTTTATTCCCGGAACGCTGTGGTACAATGTTCCTATATCCGGCGTTTGCCCGATCTCCGCGTTCGCGTCGAGGGGGTGAGCCTGGACTGTGGGGTATCTCGATGGCCTCGGCCGGCCTTCCGGTCGAAGTCATCTCGGACAACTTGGGCTTGCGGCGCGGGCCGCGAAAGGCTCGTGCCGGGTCGCCGGTTCAGGCGCTGCCGTTGTGCGTGCGCGGTCTGTCCGGTGCACTGAACTGCTTCGATCCGGTTCGACGAACCAGACATTCTCGAAAGGGGACGGCATGTGGAATGAAACGCTCTCTCGATCGGTCAGGCGAAGCGCCCGCCAGGGCTTCACCCTCATCGAACTGCTCGTGGTCATCTCCGTGATCGCGCTGCTCATCGGCCTGCTGCTGCCGGCCCTGGCCCGCGCCCGCGCTGCCGCCCGCGCCACCCGCTGCATGGGCAACCTGCGCAACATCAGCGTCGGCCTTGAAACCTACTCACAGCAGTGGAACGGCGTCATCAGCAACGGCACGGCTGTTGAACTGGTCAACAACCGCATCGGAACTCGGCCCGCGCATGGGGGCACCGACGGATCGACCTGGTATCGCATCTTCGGCTGGAACAGCAACCAGACCTTCGAGTACGGCAACCTGCAGCGCTATTGGTTCCTCGGCATGGCGCAGTACGTCGCCAAGCAGGAAACCGCCAAGGCCGTCTACGACGACGTCTTCTTCTGCCCTGACGACCGCTACTACAGCGTCCAGGCCAAGCAGATGCGCGACCGCTTCAACGGCTGGATCCACCGGTGCTCCTACGTCATGTCAGAGTCGGCGTACTGGGATCCCATGATGTTCACCGAGGAAAACCTCCCGTTAATTCTCGAACCTGACCAGCTCTACAACGACGGCCAGGGCCGACCCGCCACCCCCGGCCCGTCGCGCCTGACCACGCCGGGACGCCGCTATCTCAAGAAGGAAGAAGTGAAGTTCCCGACTCAGAAGGCGTATGTATTCGAGGTCAACGCCTTCCACGACGAGCCGACGCACGGCTACAACGAGCGCGACCTCCAGGCCACCGTCCTCTTCTACGACGGCAGCGCGGACAAGCGCGTCGCCTCCAGCGTCGAGTACCCGCCGCAGGGCCTCACGCGACTCTGGCTGCCCCTGCGGATGCGCATGGGCTGGACCGATCCACCGCTCCAGCCGAGCGAGCCCTATCAGTACTACTACGGCGCCACCCTCAACGGCATCCGCGGCCGCGACTTCTATGATTGATCCCGCGAACCGCACCTGATCTATTCCAGCACGCCCCGGCGCCTCGTGGCCGGGGCGTGCCTGCTTTTTCTGGAGCCGCGCGCCGCTGCACCCTCGCCGCTCCGGGCGAGAGTGCAGTGCGGAGGGCAGGCGTGTACGGCTGTGAATCAGGCGGGTGCCACTGCACGCTCGCGGCTCTGAGCGAGAGTGCAGTGCGGAGGGCAATGGCGCACAACCCGTCGGGCCGCACCTGCACGCCGTCATCGATCTCCGCCCAAAGCGGCGGCGATCGATGCCACCCGCCTCCGCGCAGGGTGCCACTGCACGCTCGCTGCTCTGAGCGAGAGTGCAGTGCGGAGGGCAA
>JBDIVQ010000228.1:0-3458 GCA_039794345.1 Phycisphaerae bacterium | reverse complement strand
TCGAGCCCGCCGCCGCCGCGGCCGTGCTCCACCATCACCAGTATTTCGACGGCTCGGGATTCCCGCAGAAGGCGAACTGGGAAGGGCGCAAGTCGGGGCTGCGCGGCGACGCCATCCACGTCTTTGCGCGCATCGTCACCATGGCCGACCAGTTTGACGAGTTGCGCACGCTCTACTCCTCGCGCTCGCGTCCGCTCGTCGAGATTCTCGCCGACCTGACGACGGGGCGCATGCGGCGGCGCTTCGACCCGGTGATCCTGCGGGCGCTGCTCGAAATTGTCCCCGCGTACACGCCCGGCCGCCAGGTGACGCTTTCGACGGGGGAGCGCGCCTTCGTGGTGGTGTGGAGGCCCTCCGATCCCTGCCGCCCCAAGGTCGCGGTCATAGAAGACCTGCGCCCGCTGTGCCAGGGTGAGACGCCCGAGCACCGCTTCATCGACCTCGCCATGACGCCGGAGGTGAGCATCGTGCAGTCGGCGGGCCAGGACGTTGCCGACTGTCAGTTCACCCTGCCTCCGGAAATCACGCCCCAGGGCGGGCACGGCCTGCCATACCACGCGCTTGACGCGGCGTAGCGGTCTTCCGCGCCCACCACCGAAGCGCCTGTCACTCCACCGCGATTACTCAAACGTGTGCGCGGCAACGTTGCTTGTCAGACAGGTCGTGCGCTGGAGGGCCTGCATGAGGATCGTCCGGCCGCGCGCTCTCTCGGGCACGAAGCGCGTGAAGACGGCGTTGCCTTCCGTGTCAGCGGTGGCGCTTCCCATGTAGACGGGGCTGGCGATGTTCAGCGCGATGCTGCCGCAGCCGGGGATGGGGAAGGCGCCGGGGGCGAAGCCGTAGACCAAGTGAACCACGTCGGCGGGGCGCAGGCCTGTTACATTCCACTCATTAGTTTCACCCGCGCGTCCGGGCACGGGCGGATCGAGAATCGGAGTCGGACAGAGGTTGCCGTAGAACTGCACCCACACGCCGTCGGCGGGCGGGTTGCCAAGGTGAGTGAGGAAGTCGGCGACGACCGTGCCGATGCGCTCCTCGCGCTCGCGGACCACGAAGTCATCGGCGAACTGGCCGTCCCAGACGATCCCGTACACGCCGCGTCCGCTGATCATGTTGGTGTAGCCGTTGTCGTAGGTCTGCTCGTCGGCCATGAAGAGCGTGTCGTGGATCACGCGGCCTTCCGTCGTCACGACCTGCATCCCGGCATCCCCGGAGTGAGTTACCCCGCGCATTGGAATCCAATCCCAGATGTGGCCCAAGTCTGAGTAGCGCCACCGGTGCTCGTAGGCGCCGTGCTTGAAGTGCGAGTCGCCTCCGACGAGAAGGTCGTAGTCCCAGATCTGGTAGAACACGTCGCCGGTTGGGCCCAGATCCATTGGCTGGGCGTTGACCCACCACACGCCTCGGGGCAGGACGATCTCAGACGCAGACAGATCAACGGTTAACCGCATGCCGTAGAAGCGCCCGAAGACCTTGTCCGCGAAAGGACTTACGACAACCTCCTGTGGGTTGGCCTGGTAGGCGACGGTCATCACGGGACGCGGCTGACAATCCTCAATCTGCGCGTGGGCGCCAGTCGCGTTTGCTGCGAAGGGTGTGGCGATCAGGAGCACACCGATCCGTCCCAAATGCAGGCTTGACATGGAGTCCTCCCCTACCTCTGCCTAGGAGCGGACATTGGGAAAGTCAACCCCCGGGGCAAGGAGAACCATCATGTCGTCGATTCTGTTCCGCTTTTCTGTCCCGGCGTTGCTCGTCGTGCTCGGACTGGGCGTTGAGCCGGCGACGGCTCAACCCTCAATCGTTTCTCGGACGCTCGTCTCCATGGGAGACTACAACTACCCCGTGAACGAAACGAGCGTGGCCGCCTACGGCGACAAACTCGTCGCCATGTGGAATGTCATGAAGTGGAACGGCAGCAACTTCCCGCACCACCGGCTTGGGTACGCTGTCAGCGAAGATGGCGGGGAGTCCTGGACGGACATGGGGTTCTTTCCTCAACCGAGCGGATGCTCGGACGGCGAGATACTGGACCCGACGGTCGCTGCTGATCCACTTGGTGAGTCTGCTGGCGATTTCATCGGTGGGGGCTTGATCTTCTGTACTCAACGGCGAGCCCATGTCGCGACGATGCCCAGCAGCGAGACGGAATTTGACGATGCGCTGGCGCTGACGAACAATTCAAACTGCCGCAGCGACTACACGCAGTTGGCAATTGGCCCCGATCCGAGCGATCCAGAGGAGTCAACGAACTACTACATGACCTGCTTCGTCCTGCCCGAGGGACCAACTTGCGATCGGGCCATTGGCCTTCATCGCTCGGTCGATGGCGGACAGACTTGGTCTACCCGCTCCCTCGTTGAGGTCAACAGTTCGATACTCGCTCCGATCTCCACACCATGGCCTGTCGTGGCATCAGACGGCACTCTCTACATCGCCTACCACAATGTGTCGAATCAGAATGCCGTAGTCACCAATGTGATCGCCAATGCCAGCGCCGGGTCGGGACAGTTTGTGAGTCTTGGACTGAACCACTCCCGCATCCCCTTCCAGTTCCCGAGCAGCGCGATGTACGGGAACTACGTCCCCGGAGCCTTTCGCGTACTCAATGCCATTCAGATGGCGGCGGACCCGACGGACCCGAACGTGCTCTACATCGTCTACCACGACTTCGTCACCGCGCCGGAACAACAGGAGGATGACGGCGACGTGGACGTTTACCTCATCCGCGGCGAGTACAACGGCCAGAGCGAGGAGTGGGAGTGGAGCAGCCGCATCCGCGTCAACAACGACAGCGCCGGCGTCGAGCAGGACCAGTTCTACCCGACGATCGTCGTCGATGGTGTCGGCGACCTGCACATCGCGTGGTTCGACACGCGCAACGACCCGCAGGGGCCGGATGATGACGTGCTGATCTCGCTCTTCTACGCGCACAGCGACGACGGCGGAGAGACCTTCACCAACCACGAGATCGACGAGGTGGCGATCGACACGCTGGTGCTCCAGCAGAACGACTTCATCGGCGACTACATCCGCATCACGATGGCGGATGATGCGGTGGTGATCGTCTAAGACGCGACGGGCCTGCTCGTGCCCTGGCCGTTCACGGTCTACGTCGAGCAGATTCACGCGGCGCGGATTGAGTGGGAGTGAGGATGTCCCGCGGGGGTTACCAGTTGCCGTCCAGTTGCTGCATTGTGGTACAGGACGGCCGGCGACCGGCTCGGCCGGAAAGCGGCCGGTCGGCCTTGGCGCGGGGGGTCGGGGGCCTTACACTCCTTCCATGAAGACACACACCAATGCCCCGCAGCGTCATGGCGCTTCGATGATCGAACTGCTCATCGTCGTCGGCATCCTCGTCGCGCTCGTCGCCATCGTCGGGAGCGTGATCACCGGCAGCGGCGGGCAGACGGGCACGATGGGCGCCAAGGACCGGGCCGAACGGCAGATCGCTCAAC
>JBDIVQ010000227.1:0-3492 GCA_039794345.1 Phycisphaerae bacterium | reverse complement strand
TGCTCCTGCTCGCTCCCAAGCCGATCTGGGATGATGCCGTCGAAGTGCCGCAGGACTACGTCTTCGTCGTGGACACCTCCGGCTCAATGGCCAGCGACGGCAAGATGGAACAGGCGCGGCAGGCGCTCAACTACTGCATCGACCGTCTCGAACCGACCGATCGCTTCTCGGTTGTGCGGTTCTCGACCGGCTTTGATCTCATCTTCGACAAACTCCAGTTTGCGGACAATGCGCTCCGGGCGGAGGCCCGCAATCGCATCGAGCGATTCAAGCCCAGCGGCGGCACCAACATCAACGACGCCCTCAAGGCCGCGCTCGCCCTGCGCGACGCCTCCGCCGCCGACCGCCCCTTCGTCATCATCTTCCTTACCGACGGCAAGGGCGATCAGACGCGCGAGGTGATCGAAGACATGTTCGCGCGCGAGACGAGAGACTTCCGCGGCTCAGTCCGCCTCTTCCCCTTCGGCGTCGGGCACGATGTCAACACCAAACTCCTCGACGCCCTCGCCACCGGCTACGGCGGCATACCGACCTACGTTCAGCCCGGCGAGAATCTCGAGCACAGCCTCGGCGATTTCTTCTCAGTCTTCAGCGAGCCGGTGCTCACCGACCTTCGCCTCACGCTGCCTGACGCCGTCATCACCGAGCAGTATCCGCCGACAGTGGGGGACCTGTATCACGGTCGTCAGATTCTCCTTGCCGGCCAGTTCGAAAAGTCCGTCAAGGGGCGCATCACGCTCAAGGCGAAACGCGGCAACAAGGACATCGAGTACGCCTGGCCCAACGTCTCGTTCGAGCCGGTGGAGGATGCGACCTACGTGCCGCGCCTCTGGGCGGGGCGGAAGATCGCGTACCTCATCGACCGCATCCGCCTCGACGGCGAATCGACGGAAATGGTGCGCGAGATCGTGGACCTTTCGACGAAGTACAGCCTCCAGACGCCGTACACGAGTTGGCTGGTGGCGCCGGAGTTGATCGGCGGCAGATTGGGTCGCGACGAGGGGAACGCGCCGGCAGGCCGGCCGATGCGGCAGCAGTTCCGCGCCATTGAAGGTGCGCCAGCGCACGACAACTTGCGGCGGATCGTGACGGATGAGTCATTGCGCGAAGCCGAGGCGGAGCAGCGCGACCGCGCCAACGAAGATGCGCTGTTCGTCATGGGCGGAGGCATGGAAGGCGGCGGCATGGAGGGTGGCGGCGTGCCCGCCGATGCTGCCGGCGAGCATGCCTTCCGCGTCGCGGCCCGCCAGGCCCGCGCCCGCGGGAGTCAGACGCTCGAAGAGCAGAACGTCAACACGACCTTTCTGAGCGTCCGCCGCATCGCGGGCCGCACTTTCGCCCTCGTCTCCGGCTACCTCGTCGATTCGGGACTGACGGAGGAAGCGAAGGCGGTCGAAGTGCAGTTCGGCTCGGAAGCCTACTTCGACCTCATCACCCTCCGCCCCGACCTGCGCAAGGCCCTTGCCGCGAGCCGCTTCATCGTCGTGATGGTCAACCCCGACACGGCGATCGTGGTGCGAAGCGCAGGCGGGCTTGAGGAGTTCGACGTCGACACGCGGGCGCTCATCAAGGCGGGCGCGCCGAAGAAGTAGGACGAAAGGATTGTTGACACCAACAGCCGCAGGCGGAAGCCTGCGGTTGAAGAGTGCCGTGCTCTGCAGGTCAGCCTTGCGATCGGAAGGCCACGCAGGGGCGCGCACGGGTGATCAACGTGACTCGATCGTTGTGTGCGCGATCGCGTGGCCTGCGCTCGTAGTGCCTCGCTTAGACCACGGCACATGGCGAATCGCGGCGGCACGCGGAACACCAAATGCCTCTTCCCACGTCCACTCGGCAGAGCGAGGCGAAGCGCCACGCCATGCCACTAGCCGAATCTCGATGCCGCGCTCAGAGCAGCGGGACCGACCTACGAAACTGCGTGCGCAGCGCGTCGCTCAATTCACGGCGCCTGGCCACTCGTGGCTACCGACGTCGCAACTGATCATGCATCTTGGCCGCAATGTCTCGTACCTCGTGCGAAGGATCACTCAGTGCATGGTTCAGAACCGACTCAACTCCGGCGGTCTGAACGGTGCTCGGACTCATGTCATCCAAGTTGTATCCCAAGCCGATCAGCGTGTACGCACGCGTCCGCTCACAATCGCTTTGCATGAGAATGGCAACGTACTCCCCAATCTCATCGGGTGGAAGGTAGCGGCAAAAGAGAGTCTCAAACATGCCCAACGTAACGACTTGGTGGGAGTACCTTGCCACGGTGTTGACGAAGACACGCGTAACGAGTGTCTTGCGCAACGACTGCGGCATGTCCTGCCAAGTGCCCGAGAAAGTGGCCCCGAGGGGTCCGATGTTCTGAGCCCGAGCAATTCGATCATCAGTCAGCAACCTCACCAGCAGATCGGTTCCCCATTGCCGTTCTTGCGGGTCCACGGTGGGTCCTGACGTCTGGTGGCCGTCGGCAATTCCCACTATGAATAAGAAGGAACTCGCCACAGCCTGCATGTCGCCCTTGCGCAGCGCCGCTTCGAGGTCGCCCTCAATCTCGGATTGCGTCCAAAGTGGATACTCGGGCATGACTGCCAATCCTATCGCCCGGCGCCGTGCTTCGACGGACTTCTTGAATGTGAAGGCCAGCCGCCCCCAGAACGGATGATCGAATCAGTTGGGAGAGCGAATCAATTCCGTGAGGCGATCGCGCGCACAGGTCGAATCGCCGGGCCTCACTCGAATCACGGAGCCGGATCTGCCGATATGTTTCTCCCTCCGCATAGCGAGGCGAAGCGCCACGCCATGCCACCCGCGACATCAGCGACCTACACGCCCAGCACCTTGCGCACTGCCGCCACGACGCGGTCATGCAGGAGGCCGTTGGTCACGACCACGCCGAGGTTGTTGCGCAGTGTCCGGCCGAGTGAGAAGTCGAGCTCGTCGCCGCGCACATCTGTCGCGCGGCCGCCGGCTTCCTGGATCACGATCGACCCTGCCGCGTGATCCCAGATCTTTTCCTCGTAGCCCTTCTTCGTTGGCAGGCGGAGGTAGATGGACGCGTCGCCGCGCGCCACCGCCGCGTACTTGCACTGGCTGTCGATGCGGTACGGCGGCACGGTGATGCCAAGGAGTTCCGCGACCTTGGCCGAATCATCCTGAGCCGAGTGCGCCGACTCGACGGACTCGCAGAAACTCGCCCTGCTCGGATCGCTGATCGTCGTGACGTGAATCGGCCGCTCCGTTGGATCCTCGAGGGTGCGCATCACAGCGCCTTCGCCGCGATCGGCGATGAAGAGGCAGCCGGCGGGGCCGTCGGGCTTGCGGCCGTCGTGCGGCAGACTCGGGCAGCCGAGCACGCCGAGGACGACTTGACCCTCTTTGATCAGCGCGAGCGCGACGGCGTACTGCTCGTTGCGGAGGAAGCCCTTGGTGCCGTCGATGGGGTCGAGGGTCCAGTGGCGGCCGGTCGGGCCGCCTTCGTACGTGCCGCGATCGATGGCGTCGAGA
>JBDIVQ010000226.1:0-3493 GCA_039794345.1 Phycisphaerae bacterium | reverse complement strand
GTCTGATCCTGCGCCGGGTCGCGCGGGGACGATGAACACGATCACTGTGACAGGTTTGCAGCCGAATCAGCGCGTGCATCTCGTCTGGGGCACGCGCGAGGGGTCGCAGAAGATTCACAGCGGCTGCGCCGGCGGGACGCTCCTCATCCGCGATCCCCAGGCGCTCCCGGCCGTCCGCGCCGACGGCAGCGGCGTGGCGACGATCACGCTCAACGTCCCGCCCGCCGCCCGCGGCCGCACCGTGCGCCTCCAGGCCGTCGCCCCGATCGAGTGCCAGATCAGCCACACGGTGACATGGACGTTCGAGTGATTCGTGGCGATGTGCCGCATCTCTCGTCGGGGATGTCTACCCGTGTAACGACTTCGCTCCCACCCCTCCCCATCCGCAATCCCTGAGCGTTTCATCCGTCCGTACCTGACGGATGAACCATGTGCTTCCACCTTCGGATGACCCCGGCCGGCTCGTGATCGAGTTGCGCTTTGTCCCTGTGCTGGACCGTGAGGACGCGGTGCAGGAGGCGTGGCTGGCGCATTTGGAGCGCGATCAGCCCAGCATTCACTTTGCCCGGATCATGGATTTGTGCTGACCGGGCGATCCCCGTCGATCCCGCACCGCCAAAAACCGATAAACATGCGGGATCGCGCTCACCGAAGCGGGGTCGCGTTCCCGATCGGGGGCCGGCGGGAGGCCGGAGTCTGGACGAATCAGCCCAACCCCCTACGATTGCGCGATCGCCGATAACTTAGAACCGTTCCAAGGATCGGGACGTACTTGGGATTGGCGGCTCGGCCACCAGCACGCCAGTGAGGAGAAACCATGTTCGAACGCTTTACCGATCGTGCCCGCAAAGTCATGGCCCTGGCCAACCAGGAGGCGCAGCGGTTCAACCACGAGTACATCGGGACCGAGCACATTCTCCTCGGCCTGGTCAAGGAAGGATCCGGCGTCGGCGCCAACGTCCTCAAGAACCTCGGCGTCGATCTGCGCAAGGTCCGACTCGAGGTCGAGAAACTCGTCAAGTCCGGCCCGGACATCGTGACGATGGGCAAACTCCCCCAGACGCCCCGCGCCAAGAAGGTCATCGAGTTCGCCATCGAAGAGGCGCGCAACCTCAACCACAACTACGTCGGCACCGAGCACCTCCTCCTCGGCCTGCTGCGCGAGCACGACGGCGTCGCCGCACAGGTCCTCATGAACCTCGGCCTCAAACTCGAAGAGGTCCGCGAGGAAGTCCTCAACCTCCTCGGCGCCGGCGTCGAGTCGCAGGAGCAGGAGCCGGGCGAGAATCCCGCCGCCGCCAGTTCCGCTCCCGCCTCCAAGGGCAAGAGCAAGACCCCCGCGCTCGATTCCTTCGGCCGCGACCTGACCGAACTGGCGCGCGAGGGCAACCTCGACCCCGTCATCGGCCGCATCAACGAGATCGAGCGCCTGATCCAGGTGCTCTGCCGCCGAACCAAGAACAATCCCGTCCTGCTCGGTGAAGCGGGGGTGGGCAAGACGGCCATCGTCGAAGGCCTGGCCCAGCGCATCATCAGCAAGGACATTCCCGACCTGCTCTTTGACCGGCGCCTCGTCGTGCTCGACCTGGCGCTGATGGTCGCGGGCACGAAGTACCGCGGGCAGTTCGAGGAGCGCATCAAGGCGGTGATGAACGAAGTCCGCCGCGCCGGCAACGTCATTCTCTTCATCGACGAACTGCACACCCTCGTCGGCGCCGGCGGGGCGGAGGGCGCCATCGACGCCTCCAACGTCCTCAAGCCCGCGCTGAGCCGCGGCGAGATCCAGTGCATCGGCGCCACCACCTTCGATGAGTACCGCAAGTACATCGAGAAGGACAACGCGCTCGCCCGTCGCTTCCAGCCCATCACCGTCGAGCCGCCCGCCAAGGCGCAGACCATCGAGATCCTCAAGGGCCTGCGCGAGAAGTACGAAGCCCACCACCGCGTCCGCATCACCGACGAGGCCATCGAGCAGGCCGTCGAACTCTCCGACCGCTACATCACCGGCCGCGTCCAGCCCGACAAGTCGATCGACGTGATCGACGAGGCGGGAGCGCGCGTCCGCCTCCAGAGCATGACCAAGCCGCCCAACCTCGCCGAGATCGAGGAGAAGATCGAGCGCCTCAGCGTGCAGAAGGACGAGGCGGTCAAGGAGGCCGACTACGAGCGCGCCGCGAAACTGCGCGACGAGGCCGAGAAACTCCGCCGCGAAAAAGAGGAAATCCAGAAGCAGTGGCGCGAGAAGCAGAGCGAGACGCTCGGCACCGTCGATGAGGAAGTCATCGCCGAGGTCGTCAGCAAGATGACCGGCGTGCCCCTCACCCGCCTCGAAGCCGAAGAAGCCAAGCGTCTGCTCCAGCTCGAAGAGGAACTGCACCGCAAGGTCGTCAGCCAGCACGACGCGATCACCAGCATCGCCAAGGCGATCCGCCGCGCCCGTGCCGGCCTCAAAGACCCCAAGCGGCCGATGGGCTCGTTCATCTTCGTCGGCCCCTCGGGCGTCGGCAAGACGCTTCTCTCCAAGGCCCTGGCTGAGTTCATGTTCGGCGACGAGGAGGCCCTCGTCATGCTCGACATGAGCGAGTACATGGAGAAGCACAACGTCAGCCGCCTCATCGGCGCGCCCCCCGGCTACGTCGGCTATGAAGAGGGCGGGCAACTCACCGAGCGCGTCCGCCGCCGCCCCTACTCCGTCATCCTCCTCGACGAGATCGAGAAGGCCCACCCCGACGTCTACAACATGCTCCTTCAGATCATGGAGGAAGGGCGGCTCACCGACTCCTTCGGCCGCAACGTGGACTTCAAAAACACCATCCTCATCATGACCTCCAACATCGGCGCCGACCTCATCAAGGGCGGGTCGCAGTTCGGCTTCGGCAAGAAGTCCGAGGTGCAGGACTACGACAGGATGAAGGCCACCCTCCTCAAGGAGATCGAGCGCTACTTCCGGCCCGAGTTCATCAACCGCCTCGACGAAGTCATCGTCTTCCACCCGCTCACGCGCGAAGACCTCGTGCAGATCGTGGACTACGAGACCAAGAAGGTGCGCGACCGGCTCGAAGGGCACGGCCTGGTCCTCGAGATCGACCAGAGCGCCAAGGACTTCCTCATCGACAAGGGCTACAACCCCGACTTCGGCGCCAGGCCCCTTCGCCGCGCCATCGGCACCTACATCGAAGACGCGCTGAGCGAGTCGATCCTGCGCGGCGAGTTCGAGGGCAAGAACCTCCTGCGCGTCACCCGCGCCGAAGACGCCGAGCACCTCACCTTCACCGCCGAACACCGACCCGAACTCGAAGGCGCCTCGACGGGCAAGCGCGAGAGCAAGAGCGCCAGAAAGTCCGGCGGCAAAGAACCCGTCGGCTCCGGCTCGGGCGCCGGCAACGGCGCCAACGGCGGCAACGGCGAGTCGGCGAATTGAGAGAGTGAGGCACTTGGCATTTGGCACGAGGCACTGGGCACGAGGCACTAGGCACGAGGCACTGGGCACTAG
>JBDIVQ010000225.1:0-3517 GCA_039794345.1 Phycisphaerae bacterium | reverse complement strand
GGGTGGCACTGAACGCTCGTCGCTCTGGACGAGAGTTCAGTGCGATGGGGCAGGGACGCCGGGCATGAACCGCCGCCGCGGGCGGCTGAGTTGAGTCATCAACCGGCGGCAGCGCGGTAGTTGCCGCGGGCGGCGCTGGGGCGGCCGCCGCGCGCGGGGCGCGGTCTGGCGCCGCGGCCGCCGTTGCCGTTCGCGTGGCCGTTGCTCCCCTTGCCGTTGAGCAGGTGGCAGCCGAAGCGGGCGTGCGTCTCCTTGAAGAGCCGGCCGCGCGAATCATCGTTGATCTGGTCATTGAGTTTCGCGAGGGCGTCGCACTCGATCTGCCGGACGCGCTCGCGCGTCAGCCCGATCTCGCGGCCGACTTCCTTGAGCGTGCGCGGCTCGCGGCCGTCGAGGCCGAAACGAAGCCGCAGCACCATCGCCTCGCGATCGTCGATGACTTCGAGCAGGCGACGGATGGTGCGGATGTCGTCGTCGTAGATCACCGACTCCTCGGGGAGGTCGGAGCGGTTGTCGGCGAAGATCTCGGCGAAGTTGACCGTCTCGCCATCCTTGCCCGCCGGCGCCTGCGTCGAGCACTGAAGGGCGCGGACGGCCCTGCGAATGGCGAGCACCTTCTTGGCGGGGATTTCGAGGACCTCGGCGAGTTCCTGGAGGCTCGGCGTGCGACCGAGTTTGAACTCGAGGTCGTGCGTCGCCTGCTTCCAGCGCGCGATGTGTTCGACCATGTACGCGGGGATGCTGATGGGCTGGCCGGCGTTGATGAGGGCCCGCTTGATCGCCTGCTTGATCCACCACGAGGCGTAGGTGGAGAAGCGGGCGCCCTGGGCGGGATCAAATCCCTCGACAGCGCGGATGAGGCCGACGTTGCCCTCCTCGATGAGGTCGGCGAGGTGCAGGCCGCGGTTCATGTACTTCTTGGCGACGGAGACGACGAGGCGGAGATTGGCGCGGACGAGGAGGTCGCGGGCCTCGGGGTCACCCTCGTTGACGACGCGCCAGCCGAGATACTTCTCCTCGACGGCCTCAAGGAGGGGGGTGTCGTTGATGTGCTTGAGGTACAACTGCAGTTCCGTCTGCAGCCCCGCCTCCTCCGTGCCCTTGGCGCGCTGTGTGCTCAAGCGTGACCTTCCCCACCGAGTCCTGGAGCCGAAATGTCGTGCGGCGCCGACGGGCCGTGCTTGCGCCGCCGGTTCTGATTCTCCCCCGAAGCAGACGTCTCGTCCGGGTCAAGCGCAGGGGAGTGCGTCTGCAACGGGGCGTCGGGCCGGAGGCCACCGTACTATTCGTCGAGACTCCATAATGGTTCGACAAATGACGAGAAACACTTGAGAGACACCCCTGCAACGGCGGATGATAGCGCCGCCCGCACGGGGCCGATAAGGCTACGGACGGAATACGCCCATGACCGACGAGGACCTCACCCCCATTCTGCACCAATGGCCTTACGTCACCGGTGAGGTGAACGTCCGCCTCATTCAGGCGGGCGACGGCCGCCCCATCGTGCAGATGCGCGTCGATCTGGGCATTCTCCAGATGGAGTTGTCGGGCCGACCGGACGGAACGCGACCGGAGGGGCACGATTCCCTTCTCGAGGCGGTGGCGGCGGCCCTGCGTCAACAGGTGGAGGCACAGGGAGATGCGGAGTCATTTGTCCTCAGTTCCGACCTCTGCCGGCGCCTCCGCGAGGAGGCGATCCAGTTCTACCACCGCTACGTCAGCCTCTTCGCCCTCGAGGAGTACGAGGGGGTCATGCGCGACACCGAACACAACCTGCAGATCATGGAATTGTGCCGCGAGTTCGGCGAGACGGAGTTTGACCAGACCGTCATGGAGCAGTTGCGCTGCAACACGCTCATGATGTATGCCCGGGCCGAGGCGTGCAAGGCCCTGGCGGACAACGACACGCGCGCCGCCCTGGCCGCGATCGACCGCGGCCTCGAAGCCATCCGCCAGGCGATGGAAGGCCAGGAGCAGGAGGATGAGGAGGACGGGTTTGAGAACTCGGCGGAGGTGCAGTTGCTCCGCTCGATGCGCGATGCGATCATCCCGAAACTGCCTGTCAGCCAGCGGAGCGAACTGCACGACCGCCTCAAAGCCGCCCTCGCCGCGGAAAACTACGAACTCGCCGCCATCCTGCGCGACGAACTGAGGATGCTCCGCGACGGTTAGCGCCGTTTCATCTCAAACGTGTGTCAGAACCGGGGCGCCGTGGCATGGCGCACTTGTACATCAGCCATGTCGCCGGGGGCGCCATCGATCGCCGCCGCTCTGGGTGGAGATCGATGAGGGGCGTGTAATCGCGAGCGAGAGTCTTTGCCACCCCGCACTGCACTCTCGCCCAGAGCGGCGAGCGTGCAGTGGCACCCTGTTGACTCACAATCGCGCGGGTGCCATCGATCGCCGCCGCTCTGGGCGGAGATCGATGAGGTGCGTGCAAGTGCGAGCGAGGGTCCTTGCCGTTCGCACTGCACTCTCGCCCAGAGCGGCGAGCGTGCAGTGGCACCCTTTTGATTCACAATCGCGCGGGTGCCATCGATCGCCGCCGCTCCGGGCGGAGATCGATGAGGGGCGTGTAATCGCGAGCGAGAGTCTTTGCCACCCCGCACTGCACTCTCGCCCGGAGCCGCGAGCGTGCAGTGGCACGCCTTTGATTTACGACCGCACACCTCCCCTGCTCTTCGGCGGGTGCCATCGATCGCCGCCGCTCTGGGCGGAGATCGATGACGAGCGTGCAAGTGCGAGCGAGAGTCTTTGCCACCCCGCACTGCACTCTCGCCCGGAGCCGCGAGCGTGCAGTGGCACCCTGTTGACTCACAATCGCGCGGGTGCCATCGATCGCCGCCGCTCTGGGCGGAGATCGATGAGGTGCGTGCAAGTGCGAGCGAGGGTCCTTGCCGTTCGCACTGCACTCTCGCCCAGAGCGGCGAGCGTGCAGTGGCACCCTTTTGATTCACAATCGCGCGGGTGCCATCGATCGCCGCCGCTCCGGGCGGAGATCGATGACGAGCGTGCAAGTGCGAGCGAGAGTCTTTGCCACCCCGCACTGCACTCTCGCCCAGAGCGGCGAGCGTGCAGTGGCACCCTTTTGATTTACGACCGCACACCTCCCCTGCTCTTCGGTGGGTGCCATCGATCGCCGCCGCTCTGGGCGGAGATCGATGACGGGCGTGCAAGTGCGAGCGAGAGTCCTTGCCGTTCGCACTGCACTCTCGCCCAGAGCGGCGAGCGTGCAGTGGCACCCTCTTGATTCACAACCGCGCGGGTGCCATCGATCGCCGCCGCTCCGGGCGGAGATCGATGACGAGCGTGCAAGTGCGCGTCGGGCGAGAGGGAGTTACACGGCATTGCGCTGGCGCGGCGTGTCCGATCGTGCAAGCGCGAGCGAGAGTCCTTGCCGTTCGCACTGCACTCTCGCCCAAAGCGGCGAGCGTGCAGTGGCACCCTGTTGATTCACAATCGCGCGGGTGCCATCGATCGCCGCCGCTCCGGGCGGAGATCGATGACGGGCGTGCAA
>JBDIVQ010000224.1:0-3595 GCA_039794345.1 Phycisphaerae bacterium | reverse complement strand
TGGACTGCTTTGAAAGAAATGGCTATACTTCTTTCAAAGCGGAGGGGGCTTTGAAAGCGCTTTCCCCCCTGATTCAGGCATGGACCCCAGAGAGTTCAAGTCGGAGAAGGCCGGTCGAGTCACAAAGACCGCAACGGGTTATTGGGCGTTCGTGCCGGCGCCGCTGCCACCCCCCACCTGAGCCACCCCGTCGAACTGCTGATCTCCTACAGCGTCAACTTGCGGGACTTTAGCGAGGCCCTCACCTGGGCCGACTTGGCCCGGCCGCGGTTCAGCAGTTTGCGGGTGGAGTGACGAGACGATGGGGCTACCGAGCTGAGGCGACCGCTTGACCGAACAGATTCCTGACGTACAATGACTCGGGCATGCCGGCAGTTGGGAGGCCACGCCCTTGGCCAATCGCGCGAGACATGCTTGCCTTGGTCAACCCATAGGGGTAGGCTACCCGGCAGTGTACTAGAAGTTGGGCTAGAACGGTGAGAAACCGACGGGGCGCTACGAATGGGAAAGGAAGCCGCTGGAGAGATCACGGTCGCATCCTTTTTCGCCGGCATCGGTGGCTTCGACCTCGGTTTTGAGCGGTCCGGCAAGGCTCGCGTGGTGTATCAGTGCGAAATCAACGAATATTGCAGGGACATCTTGGCGCAGCATTGGCCCGACGTACCCTGCTCTCGCAACATCAAGGAGATTGCCAATGAAGCGCCCCCCGGCAAGAGCATTCCAGATGCTGTTGTTTGGACTGGAGGCTTTCCCTGCCAAGACGTATCGCTTGCGCGCATGGGGCCTCGAAAAGGTCTTAGAGGCAAACAGTCGGGGCTCTTCTTCGATTTCGCTCGGCTTGTCGAAGCTCGCATCCCGCCTGTCGTCGTTATCGAGAACGTGGCAGGTCTCCTCTCTTCCCACAGGGGACGAGACTTCCAAATCGTTGTTCGAACGCTGGCCGAACTCGGGTATGGCGTGGGATGGCGAGTGCTTAACAGCCGCTACTTCGGAGTCCCCCAGTCGCGCCAAAGAGTGTACATTGTTGCCTGCCATCGAGACCCGGAACGTGCCGGAGCGATACTTTTTGAGTCCGAATGCAGCCAAGGGGATTTTGAGAAGGACCGATCGGATGGGGCGGACCCTGTTTCCCCCTTTAAGAAAGTCCTTGGAGATCCTCGCAGAGGCCCAATCGTCCAAGGCCTAGCGTACTGCCTGTACGCGTGCTCGGCGCGGCACACCGGAACAGATTGGAGCCGAACCTATGTGACATACCCGGACGGACGGGTGCGCCGGCTCACCCCTTTGGAGTGCGAGCGCATTCAGGGCTTCCCTGACGGGTGGACCATTCCGAAGATGAAGATCGACGACGTGGACAAGCTTGACACGCTGCGCTACCACGCCATCGGTAATGCGGTAACGGTGAATGTGGCGGAATGGCTTGCCCAGCGCATCTTGGCGACTGAGCAGGCGCAAGTGTCAGCATCTGAGAAACGAGCCGCCGTGCGGCGCGCTGAGGCGGGCTAGCCGCCAACCAGACGGTACAACTCTCCAAGCAGCTGAGGACTCGGCCAGTCCTCCGGATTGTGCGGAAGGCGTTCTCGCGGAATCTGTCCTGAAAAAGCTTGAAGCTGCGCGAGCGCCGCGGCACCAAGCGCGTCGCGCGCCTTGTTGGTCACCTCGACGTGGTACACATCATTTTCGAAAGTAATCGCGATCAACTGCTGGTCAAAGGCCCAGTGATGCAACTTGCACAGGCACAAGCCGTTCGGCACGATGTCCATGTCGTGCGTGGCCCACGGAAGAATGTGCGCTGAGTCGACGCCTGGCACGCGGCAGTGCATGCTCAGCGGCAGTTGGATGCCACACACGACGCACGTCGAGTTGTACGCATTGCGCACCTTGCGCCGGAATGCTGCGGAAGTTGGACCGCGCGCCGCGGCGTACCGGCGCCACCGCGCCGCTTCCCTGCGTCTGATCTCCAGATCCTCTTCGGGGATCGACTCGACCGCGATCGGCTCTTCAAACACTGGCTCGTTGAGTATCTCCTTGAGCGCGCCGACCACATCGGTTCCCGACACATAGTCGATGTTATAGTCGGGTGCAATCTTCGCCGTTTCGTCCATCAGCTCTTTGACGATTCGCTCGCCCCGCCTCCCAATCGGCGCATCCGCCTCTATGAGCCGGCGGTGCTCCGCGAGCCGATCCCGAATCGGCGGCGGAAAGCAGACCGCCTTGTCGTGCAGGGTCTCTACGTCCCGCATCCGCACAGCAAAATCGACCGCGTCCTCCTGTGAGCCGTTGTACAAATCGAGCGTTCCGAGTTCGATGCTGGCACGGTCGTCGCTCAGGGTGACGCTCCTGAAGTTCATGCGGCGGACGATATAGCGCTCCAGCATGATCGTGGGCTGTCCGCCGATCAAACCGTGTTCATCTCGCCTGGACTTCGGAAAGAGTAGGGTGGCCTGAATCTGGCCAGCCGGATGGATGCATGACGCATCGAGTCTCCGGATGCGCTTTTTGCCGGACTCGCGTCGAAGCGCGCTTCCGCTGCTCTTGTAGCCGTAGCGCCCGAACTTGAAGAAGAGTTCGCGGTCGAAGAGATCAGCAGCGCGGATCGGCGGGTCAGATCCGAAGTCGCCGCTGATTTCATACTCGCCGCGCCCGCGCCGGCTCTGATCCGCCCCTGCCTCCGTGCTCCCACTGGGCTGCTTCCGTATGTACATGCGCGCCTTCAGCCGAGACCATCGAACAGAACGCTCATCGCCACGCCCAGCTCCTGAGCAATGCGCTTGATGTTCCGAAGTGACGGATTCCTGCGACCCCGCTCAATCCCACTGATGTACGTCCGATCGAGTTCGCACCTCCGAGCAAGTTCCTCTTGCGAAAGCCCTCGCTTGTTTCGGAGTGCTCGCACCCGATCGCCGAACCTCTTGGGGAGATCATCAGCCATGCGGACAACGCAATGCCGGCGTGGACCAATTGTCCACGGACTATGAGTCACGTCTGAAGGCATCTTCCTACGAGTAGAATCGCATGCCGTGGTGGACAACCTCCGTCCAGAACAACGAACACGATGCATGTCCCGCATTCGGAGTCGAGACACGACGCCGGAGCTTTTGGTCCGGCGCACTGCGCACGCGCTCGGGTACCGATTCCGTCTCCACCAACGGATTCTGCCCGGCACGCCAGATCTGGTCTTTCCGCGCCACAGGGCTGTTGTGTTCGTTCATGGCTGCTTCTGGCACGGTCATCAATGTCGAGGGCAGCGATTCCCGCGATCGAATCAGTCGTACTGGACGCCCAAGCTGAATCGCAACGTGCGACGCGACCGAAGGGCGATTCGACGACTCAGGCGAAACGGTTGGCGCGTGATGGTGATCTGGGAGTGCCAGACGACAGAATGGTCACGGGTGGGAAGGCGGCTGGTTCGGTTTCTGGGGTGCTAGTCGAGATCGAGTGCCTCGAACTCTGCCTCCCCCGCCCCTCCTGCGGCATACACTACGCCCTGAACCCTGTGGGAGGATGGCCATGAAGGTGATTTGTGATCGGGCGGCTCTGGTCGAGGCCCTCAACATCGTGACGGCGGCGGTCGCGCTTCGCACCCCCAAGCCCG
>JBDIVQ010000223.1:0-3614 GCA_039794345.1 Phycisphaerae bacterium | reverse complement strand
GCAGCCGGGGCGCACACGAAGCGGCCAGCCGCGCAGCGGTGTAAATAGACAACTCTCAGTTGTGATCTCTCTCAGCCGATCCACGGCCCGGCCGCGACTGCATGAGCAGCCACCACCAAACCAGAAGCGAGTATCGGATTCACTTTCCGCGCCCTTGACAGAAACATCAGGATCAGCACCGATTTTCTAAACTTTCTCGCCGGAGCCTCAAGCCCACCCACAAAACGCGCGCGTTTGGACGGAGGAAACGCGCGCGTGCTGAGATGCTCCTGAGGCACCACCAACAATCTCCAGCTCAGAGGGCGGTGAACGCGGCATGAGTCAATGTGCGATTGTCACTCGAGCAACAATGCACACGACTTGTTTGCGTGAGTCTGGCCTGCTTGCCGTCCCGCTTGCTCGAGGGTACGAATCGTCCTCGGTCTCGCATCCATGAGGCTGTATCCATTGCCAGCGCATTGATGATCTATATGTACGAGGTTTTCGTCCGCAAGCAACAGCGTCGCCGCCGCGAGCGCTAAATTCCGCTGACCCGCCCAGAGCAGGGGTTGAAGGCGACCCCTGCGCAGACCACCGTACTCCAAAATGCCGCCCCAGTGCCACCACTTCGGATTCGACAAAGCGGCATAAGTTGTACCCACACTCACCACCCGAATGTCCTTGAGGTCTCGCTTGAAATATCGACTCGCTTCGATCAGACCGACCAGGATCGGCGTGTTGGCCCACAAACCACCATCTACGAGGTCGCCGTGCTCCCGGGTTCGAATGTGGCCAAATGCAACCGGTGCAGCAGCCGTCGCAAGCCCCGCGTCGACAGCGCTCATCCGATAGTCCTTGTAGAACTCTGGATCGTGCTTCGTCTTCAAGCAAGTCGGCATCCCCGTATCGCGACGCACCGCCGGCAAGACCAAGCGGCAACTGGCGTCTCCGAGCGTTCTATCGCGCGGCACCATCGCCTCGACAATTTCCCGCAATCGTCGCTGAGAGAACAACGGGAATAGGGGCGAGCCGAGAGTGCGCCAGTTCCGCCACCACCGAGGAAAGACTCGAGTTCCGTGCGCCTTGTAAATGGCGAGCAGTTCGGCCGGTGTTCGCCCGAATGCCAACCCGAGCGCCAGTAGTCCGCCTGTGGATGTACCCACTACCAGGTCAAAATGATCGACAAGCGGCTTGGCTCGCTCCACCGCACGCTCAGTGAGCGCGGCCTCGAGTTCGCAGAGAACCGCCGCTGTGAATACGCCGCGCATGCCGCCACCCGACAAACTCAGGATTCGAAACGGTCTGGTCATTGCAATTCGTCCATCTGCAACGAGGAATCAGTCGCTGGCTTCGGCGCAATGTACGGCGTGGGATCACCTCGCCAATCACCAAACACGACCCAATGTTCGTAGTGAAAAAGCCATCTCATGGTCCACGGAATCACGGTATCCGCAATCGAATCCGCGGGCGTCCACTCCGCTGATGCAGAATTGTAGAGGCACAGGGTACCATCGAAGTTGAGGTGCGGAGTCCTGATGCCATGAGCGCTCACAATGAGCTCGGGTTCAGTGACGCAAATCAAGGGCCGCTCCCCGAGCGCGTAGGCACAGCGTACTGTATAGGTCGCCGATGTCTCGGTAGGCCGAAGGCGGAGATCACATACAAGATATTCCCTACCGCGTATGACTTTCGTCCACGGTCGCATTGCGGGAAAGCGCAGTTTCAACAGGCGCTCCTGCTGTGCAAGTGACTTTGCGCGTTGCGCCATGCCCTATGCGTCCAAGTGGTGAGTGTTCGGCCGCACCGGCTGCACCCCTTGGGTGTACTTGGGCTCCGTGAGGATGTTGAGGCCCCCCGCCGCAAAGTCGATCCCAACGAGGCCCCGCTCAGATGATCGCTCGACGCGATCCTGCACTTCCGCCGATGCTGCGGAAGCGGCGCGCGGTCCAGCAAGGCCCTTCAGAGACTCGCCGAGATCGGTCGGCGTGCGCGGGCTCCGCAGCACGGCCAAGCGCCGTTGCATGGAATCGATCATCGTGCAGAACTTCACATACGCCTCGGCCGTCATCGGCTTGGCGAGGTCTTCAGCCGGGTCAGTTGGATTTGGGACGACAATCCGGTTCGGCGACGCCGCCTGAATCTGCGCCGAGATGCCGTCCAAGACACGCTCCAGGGCATCAGCCGTTCCGGACTCGCCTCGGTAATGGAGTCCGGCCAGCGTCGTCAACAAGATTGATGTCGGTTGGTAATCGTCGCCAAGGAAGTCGATGTCGCGCTGCCGCTTGAGCAGCTTCGTCACTCGACGCAAAGGCGCTTGAACTGCGATGGAGTCATTCGGCGGCACCGGTGATACGTTCGCCGCGAGCGCCCGATTCTCGTTGAGTCGACGCCGGACTTCACACTGCGCCTCAAACCAGGCAGCAAACCTCAGGGGGTCGGTACGTCGCCAAGTCTCGACGGGCTGCAAGCCCTTGTTCCACTTGTCCCGGTTCGGAATGAGAATCCGGATTCCCTCAGGATCAGAGGGATCCTTGCACGCAGGAACCACGTCCAGGTAGAAGTCGTCCGATTCGTAGTTGAGGCGGAGACACTTTGGCTCCGCCGTCAGCCTCCTGGCGAAGTCTGCGTTGTCCCGCAGGCGGGATTCGACCTTGCCGTACAGCGTCTGCGAAGTTGTCGTCTCCGGGTTGACCGCACAACGGCAGACGGAGTCGAGGTCGAACGGTACTGAGTCTTTGCCGAGCCGCATCGGACGAACCGTTGTTCGGATCAACATTGACCCCTGCGGGAACACCTCCGGCGCAATCCGGTCCAGTGCCGATTCGCGCTCCGTCAGGTGCTTGCCGACGCCCTTGTATCGCTCGACGGCTTTACCGAATTGGGCATCGGTCAGCCCGATGAGCGCACAAATCGCATTCAGATAGTCGTCCGGTGTTCCGATCTTCGTCACTTTGGCCTTCGTCGTCATGACAGAGCGCTCCCGCCACAATGGGCATGAGGTGGACTGTAATCTCACGCCAAGCACGAGCGGGGCGCGGTTCTCGGCCAGCAAGCAAGGGCCGTACCACCTGTGCCAATATCGCAGAAATCGCGCAATCGCCTTTGCAGCAGTGATTTACGTCCGTTTCGGTTATAATCGGGCCGGGGTCAAGGTCCGCCAGAACGGCAGGACACCCCCGAACGCCTGCCAAAAAGGCAGGCGCGCACCACTACATGGCACACTTCTGTGGTATCGTCAATACTCTATGTAGTGCATGAGTGTTCGTCAACACTTGGTGGATAACTTTGCATTAAGTAGGGGAAAAGTCGTATCCGCCGGCGCGCAGGTCAACGTTTCCTCCCGTCATCCTGACGAAACCGACCCCTGCGGCGCGCGTTTCCGTGCGCGCAACACCTGTTTGGAAGCGGCATTCTGAAGAATGGACGGGGCTTCCTGCCGCGCCGGGGGCTGGCGCGTACGAATCCTCGCGCCGCGCGCGCGAATCCCCGCGCTGCGCGAACGCGCCGCGCGCCGGCGCGGCAGGGTACTCGGGGCACACGCGCGAATGGAGAAAGGAAACAGCAGTTGCGCGCAAGGAATCTTCCCACACGACCACCCCATTCGTCAGGTTCCCCGGGGGATTCGTCAACGCCTC
>JBDIVQ010000222.1:0-3623 GCA_039794345.1 Phycisphaerae bacterium | reverse complement strand
GGGAATCGCCGGCGACTGGGCCAATCACTTCACCCCCGCGCTCAAGGAGCGCTTCAAGGCGATCGCCGGCGACGCCCTCGTGCGCTTCGGGTACGAAAAAAATGACAACTGGTGACGCCGCGGCGGCTCTGCATTCACGCTGGGCTGCGATCCCGAGGCCCAGCGCTCGAGAGCGCGACGCGCCGGCAGATACAATCGTACTCCCTTGCACGAACAATGCAGCAGCGCGAAGCGGAAGGCGTTATCGCCCGCCGTGCGTCGACAGGCGGGGTAACCCCAACCTTGCGTCGATTGCCCGCTTCACATATCAGAGCTGTCGTCCTCCTGCAATTGGTGCTCAAGAAGATAGCTGTACAGATCCGCGGCCTCTCCGCTAAGGCCTTCTATGCCCCCATGATGGTGGCACACAAGTCCTTGCTCGTAAAAGGCTTTGGCTCTATCTTCATCATATTCGAGGTGCAACACCCTACACAAATGGTGAAAGCGGCGAATGTAGCGATCGCCCTCAACATCGAAATTGACCAGAGGGAACTTCCGCTCACGATGCAATTGTACCAGGATGCGGTTATAGCGAGTCCAAAGTGATCGACCGACTTCGTGAGCCACAGCCAGCTTACCTCGCTTCGCGAGCGAATCTGCCACCGACTCGGGATGCCGAAACGTCCCTATGAACTGACAGGCGGGAATCAGCGGAAGCCAGGCGTCCAAAGTAAGCAACATGCGTGGATCTTTGAGCAACCAGCGCTCATGCTTGTGGAATGGTCGGAGCGCGGCAGCAAGCGGTCGAGTGTCGACTTTGTCAATCGTAACTTCCAAGGGCGGATCGCGCCATGTGCCACCGCATTGCTCGAGGATTTCATCGTTGACCGCACGGATGCCCGGCGCCTCCAGATTGCCTTTTGCGTTGTACCGAGCGGAACGTTCTTCGACCCCGGTCCACAGTCCGCAGGTCTCCAACAGACCCGTGAGGCACGACGTGCCGCTGCGGTGCATTCCCAAGACCAGATATCCTGTCGTCCGCACAGGTTCGACTTGATCCGCGAAGACGCGGCTAATGGCCCTCCGGATGACGTATCTTAGTTTCACGTTTTCCTCGACTCGCTTCGCCGCATCTTTGGCATCCCAAAGTAGACGTTCCGACGACCAATCTTGCGTTGGCAAACAAGTCAATCGGGCAGCAGATCACCGAATTGCGCAAACAGCGATCGTATCTGGTCTGCCATTTCCAAAACCTTCTGACGGACGCCCACCTCGTGAATGTCCAACGTGTCGCTAAACTCAGTTCCCATACTCATTGCTTCCAGCAGATTCGACAGATACCGACAGGTCTCGTCGTTGCGAAACACCCAAGGGCGATGCGCGTCGGAGCGCCTGATGACTGCTGTCTGTGTGGTCATGCCAAGATCGTTGAATCGACACCGTTGTCTGGCTTCGATGGAGATTCCGCCGAGATGTCTCAGTGTCCGCAACTGCACTTCCTTCAATGTGTGTCCCCGCGCCTGTAGCAGCAAGTTGATCAACTTGCCAGTGTCGTACAAATCCGCTCTGACACCGAGTCGCTGCAGCGCTGTTCGCTGGCTCCACAAGGGGGATCGCAGAAACACAATGCGCGCCTTGATGCGCGACTTGAGGCGAGGGTGCTTCATCGCACCGGGGCGAACGTACTTATGAAATGTCACACCTGTCTGTGCCATCAATGCGCGGAGGGGCTTTATTGCGTAGACGCAGAAGTAGCTGCCGCCGAGCAGAACCCCCGCATCCGTCGTAGTATGCGGACCTCCGAACACGTGGTGTTCGGACGGCGCGATTCGATCCGATGGAATTGTCCAGACCGGAGGACAGGAGAACAGCGCCGCGTGAGTATTGAGGAAAGGTCTGATTTCGGCGACAAAGTCTCCGAGAGCGAAGATGTCCGAGTCCATGAAGCAGAAGTGGGGTAGCGTCTCGAGCGTGATCAGATGATTCAGAACCGTACCATGCTGGGAGATTTTCAATGGCGACCGACGATTTTCAATGAAGCGGTAGAAAGCCAGCCGGTCGCTGATCGCACAGAACCTCCTCAGTATTGCGACTTCCGCATCATCGCAACCATTGGTCACCAGCCTGAACGTGCATTCTGGGCCGGTATGATGCAGGAGAGACAACACAAAGACGCGTAGCGCTGCCACTGTCCCGGGGGTAAAGATAATGTTGAATCGCAACTCCATACAGAATCGAGTTTAGCACCATGTCCGCATCGCGCCTGCTCGAAAGGCGCGACGGGAGCTGCTTGCAGTTGAAACCTCGCGGGCCAGCTTGCGCCCCACGTGCGCAATGCCGTCGAGCACAACCCACCCGGGATGATACTTGCGCCAACCAGAGCAGGACGCATAGCCGAAGTGACCGAGCAGGCGTCCAACAACGCGCTCGATCTGCGCAACTTGTCGCATGGTCAAGTCGCGCTTGAACCGGCCGATTGAATCCGGGCTTAACGGATGCTGCGTCATGCCCTTCCACGCATGTTCGCGATTGTCGTAGCCGCGTTCTGATCGCTGGTAAAAGGAAAGCATCGAGGGATGGTATGCTTCCCCCAGGAACGTGCAGAGGCGTCGCAACTCAGATTCTGGCTCAGCGACAAGAGTCTCGAAGCGCACTTGAGTGTAGACCGACGGCGGAACGGTACGCATGCACTCTAGATGCGCGGTTAGGATCTTGACCCACAGCCTTGCCTCGTCACGGGTGGATCCATCAGACCAGGACATGCGAAGTCTCGAAGCCACGACATCGCGAGGATCCCGAAAGATGTGAATGAATCTAGCCTCAGGAAAGACATGACGAATCCGTGGTATGCAACGAGCGTGGAGGGGCGTCTTCTCGCCGATGCGGGGCCGCCCCGTTCGACGTTGGTATTCCGAAAGAACGGCGAGCAGAATCGATCGCGCGGAGCGATCACTTTGGCGTATCGCTTGCTCAACCGCTTCGCGTTCCAGCCCCAGAGTCTCCCACTCAAGCGAACTGAACAGACGCCTGAGATAGTCGTCGAGGCAATCAACGGGCACAGGATCGCGTCGCAGTGGCGGATGAACTGGATCAAACCGCTGGAAAAATGATGTTTCGGGAGGAATCCCTATGCGGGGATGGCTCGAGAGCATCGCTTGGAGGAGCGTCGTTCCGCTCCGCCCCACGCCAACGATGAAGAACAACCCTTCAGCGAGAGTGTCGTTCGTGACCATGTGTGGCATTGTAGTCCTGCATTGTCGTGGATTGAATAGGATTCGTGAATGAACGGGGTCCCCGATGGCAGAATTCGCCCGATGAACTTCTGTGTCGTCATGCTGGTGCGCGATCGTCGCGAGTCCGTGGGCCGCACCATTCTCAGCGCGCTCGCCGAGAACGTCGACGCGGTTGTTATCGTCATCTACGACAGCCCGAGGGACGGCAGCGCCGAGATCGCCCGCTCCCTGGCCGGCGCCCGCGACGTCGTTGAGTCCCAACCCGACTCCCGCCGGGTCGCCCTCGCGCATCAGCGCCTCGACCTCGCCTTGCTCCAGCCCCAGGTCCGCCCAGTCCGGCGAGGCGAAGTAGTCCGCCAGCCACGCCTCGAAGCGGTCGGCCGGGAGCGGGTCGCCGCCGAAGCGCGGCTC
>JBDIVQ010000221.1:0-3695 GCA_039794345.1 Phycisphaerae bacterium | reverse complement strand
TGCTGATCACGAGATGGGATCGAGGCACATGAAAGCGGTTTTGGGCCAGGGCGTTGCCGATCGGAGGCCGGCGCCGGCGTCGGCCATCCGGCCAGTCGATTCACTTCGCACCGACGATGCGCCGCACACGATGCGAAAGCGGGTTCTCTTCATCTGCGGCTCGATGAATCAGACCACGCAGATGCACCAGATCGCCCGCCACCTGCCCGAGTATGAGCAGGCATTCACACCCTATTACTGCGATGGCATCGATGAGTGGTGCCGCCGACTGGGCTGGCTGGAGTTCACCATCATCGGGAACAAACTGGCAAGCCGCTGCCGGACGTACCTCGAGGCACATCGCCTTCCGATCGATTACCAGGGTCGGCGCGGCCCGTACGACCTTGTCCTCACCTGCTCAGATGTCTATCTGCAGAAGAACATCCGCCGCAGCACCATCGTGCTGGTCCAGGAGGGTGTCACTGACCCGGAGACATTTGCCTATCGACTCGTCAGACGCTGGCGCCTGTTGCCACGCTGGCTGGCGGGAACAGCGGCTACCGGCCTCAGCGATGCGTACCGGCTCTTCTGCGTGGCAAGCGAGGGCTACCGCGACTTGTTTCTGCGCAGGGGCGCGCGCCCGGAAAAAGTTGTGGTGACCGGCATTCCAAATTTCGACGACTGTGAGCGATACCGCGCGAACCGGTTTCCCCATCGCCATTACGTTCTGGTCTGCACGTCGCCCTTGCGCGAGGTCTTCCGCCGCGAGGACCGTGCGGCATTCATCCGTCGAGCCGTGGAAATCGCCGCCGGGCGCCCGCTCGTCTTCAAGCTCCATCCCAATGAGAATGCCGAGCGAGCCATTCGTGAAATCGAGCGCGGCGCCCCGGGCGCGACCGTGTTCACGACGGGATGCGCCGAGGAGATGATCGCCAACTGCGATGTGCTCATCACTCGGTTTTCATCGACGGCTTTCGTGGGGCTGGCGCTGGGCAAGGAGACTTACTCCGACTTCGGCATCGACGAGATGCGTCGCCTGATGCCGCTTCAGAACCGAGCGGCGGCGTCCAACATCGCCGGCGTGTGCCGCGCTCTGCTTGAGGAGTGCCCGCGGTGAGCGAATCGGTGGTCGTCAAGCCCGTGGCGACGAGGCGCGAGCGCCGGCGCTTTCAGCGATTTGCGTGGTCGGTTTATTCCGGAGATCGCAACTGGGTCCCGCCGATCCTGTCGCAGGAGCGCGAACTGCTCGGCTGGGGAACTCATCCCTTCTTTGATCACGCCCGATGCGTGACGCTTCTGGCTGAGCGCGGCGGTCACGCGGCGGGTCGGCTTGCGGTTCTCGTCAATGATGTCCACAATGCCAAATACGGGGAGAAGCGCGGCTTCTTCGGGTTCTTCGAGTGCATCGACGATTCGAGCGTCGCCCACGCACTCCTGAACGCAGGTGAGTCCTGGCTTCGGGATCAGGGAATGACCTCAGTTCGCGGGCCGGTGAATCCTTCGCTCAACTACACCTGCGGCCTGCTTGTCGAGGGCTTCGACCGCCCTCCCCGCTTTCTGATGACCTACAACCCGCCGTACTACGCGGATCTGCTCGAGTCGTGCGGATTCGCCAAGTCGCAGGATCTGTATGCATACGAAATGGATGCCGCCTTGCTGGCACAGGTCACACAGCGATACAAGCCGGCCGTCCTCGCAGCGCTGGCGCACTCCAACCTCGTGGTGCGCCCGATGGATCCAAAGCGACACCAGCAGGACGTGGAAACCTACCTCGACATCTACAACCGATCGCTGGATGGCACATGGGGCTTCACGCCGCTTCAGCCGGGCGAGGCACGACGCATCGCGCGCGACCTGCGACATGTGATCATCCCGAGGCTGGCAGTGTTTGCGGAAGTCGACGGCCGGCCCATCGGGGCGCTGCTCGCCCTTCTCGACTACAACCAGGTCCTGCGGCGATGCAACGGCCGGCTCTTTCCTCTCGGACTGCTGCGCCTCCTGATGGGACGACGGCGCATCACCACCGTTCGCGCGATGGGCATGACCATGGTTCCCGGCTTCCAGAGCGCGGGCCTGGCGGTGGTGTTGATGGACCATCTCATCGCCGCCGCCGAACAGCGGGGCATCGATCGCTACGAGTTCTCATGGGTTCTTGAGAGCAACGCCCGTTCGCGCGGCACCCTCCAACGCCTGGGGACGAAGATCACCAGCACCTACCGGATCTACGACAAGTCTCTGTGACGTGACGGTCGGACTCGCTGTGCACCCGCTGATCTCAGTTGGATGCACTGAGATACGGGGTTGCCAACTGCGCAATGACCCGATCGTGGAGAGCGCCGGCGTCTACAGCGATCTGCGCGAAGTACTGCTTGCGGACCTCGACGGCATCCTGCTCGCTGAGCGTGCCGGCGAGGTGGCTGATGTAGTTCAGCGCTTCATGCTGTGTCAGAAGAATCCGGAACTCAAAGTCCCTGCCGCCGCTGAAGACGATCTGCCTGGACGTATCCGCGCTGATCGATGCGCGCGCTCTGACTTCCACTTCGGGCAACCCGTGATCGTCGAGGACGATCGACGGGTCCTGCCTGGCGAATTCCTCGAGACGCGACTTGGCGCTGCGGGAGAACTCACCGATCGCCGTGAGTAGTTCAGCGACCGGAACGGCCGGCTTCTTGAGGATCAGGATCTGGTCCACCTTGGACTCCTGGTCAATCGTCCAGTAAAGCAGGCCATATCCGTGCGCAAGTGCGATCGAGGGGCTGCCCGACGGTTCGAGAGAGCCTCGCTTCATGGCCCCCTGGCAGCCCACAGGCAGTGCGGCGGACGTCAGCAGAAGAACGAACATGAGTTGGCGCATCATCGTTGTGTCCCTCGATCTCTATACCATTCATGTGGGCGATGCGGATCGCCCGGGCGTATCGGGCAGGCAGGAGGTTGCAAGGTCACAGCCACCCCGCATTCCGATACCATTTCACCGTTTCAGACATCTGCACAGCGAGCGTGCTCGCGGGCGCCCAGCCAAGTTGCTCCTGGGCTTTCGCCGATGAACACACCCACGAGCCGGCCAGCGCCTCGGTCACCTTGTCGCGACTGATCCAGCCCGACTGTGCACCGGCACCCCGAACACTTGCAGTGACGTCGGCGATGACGCCCGCCAGTTGAACGAGCGGCCCGGGCACGCGAATCACCACAGGAGCGCGTTGCCCCAATGCGGCGGCCATGACCTGCCCGAGTTGGGCGTACGAGGGCTGATCTGTTCCCGCGACAAAGTAAACGCCCTGGCCGGGTCGGTCGTTGCCGCGCAATCGTTCACCCTTCTCGGCCACAAGCAATAGACCTTCCACCAGATCATCCACATAGACGAGCGAATACTGCCGCTCACCACTTCGCCCCCCGACGGGCACAGGATGAATGCCCCACCGCGCGATGGGACGAAACATCTGAAGCAACCCCCGATCGCCGGGGCCGAACACCATCGGCGGGCGTACAATACTAATCGGCACGGCGTGCGCATGTCTCATTGCAGCCCGCTCCCCGGCCAGTTTGCTGCGGCCATAATTGGAGACTGGCGCCGGAGAATCGCCTTCCATGGACAGCCGATTCGCAGCGCATGGCCCTACCGCCGCCAGCGAAGACACCACGATCAGTACCGGCGCAGCGGTCCGAGCAGCGCACGCGGCCGCCATCGTTTCCACACCGCCCGCGTTGACGCGCCTGAA
>JBDIVQ010000220.1:0-3758 GCA_039794345.1 Phycisphaerae bacterium | reverse complement strand
CCGAGCGTCTACGACGCGAACACCGGCGAGATGCGCTGGCGCCATATCTCCAACATCCATCCGCAGGGTCGTTACGTTTCCTTCGACAACTTTTTCACGCGGCGGCGCAGCCTGGGGAGCAACAGTTCCTTTTACAGCGATCTCTTCATCACCGGCGGCAACGCCAGTCCTTACGCGCTCGACACCTTCACGGGCGGCTTGAACACACCCTTCAACTACAACGTCCAGATCAGCCGGCAGATCACCAACGATGCGCACGACGGCGTCGTGACGTGGGCCGACCGCATGGCCGGCGCTGACACCGACGGCGACGGGCGCATCGACGCCCGCTGGACGGAACTGCTCGACGTGTACGGCCTGCCCAAGGAGATGCGCATCTTCGTCGCCGCCCGGATCATCGACGCGTCGGCGATGCTCAACGTCAACGCCAATCTCGAGTTCGGCGCCACTCAGCCCGACGATTCCTCCGCGAAAGTCGGTCTCGGCCGCACGCCGGCCGACATCGACCTCTACACCCTGCTCTTCGACGGCTTCCAGGCGTGGGGCGGCCCCGCCGACGACAGCACCTTCGTCGAAGGCGGCGGCATCAGCGGACGCTACGGCTTCAAGGAGCACATCTTCGCCACCGGCATTCAGAGCCGCTTCCTCCAGGGCGGGCTGGGAACGACCTACTCGGCCATCAACCGCTCCACCCGCGCCGATCGCGAGAGTTTCTGGAGCGCCTTCGCCCGACGGCCCGACCGCCCCGGCGCTGCCATCCGCCCTTACGGCGTCGTGGACGAAATCGAACTGCGCACCTTCGGATTCGGCATCAACGATCGCGCCACGTCACGCCTCGAACAGACCTTTGACGGGCTGAACCTCGACCTCGGCAACATCAACACCTGGAACAGCCCGTTCCGCAATCGTTTCTGGACTCCCGAACTCGTCGATTACGCGCAGGGCACCCCAACGATCCCGACGCTTCAGCGAGACTACCGCCACCTGCTGACGACCTACAACGGCAGCCGGCCGGTGCGGCCGTGGAGCCTGGGCTACGCCGACTCCGACTCGCCGACAACGCTGGCGAACCTCAACGCGATCCTCGCGGGCAATCAGCCGACCGCCCTCCAGTCCGTCGCGGGCGCGTTCATGTGGGCGTTGGCGCCGCACGCGGTGGACGTCGGCAACGGCGACGGCTCCGACAGCGGCCTCACGGTCTACGGCACGAACGTCTCCTGGTGGCCCGGCGGCAGCAACGAGAGCCTGCACTACGGCGACGGCGACGCCGGCTACGCCTTCCTCAAATCCGCTCAACTCGCCGTCAACGCGATGGACTACTACGACCAGGGCAGCGGCCCCACCATCCGCACCCTCGTCTTCGACCGCAACTACACCGCGCCCGGCCGCGAAAGCAAGGAGATCACCGGCTCCTTCGAGCACGGCAAGGTTCCCGCCCAGATGACCGGCCCCTCCGGCAGCCAGAACGGCACGACGATCACCCTCATCGGCATGGAGCGCCAGCCCTTCATCCGCGAAGTGTGCGCGGTGAATGTGTATGGGCAACTGGATGACGATCTTGCCGACCAGCGCTGGGACTATGACCCGACTGAAGGAAAACCGGAAGAGTGGATGGTGAAGATTCTCGCCGTCGAACTGGGGAACCCCTGGCCCGATGACATCTCGACAAGCGGATACCGCATTCGCTTCGGCCGCGACCCGCTGAACTCCTGGGCGCTGCCCGCAACGACGATCGGCGCCGGTGAGAACGTTGTGTTCTACATCGGCGTGGACAACCCGCTCAACGGGGCGCAGCCCGACGGCCGTGCGGCCTGGGAGTCTCTTGTTGCCGCGCGAAGCGCAACGCAATCCGTGATCCGCATCGGCGATGACACGACCCACCTCGAGTTCGAGGACGCGACCGGTGAGTTCGATGAGATCACCCTTTGGCAGAACGCGGTGTACGGCCAGCCGGGTGTCCCGACGCCCGTCCTTGTCGATCGCCTTCGTCCGGCCACGTCCAACGGCGACTTCCCCAACATCATCCGCCAGTCCGGCGAGAACATTCCGGGCTTGGGCAATGTGCTCGGCGAGGTGGAGTTCGCCGTTCGCGTCGGCTCGATGCGGCGGTATTGCGACACCGCCGCGGGCGGTGTGGCGGCGAGTTTCCCTGGGTATCTTTTCCAGTCGCCGGTGATCATCGCGACGCGCGGGCGCGAATCGCGGGATGAGTTTTACAACGACGTCGGAGGCCTGGGGAGCATCCCACCGACGCTCATCTCCGATGCGCTCGATCCGCCGGTGGAGTACATCAACGACCCGAGCGATTCCAAGGGCTATGCGCAGCCGGTCAACTTCGCCGCCTTCCAACTCCACGTCGCCGACCTGCGCGACAACTCCGATTCGACGGATCAGAGTTTCCGCTCCTCCGCCGATCTGCTGCTGCTCTCGACGGTGGGCCACCTTCACTGCCAGCAGATCCCGGGCGCGGATCCGAACTTCGCGGAGAAGGGTTTCTACGTCACCGCGAGCGAACTGCTTGGCGATGAATCGCTGCGCGGGCGGATGATGCAGGACCTCGGCACCGTCGGCGTGCCCAACGTGCCCGTCCTGCTCGACATCATCCGCCCCGCCGGTCCCGGGCTGGGGACCTCCTTCTTCCCGCCCGACTTCCGCAACGACGCCAACGGCAATCCGAACCGTTTCGTCGGCCGTCTCGATTTCACGCGCTTCATCCCGCGTTCGGGCAACGTCGCGCTGGTGACCGAGGCGCTGCCGCTGGCGACGCGCGTCCTCGACGCCTTTGACTTCGTCGCGGTGGATCCGAACGTGCCGCTGGCGCAGGGGCGCATCAACATCAACACGGCGCCGCGCCGGGTGCTCGAAGCATTGCCCTTCCTGCATCCGCGCCACGCCGCGGGACTTCCGATTGATCGAACCAATCCGAATCTTCGCATGGTTGAAGCAATCGAGGCGTACCGTGATCGGGAGTTCAATGGTAATCTTGCTCTGGACTGGTCTTCAGGGCCTCGGCACACTGTCAGCAACTTGCTCGTTGGGAACAACTCGGGGCTGCGTGATGATGCGACGACGCGCGGCGTGGCGGCTCACGTGCCGGGATTCACCTCCGCTGGGGAACTCGCGGTGGCGACACGGTGGAGTCCGACCGGTGGTGGATCATTCCAAGTCGACAGGAATTACTTTACTAACCCATTTGAGTCTCCACATGTCCTTGGATTTGACAATGTGAATCTGGACTACGCTCCGCTCAATCCCAATGGAGTCGCCACTCCCGATCCGAACTGGAACTTCGACCCGACGGACGACCCGAGCGAGCATCTCGCGCTCATCCGCGCCATTCGCAACGTCGTCTCGACGCGCAGCGACGTGTTCATCGCGTACTTCACGATCGTGGGCTTCACGCCCGATGACATCCGCCGGGCGGACGATCTCTCCAACAGCACGGTCGGGAAACTGACGAACCTGCGGGCCACGATGGAGCAGCGCTACGTCGTCGTCTTCGATCGATCGTCGGTGTCAAGCCCGACAGACCGGCCGCGGGTGCTCTTCGCCGCACAGGAGGTTCCCTCGCGCTGAGGAGTCGTTGAACGGACCGTACATTTCAGACGACCGCGCCGCTCGCTCATCCGCAGGACGGCGCGGTTCGTCCTTTTGGGCGTGGCGCGCGGCGGGGTGGCATCGATCGCCGCCGTTTTGGGCGGAGATCGATGGCGAGCGTGCAGGCGCCGTCGTATCGCGAATCCTCACCAGCCCCACGC
>JBDIVQ010000219.1:0-3761 GCA_039794345.1 Phycisphaerae bacterium | reverse complement strand
GGGCCTGAAAAACGGGACAGGTACGTTTATTGTGCCGGCAAAACTGAAGGTAAGTCGTTGAAGACAAAGCACATAAAACGTACCTGTCCCGCTTATTCTGGTCAAAGCACATAAAACGTACCTGTCCCGCTTATTCTGGATCGGCGAGGGCTGGTGATCGGCGAGCGTCGCTTTCTCGCCACTCGACTCGGCTCATGGCCTGGCGGCGGGCGCGGCCCATGCAATTCACGGGCGCGAAGCGATGAATCGCATCGATACCTTCGACCTGGACTCCCTCGCGGTCAGCACGAATCACACTGTGCGGCCAGTGCGCCGGCGGTAACGGGGCGGATCACGCCGCGCTCGGTGACGATCGCGGTGATGAGTTCGGCCGGGGTCACGTCGAAGGCGGGGGCGAAGGCGGCGGCGCCGGGCGGGGCGGTCGGTCGGCCGAAGCCGGCGGTGATCTCTTCGGCGGCGCGGTGTTCGATGGGGATCTTCCCGCCGCAGGCGCAGTTGAGATCGATGGTCGTGGTGGGGGCGGCGACGACGAAGGGCAGGCCGTGGTGGCGCGCGAGCACCGCCAGGCTGTACGTGCCGATCTTGTTCGCGACGTCTCCGTTGGCGGCGATGCGATCGGCGCCGGTGATGACGGCCGCAACGCGCTGCTGGGCCATGACGGCGGCAGCGGCGGAGTCGGTGATGATGGAGACGTCGATGCCCGCCTGCGCGAGTTCCCACGCGGTGAGGCGCGAGCCCTGGAGGAGCGGGCGCGTCTCGTCGGCATAGACGGTGAGGGGCAGGCCGCGCTCGGCGGCGAGGTACATCGGGGCCGTGGCGGTTCCGATCCCGCCGGTGGCCAGCGCGCCGGCGTTGCAGTGAGTGAGCAGGGCGAGGCGGTCGCCGGTGAGTTCGCGAAGAAGCGCGAGGCCGTGCTCGCCGATGGCGCGGCAGGCGGCTCGATCTTCCTCGTGGATCGCCTTTGCCTCTGCGAGCAGGCGCGCGGGGAGGGCGGCATCTTCGCGGTCGACCGCGGCGCAGCGCTTCATGCGGTCGATCGCCTGGAAGAGATTGACGGCGGTGGGCCGGCTCGCGGCGAGGTGCGCCGCTGCGGCGTCCAGCCCGCTCCGGGCGGGATGCTGCTGCGCGCCGAGGACGCAGCCGTAGGCCGCGGCGATTCCGATCGCCGGCGCGCCGCGCACCGAGAGCCGCCGGATCGCCTGCCAGACGGACTCAACATCGCGGCATTCCAGCCAGGCGGTTTCGGCGGGCAGCAGGGTCTGATCGAGAAGACGAAGATGGCCCGTCGCCGCATCGCCGATCCACTCGATGTGCCGGGGGGGTTCGTGCATGGTTCAGTCCACCGCGCTGACTGAGACGAAGACGCAAGCGGGAGACGGGTGCCGGTGAAAGGCGGGGCGCCGCCGCGCCACATGCCGGGCGTGAGCGATTCAATCGACGGGGTGCTGGTTGGTGTACCCGCGCGGATTGCGCGACATCCACTTCCACGCGGAGGCGATGATGGCGTCGATGTCGGTCACTTTGGCGGTCCAGCCGAGTTCGCGCTGGATGCGCGAGGGATCGGCGAAGAGGCGCGGCGGGTCGCCGGGTCGGCGCGGCCCGTGCACGACCTTGATCTTCCGGCCGGTGACGCGCTCGGCGGAGGCGATGATCTCGCGCACGGAAAGGCCGCGGCCGATGCCGAGGTTGTAGATGAAGCGGCGTCCCGGCGCGAGGTTGTTCATGCACAGGAGATGCGCGTCGATGAGGTCCTCGACGTGGATGTAGTCGCGGATGCACGTGCCGTCGGGCGTGTCATAGTCGGTGCCGTAGATCTCGACGTGCGGGCGCTGGCCGAGGGCGGCCTGGAGGATGATGGGGATGAGATGGGTCTCGGGAGCGTGAGCCTCGCCGATATCGCCTTCGCGATCGCATCCGGCGACGTTGAAGTAGCGGAGGATGGCGCAGGAGAAGTCGGGATTGGCCCGGCCGTAGTCGATGAGAACGCGCTCGACGAAGAACTTGGACCAGCCGTAGGGGTTGATGGGCTTCTGGGGGCAGTCTTCGGTGATGGGGATGTGTTCGGGCCCCGGCTCGCCGTAGGTGGCGCAGGTGCTCGAAAAGACGAAGCGCTGCACGCCGCTGAGGCGCATGGCGTGGAGGAGTTCGAGAGCGTGAGCGGTGTTGTTGCGGTAGTAGCGCAGGGGGTCATCGACGGACTCGCCGACGTAGGCGAGGGCGGCGAAGTGCATGACGCAGTCGATGCGGTTTCCCTGAAGGATGCGGCGGATGTGCTCCCAGTCGCCGAGTTCGTGAACGACGAGGGGCGCCCCGCCGGTCACCGCGGCCCGGAACCCCCGGCTGAGGTTGTCCACCACGACGACCTTGTGCCCGGCGAGGCGAAGCGACTTGACGGCGTGGGAGCCGATATACCCCGCCCCGCCCGTAACCAGCACGTTCATGCGTTCCTCCGGCCCGAATCCGGTCGATGATATCCGGATGAACGCGAATGGGAAGCGTGGCCGCGGCGCAAGGGCGGGACGGCCGTACCCGACGCTTCAGTCGTGCTATCCTCGCCCCGACCATGAGTGAACCAACGGCATCGAGCGAGCGCAGCGCGGAGCGCCGGACCGGCCTGGCGGGACTGGCGGTGCGCGGCGCATGCGGCGGTGTGCTGATGGGGCTGGCGAACCTCGTCCCCGGCATCAGCGGCGGGACGATGCTCCTGGCCGTCGGCATCTACCCGCGCGTCATCGAGGGGATCGCCGAACTCACCACGCTGCGCTTCCGCGCGCCGACGCTCGCGGTGATCGGCAGCGTGCTGGCGGCGGCGGTGGTGGCGATCGCGGCGGGGGCGGGGCTTCTCAAGGACCTTGTCGTCGGCCACCGGTGGGTCATGTACAGCCTCTTCATCGGCCTGACCCTCGGCGGGGCGCCGATCCTGCTCCGCCTGCTCCGCCCGATGCCGGGGCGCGCGTGGATCGCCGTCGCCGCGGGCGTCGGCGTGATGGTGTGCACGGTGCTCCTGCGGCCGGAGGGAAGCGGCGCCGGCTCGCACAACTACGCCGTCCTCTTCACCGCCGGCGTCCTCGGCGCCGCGGCCATGATCCTCCCGGGCGTCAGCGGCGGCTATCTGCTGCTCGTCCTCGGGCAGTACGTGACCATCCTCGCTGCTATCGACCAGTTCAAGAGGGGATTGCTCGGAGGCGATGGAGCGCCCGGCGACCTGAGCCTCGCGCTTCATTCCCTGCACGTGATCATTCCCGTCGGACTGGGCGTCGTGGTGGGGATCGCGGGAGTGAGTCACCTGCTCAAGTTCTTTCTGCGCCGGTTCGAGAAGGCGACGCTGGGACTGCTTCTGGGCCTGCTGCTGGGGGCGGTGGTGGGGCTGTGGCCGTTTCAGCGGGGAATCGAGCCGCAGGTCGGACAGACCATCAAGGGACAGGTCGTCACGGAGGAGAATCGCCTGACCTTTGACGACGATGACTGGCCGGTGGAGTTCTTTACTCCCGCGCCCGCGCAGGTGGCGGGCAGCCTCGGCCTGGTGGCGGCGGGGTTTGTGATCACGCTGGGCGTGGCGCGGCTGGGGCGGGAGTGAACGGGGCACGGGGGTGATTCGCAGACGCACCCCACGATTCGCTCGAAGACTCGCTCGTCGCAGACGCACCCCACGATTCGCTCGAAGACTCGCTCATCGTGGGCGTGGGATGTGTTTCGAGGCTCTGCGAATCGCGGGATGTTCGGCTGCCGCTCTGTTGCGCTTCCCACCCCTATGATCCGCG
>JBDIVQ010000218.1:0-3852 GCA_039794345.1 Phycisphaerae bacterium | reverse complement strand
AAGCAGGCTCACGCTGGAACAGTCGCGACGCTTGAACATGGTGGCTCCCTCCCGGCGCCGCCGGTCGGCGGCACACGCTCGCGCACCCCGTAAGACCCTACCACATCGCGGCGCGGCTCTCAAGAGTAAACCACCCGATTTTCATTGCGTGTCTCAAAGACGCACAGGTCGAACCGGTTTCGGCCCGGGGCGCGTTCTTGCACGCGCGGCGCGCTCCCCTGCGCAAAGCCTCCGGGTCGCGGCTAAACACTCCCTTGACGCCTCTATGCCTTTCCCCAGTGCCTAATGCCTAGTGCCTAGTGCCTCAACTCTCACTTGTCATCCTTGTCCTTGTCGAAGATGTTGCCGATCCCCTCGCCGAGTTTCTTCGCCTCGTCGCCGAGTTTCTTCGCGCTCTCTTCGGCCTGCTTGCCGAGTTCTTCGGCGGTCTTGCCGAAGGTCTGGACGACGCCGCCGTCGCCGAGGAGGACGGTGATGCCCTGGTCGCCGAGGTTCTGAAGTTCCCCGAGCCCGTTGGTCAGTTCCGTCGCGATGTCGCCGGGGAGTTGGCCGCCCTTCTGCACGGCGACGGTCATGATGGTCTTGAGGATGACGCCGGCGAGGTCGCTCATCTCCACGCTCTTGCCGCCGCTGCCGACGTCCTTGAGTTGAATCACGTCGATGGGCACATCGACCTTCGTGAGTTCGCCGCCCACGGGAAGAAGATCGACATGGACATTGATGTCGCGGATTTCGAGCGTGCGGATGACGAACTTCTTGCCGCTTTCCTCGGGCTTCTTGCCCGGCGGGCCGCCGCCGGACTCGAAGCGCTTGAGATTCTCGAGGATGACCTTGTAGTTGGACTTGTCGCCGGCGCGCTCGAGGTGCATCGAAATGCCGCTGAGCGTAAGCGTCGGCAGTTCGACGACTTCCTGGCGAAGCGTGCCGAGGGAGACGGAGACGGCCCCGTCGTTGAGGGCGAGGAAGTGCGGTGAGGCGAAGCCCTCAGGATTGGCGACGCTGAGCCCGGCCATGGAGAACTCGCCGCTCAGCAGGCTCAGGTCCGCCTTGTCGAGCGTCGTCGGCACGCCGAGGGCGTAGGTCGAGCCGCCTTCGATGCCCTGGCGCGCGAGGGCATCGATGTACAACGCCCCGGCCGCCACGGCGGCGACGAGGACGAGAATCACGACGAGGCCGATCTTGAGGATGAACTTCTTCATGGGAGGCTCCTTGTGCCGGGCGGGCCGACGCCGGAAGACGCCCCGACGCGCGGCCCTCTGAAAACAGTAGCCGCCCCGCGGCGAGGCGAACGACACGCGCTTTCCGGTGAATCATGGAGTGGCGGGCGCGTTCTTGCCTCGCTACTGTCAGGCTCGATCGAGCATCGTGGGATCGAGCAGGACGTGTGAATTCCAGAACCTGACGGAAAGGTGGTTCCCCGCATGGAAACGACCCTGATCATCCTCAAGCCCGATGCGGTGCAGCGCGGCCTCATCGGCCGCATCATCGCGCGATTCGAAGACAAGGGCCTGCAGATCGTCGGCGCCCGCCTGATGCGCATCAGCCCGGAACTGGCCGCCCAGCATTACCGCGACCACCTCGGCAAGGCGTTCTATGAGGGTCTGGTGCGCTTCATGACCTCCTCGCCCGTCCTCGTACTTGCGGTGCGCGGCGTCGGGGCGATTGGCATCTGCCGCAAACTGATGGGGGCGACCTTCGGCTCCAGGGCCGAACCGGGGACCATCCGCGGCGACTTCGGCGTCTCCAACTCCTTCAACCTCATCCACGGGTCGGACGGTCCCGAGTCCGCCGAACGCGAACTGGCGCTCTTCTTCGGCCCGGGCGAGGTGCTCGAATGGAAGCGCAGCCACGAGGGCTGGGTCTACGACCTCAGCGGCGGCAAGCCGGAGTAACATTCATCGGCGGCGCAGCGCCCGCGCGCCTTACGTCCCGGCGCGCCACGCGCTGCTCAGGCGCAGGAGGTCATCCGCCAGCTGGTCGATGCGCTCGCGCAGCGCTTCGTTCGCGATCTCGTCGCCGGCGAAGTCGCGGCCGGTGGCGTAGACGAAGCGCGGGATGATGAGGGTGCGGAAGTCGAGCATGAGGCTGTTGGCCAGGGCCATGATCGACATGTAACTTCCCTGTCCGCCCGCGGCGCAGAGGAATCCAGCGACCTTGTCGGCCCAGACATCCTTACCGGTGAGTTCAATAAGGTTCTTCGCGGCGCTGCTCGCGTCGAAGTTGTAGATGGGAGTGGCGAGGAGAATGCCGCGCGCCGCGCGGAGGCGATCCTTGATCAGGCGCGCGTTCGGATCGCCGTAGCACGCGCCGCCGTCGCACAGGGGCAGCGGGTGCTCGGCCAGGTCGATCCAGTCCGCGGCGCCGTGGCGCGAGGCGAGGCGATCGTGCGCGCGCCGCGCCAGAAGGCGGCTGCGGCTGTCCGGATCGAGCGAGCAACTGACGACGGCGAGGATCATGGGGACTTCGGAGCCTGCGGCGGGGGACTTGGGGGGGAAGGGTACGCGGGGCGCGAGGAGTTCGCCCCGGATCGCAGACCATCAACCGCCGCTACCTCTGGTCTCAAGCCGCAAACCCGATCTCACCACAGCCCGCCCTTGAGCGGCTTGTCGGTTCCCCACTTGGCGCGGAGGCGGGCCAGGCCGCTGTCGATGTTGCGCGGCGCCTCCTCCTGCTCTTTCGCCTTCATCGCCTTGAGCGAAAGGCTGATGCGCCGATGGTCGGGATCAACGCTGAGCACCTTCACTCGCACGATCTCGTCGAGTTTGACGACCTGGGTGACGCGGTTGACGCGCTCGTGCGAGAGTTCGGAGATGTGAATGAGCCCATCGACGCCGGGCGCGATCTGGACGAAGGCGCCGAAGTCGGTGAGGCGCACGACCTTGCCGACGACTTCGGCTCCTGGCGTGAGCGCGGCGCCGGCAGTGGTGAAGGGGTCGGCCTGGCATTGCTTCATGCCCAGCGAGATCTTGTGGCCTCCCTCGTCGATCTTGAGCACCTTGACGCGGACCGTCTGCCCTTCGTGTACGACGTCTTCGGGCTTGTGGATGCGCTCAAAGGAGAGGTCGCTGACGTGCACGAGGCCGTCCACGCCGCCGATGTCCACGAAGGCGCCGAAGGGCAGGATGCGGCGGACCACGCCCTCGATCTCCTGCCCGACGGCGAGGGTGGCGAGGGTCTTCTCACGCTGGATCGCCGCCTCGCGCTCCTGCACCGCTTTGCGCGAGATGATGAGATTGCGCTTCTCGCGGTTGATCTCCAGCACCTCGCAGGTGAGGGACTGACCGATGAGCGTGGAGAGGTCTTCAATGTGCTGGCGATCGACCTGGCCGGCGGGCATGAACGCGCGAAGTGCTCCGACGCGCATCTCGAGGCCGCCCTTGTTCACGCCCGTGCACTGCGCTTCGATGGTCTGCCCCTTCTGGAGGGTGTCCCACTCGCCCTTCTGCACGGCCCCCGCGCGGCCGAGATCGACCAGGCCCTGCTTCCAGTCCACGCGGTTGACGATGAAGTCGATTTCCTCCCCGACTTCGGGCTTGTGTTCGAACTGGGCGAGGGAGCAGACGCCGAGCATCTTGGGGCCGAGTTCGATGAAGGCGTCTTCGAGGCCGAGGCGCGAGACGGCCGCGGTGAGGCGGGTGCCCGGCTCGAGGCGGGGAACGCGCTTGCCGCTGCGGCCCGCCGAGGCCGCGCCGCCGCGAGGCCCGGCGCCGCCGACGATGTCTTCGAGGCTCATGTCGCCGAGCGCGGCGTCAATCTCAGCCTGGAGTTCGCGATCCACGTTCGACGGACGTTCAGTCATGGAGGAAGATCTTTCGCAGCGATGGTGGGAGTGAAGGGGTCAAGGGATCAAGG
>JBDIVQ010000217.1:0-3934 GCA_039794345.1 Phycisphaerae bacterium | reverse complement strand
TCCGCCCCGGGCGGCGGCGTTCGATGCCACCCTTCAGCCATACGTCCGAGGTGGATGCACCAGGGTGCCACTTCACGCTCGCGGCTCTGGGCGAGAGTGCAATGCGAAGGGCAACGGCGAACGATCGTGCCTGCACCCTCGGCATCGAACTCCGCCCCGGGCGGCGGCGTTCGATGCCACCCTTCAGCCATACGTCCGAGTGGATGCGCCGAGTACCCAGTGCCCAGTGCCCAGTGCCCAGTGCCTAGTGCCTAGTGCCTAGTGCCTAGTGCCTGATGCCCAGTGCCTAGTGCCCACTGCCTAGTGCCCACTGCCTACCGCCTTTCCCCCGCCTCCCCTACTCGATCCTCACCACATTGCTCGTCTTGCAGCGGCTGATGTCCACGAGCTGGAGGTAGGCGCCGCAGGCGGCTCGGGGGATGGTGGTCACGATGCGCCCGGCGCCGAAGTCGCCGGCGGAGCCGGTGAAGGCGACCTGAAGGTCGAGCGCGCCGAGGCCCAGGCGCGTGCCGGCGCAGGGGTTGCCGTCGGGGATGACAAAGTTGCCGGTGCGCCGGCCGAAGAGCAGGGCGATGCGGGCGCGGCGGTCAGGCGTGGCCTGGAACCAGCGGACTTCGATCTCGCCGCCCTGCCCGCCGGCGCAGTCGGGGACTTTCTGCAAGGTGAGCACCGGCGGCGGACAGTTGCCGGGTTCGCCGGGGTCGAGGTCGAAGGAGTAGACCGCGCCGACGGCATCGAACTGCGACCCGCCGGGGCACTGCGTGGCAAGCGCGCCGACGACGGCCATGTCGGCGGAAGCGCCATTGCCGAGGGCGAGGTCCGCAGCAAAGCCATCATATCCATCCTGTTCGCGACCCCAGAGACCTTGTGTCGGAAGCCAATTGCCACTCACAATGTTTCGCTCGAAGACATATGCTGCTCCCGACTCGGGTCCGAAATCTCTACTATTGGTGGCGCCGATCAGGAGGCGATTCGCATTTGTCTTGTCAGCATGGAGATGACGGCCAAATTCGCCGAAGTCTTCATTGCGCACCGGTGGCTGGAGATGCGCTTCCTGCAGCCAGATCCCATCGATGGCGCGCATGTAGAGATAGACCGCGCCGGGCCCTGATGAAACGCCGTTCCCTCCTTCGTTCGGGCGTCCGATGGCGGCACGGTGCGAAAAGCCGGGCAGGTCTATGGCGGATGCGGCAGCGACGCCCAGCCCAAATTCATCCTGGTTATGAGGATCCGGCGCTTCAAACTGCGCTTCGAGAAGCCAAGTCTCTGCCGCCTCGTCGAATCGATAGAAGTAGGCAGCACCGGGCTGCGTATTGCCGCCGCCCAAATTGACGTGACCGGATGCGCCCACGACAAGCACCGCGGCGCCTTCATTCTCAGCCGACGAAAGTGCAATCCCGAACGCATCCTCCGGCGTGCCGTCGGGGGCCTGAAGGTGCGTGTGCTGCCGCCATTCGCCCTGTGCATCTTCTTCAAAGGTGTATGCTGAGCCGATGACGCCATGGCTATCCGATCCCGATGCGCCCACGGCAAGGAAGATGCGTTCGTCGGCTGAGACCCACTCGACCGCCATGCCGAACCAACCGTAGGGAACGATGGGGTCGGAGAGAATGTCGGCCACATGCGTCCACTGGCCCTGCGCGTTGAGAGCAAACACATACGCAATTCCGGAGCGCGGCTCGGAGGTATTGCGACTTCGACTGCCCGCCGCCAGCAGCCAGCGATCCGTTTGGGCATCGTAGTGCAGATCGACGCTGTGGCCGAATGCCTCGCCGATCTGCAGACCCGGCGGCACGACGTCGGCCTCGAACTCCCATTGGCGGGTCAGCGGATTCAGAACGTACGTCGTCACGCGCCCGCCGGGATTATCGAAACGCCCAACGGCCATTCGATCGTCTTCAACGGCGACTGACTGACCGAAGAAAATCGAGTCAGGGCAGCCGCCCGGCATGATGCGCTGAATCTGCTCCGCCGGGCAGGGCAAAGGCTGGCCGCGGCCGGCTTCTGACAACCAGAGCGGAGTGATGGAGAGTGCGAACGTAGCAAGCTGATAGCAGAATCGGCCAATCATGGCGGAAACTCCTTGACGGTCTCGAATCAGAGACCATCGCGAGAGTTGGATCAGTGGAGAATCATGTAGACGCCGCCGCGATCGTCTTTGTCTGGCGGGGTCACGGTGTCCCAGCCGGGGCATCCGATGAGAATCTCATCATCCTCGTCCGTGTCGTCGTTGAGATCGCCGATGAACGCAAGCGAGCGTCCGAGCCACGGAGACCATCGCGGATAGTCGCAGTCGATTTGATAGGTGTGCGCGGCACTCGTTGCAGCCCAAGTTTCATGGCCACCGCTTTCGCCGACGGTCATGCTTCCTGAGTATCGGAAGAGGTAGGCGAAGCCGCGATCATCTTCGAGGGTTTCGGGGTTATAGCTACAGCTCCTCCCCCGCGGCGCGCCGATCAGGAGGTCGGCGCGGGAGTTGTCACCCTTGTTCGTGTTGCCGTTGCAGGCGAGGGCATAGCCGAAGAGGACGTAGTCGTCGCCCGTCGGCCCGTCGATGATGATGTTGGCGTTCGCCGCCTCCCAGACGTAGGGGTCGCAGCTCGGCCAGCCGGCGGAGTAGTTGGGCATGAGGAAGACGTACACGCGGCCGACGTCCGGCCGCGTCGGATTGCCTTCAACATCGTAGAGAAGGCTGGCAATGACGATGTCGTTGATCCCATCGCCGTTCAAGTCGCCTTGGGAAGCCATCGACTGGCCGAACTTGTCCTCGGCGTTCTCGCCGGTGAAGACGATCTTGGCGTAGTCGTACGCGTCCTGTTCTCCCTGCGGGTACGTGGATGCGCCGGCGAAGAGGTAGACCTTGCCCACGCGGCAGTCGTCTTCGAGATACTCGTCCTCGACCCACTGGCCCGTCGCCTCGTTGTACCAGTCGAAAAGCTCCGTAACGCACGCGCCGCCGAGGTTCTCGGGCGTGCGACGAGTCGCAGCGGCGATGAAGTCGTCGTAGCCATCGCCGTTGAGGTCGCCGACCGAGGCGACGCGGGCGCCGAAGTACCCGCGGGTCTGCCGGGTGTCCGGGTTGCTCGGACTCCAACTCTGCTCTCCGCGAATCACGAGGTCGGCATCCTGCACTTCGTTCCAGCCGCTCGAACTGGCGACCCACCCGTCGTGGTCGAAGACGTAGACGGCCCCCGTCCAATCTTCGAGAATGCCGTTTCGACCCTGGAGGCAGGTGACATTCTCTTCGCATTCACTCCAGTAGCGGGTTCCGACGATGAGGTCGAGGTCGTCGTCGCCGTTGAAGTCGGCAAGCGCGATGCTCCAGCCGAAGTTATCGCCCTGCTGGCCGCCGTATCCCGGATCGCTGCGGAACTTGTGGGTGAGGACGAAGGCGCTGGTCTGGCTGTCCCAGTTGTAGATGTAGACCGCGCCGTTTTCGAGCGTGCCCGCCCCTTCGCCGCCGGGCGCGGACACCACGAGTTCATCATTCGAGTCGCCGTCGAGATCGGCGGCCACCATCGCGTAGCCGAAGAACACGCAATCCTGCGGCACGGTGGAGGCGATCTCCACTTCGACAGGACTGCTGCTCCATCCGGAGTCGTATTCGTAGACGTAGACGTGGCCGTCGCCGTTGTTGTTGGGGAACTGGGCGCTCATCATCTCCCAGGTGGAAACCGCCACCTCCCGCTTCCCGTCACCATCGAAATCACCCGTGGCCATGGCATGGCCGAACTGCGGGCCGAAGTCCGCCCCCAGGTCAGGGCCGAGAATCGTGGGAGTGGTCACCGTCGTCTGGGCGAGTGCTACTCCCCCCCCCCCCCCCCGAGAAGAGCGACGGCGAGCGGAGCGATGCGGAGCCATGATGAGCGGGCGTTTCGTGCCATGTTGTCCATCCTCCCGTGGGTGAGGGTTGAGAAAGAGAGAGAAGGAAGCG
>JBDIVQ010000216.1:0-3963 GCA_039794345.1 Phycisphaerae bacterium | reverse complement strand
CCTTCGGCAATTACGCCGGATACTCCGGCGGCCGCGGCGTCCTGACCGCGAGCAACGGCTCGGCCACCACCGGCAACGACATCGGCTACGCCGGCTACACCTGGAACGACGAACGCGCCCAGTGGCACGTCCGCCACCGCGAGTACGATCCGAAACTCGGCAGGTGGTTGCAGCGGGATCCGGCGGGGTACATTGATGGCTTCGTATTGGCTGAGTTCGTGGGTGGAAGTCCACTCAGCGAGTTGGACTTCGCGGGCCTCTCAAAGGGTGGCAACCGGAATATCTGGCCCTCCAAGCTTCCAACGCATTTGAAGCAAATGACGTTTGAAGAAGCGATTCGATACGCGAGAGAGCATGGCATTGATCTCACTCATGACGAAATCAACAAGCTCAAGAAGTTCTATCGCTATCGCCCGCGGCCAGGCTTTGTTACACCGGGCGGACTCGTGGCTCCCGCGACCATCGGCCTCGGTGTGCTCATCGATCATTTTCTCGATGCGATCGGAGAGTTCCCCGAGGACCCGGACTGCCGAGCCGTTGTGGCTGGGATCGCACGCGGGAACTGCGACCTGATTGAGCGGAAGGGACTGGACTGCTGCACAAACGTTGCGGCCCGACATCACACGACCTACCAGGCCTGTGAAGAGTTGATGAACGAGCTGCTTCGCAGATGTCGTAAGACTGTAGCGGAGTGCCCTCCGCCGACTGAGCCAGTGCCGGAAGATGATGGCATTGATCCGACGTCTGATCCTGGTCCGAAACGTCCATCTGAAGGCGGGCGACCGTGGTGGCATTTCTGGGGCGGCATGCACCCGCCACCCCCGCATTGGTCGCCTGATCTCAATAATCCGGTACTTGTGCCTTTCCCCGTTCCCGGGTTGTTCCCGCCAACACAACTGCCTTCCAACCCCGGCTTGGTCCCCTACATTCCGCACGGCTTTGAGTTCCCATGATTAGTAGGTCGAGTCCATCGCGCATCGGTCCGTCGCATCCGGATCGCGAGATGCTTGCCCGCCAGCAGCGGCGCATTCTCGCGCTTGAGTTGCGAGGAAGTCACGCACCCGCCGCTCGCCTGCGTCGGTTGCTGATAGCCAAAGTGAAGCGCCGACTGACAGAGGAAGAGAATCCGTGGCTGTGGCTTTGCCTTGGCGACGCTTATGCTTCGCCGAAGTGCGCACTTCAGGCATACCGCGCCGCCCTACGCTTGGAGCCTCGTTTTGTTGAAGCGCTGTATGCGTTGGCGGAGCGCGAGTTTGAGAGCAAAAATGCACAAGCAGCGGAGAACTTGCTTGACCGCGCATTGGCATTGGATATTCCGGGCGACCTCTCGTCATTGATCTACGACTTGGCAGTTCGGGTTTATCGGCAGCGAGGACGTCAAAGCGATGCTCGCCGGGCCATGAGGAACCTTCGACGCGCGATTGCGAAGCATCGTGAATCCAGAGTAACGCTCGGCGAGACCATGCCAGAGCTGTTCGAGGGAACATCGAAGCTTGAATGAGACTGATCACTTGGTGATGCGAGGATTCGGTGAGGCATGGGTACCGCCGGATGCCGTGGTCGGCGCCTACGGCTACGACGGCCTCAACCGCCGCATCAGCCGCACCATCGGCAGCGACGACGCTATTCACGAGTACTACACCGAGTCCTGGCAGCGCCTCGAGTCCCGCCCCGGCGGCGAGTCATCGACCCAGGGTGTGAGCCTCTTCGTCTTCGGCATCCGCTACATCGACGACATCGTCATGCGGCAGCGCGACGCCAACGAGGCCGGCCCGCCCGAGGAACGCCGGTACTACCTCACCGATGCGAACTACAATGTGTCGATGATCGTGACCGACTCAGGCTGGGGCGTCGAGCGGGTCTTCTACACCGCCTACGGCGAGCCGGAGGTCTTCCCCTTCGGCGACGCGGATGGCGATCACGACGTGGACACCGCCGACGAGACGCTCATCACCTCCATCAAGAATTCCACCGACCCCTACAACATCCTCGCCGATCTGAATCTCGACGGGGCGGTGACGCAGGCGGATGTGAACGCCTTCGGCAACTACGCCGGCTACTCCGGCGGCCGCGGCGTGCTGGCGATCAGCAACGGCTCGGCGACCACCGGCAACGACATCGGCTACGCCGGCTACGTCTGGAACGACGAACGCTCCCAGTGGCATGTCCGCCACCGCGAGTACGATCCGAAACTAGGGCGGTGGTTGCAGCGCGACTCCGAAGAGTACATCGACGGACCGAACATGTACGAGTACTCCGAATCTGAACCGTTAGCCAGCCTTGACACGTACGGGTTGGCCTCAGAGCGCAGCAATTGTGGCGCGGACGCTCAGCCGCAACCGACGAACCCCGTGCAGCCGGCCAACCCGAATCCGTACCGGGTTCCGATGCCAAAGACTCGCGAAGAATTCTACTGCAAGATTTGGGCCCAGCGCCTATGTGATGGTCGTGGCAAGGTTCATCCCAATTGCAGGCAGCAATGCATCGATGATATCACAAAGGCATGCATGAAAGGTAGCCAGAAGCTCGTATGAGAGGCTTTGATCAAGACTGCCACGTGTAACGGTAACGAGTACTTCCGCGACACCAATCCCAACAGGTGGACACCTCGAATGTGGGTATTCGCGAACTGCTTTCAAGGTGTTATGGGGCCGGGAGGAGTTTGCTGGGCGCCGTGCGCGCTGTGCTCGAGTCTGGTCAATTGGACAACTGTTGTTGGGTGTCTCGGAACGTGTGCAATGTTAAGATTGCCGGGGGTTCCTCCAGCGCTTCAGCCTCAATTCCAAGCCTGTGTCAAAGGTTGTTTCCTCGGTGCAGCGCTGTTGGCGGACGCGAGCTGCTCAATGTGCGCCGGTTGTGTCATCAGTCACGCGTGGATCTGCATACCTTAGAAGGACCGTCCGTGAACGTTTCGCACCTGTCGCCGCGCACTCTCTTGTATGGACTACCGCTCTTAATCGGAGGGGTTCTGATAGGCGTGTTCGTGGAGAATAGCACTTGGATGCGCGTGTGGCTGATAGTTCTTGTGTGCATGAATGGGTGGTGGTGGGCGCTAGTCTGGCAGCGACATAATGGCACCAAGTAGCGCGTTGTCTTTCAGAGCTGGAAAGTACTGTTGGATCGGAGACTCACCTTAACGGGCGTGCATGCACGTTCGCGTAAGGAGTTCACTCTTCCTTCCCATGCTTCGCAAGCGCCGCCTGCACCGCCCGTCCGACTGACTCGCCCAGCCGCCCGAGATTGGCCCGCGCTTCGCTGACGACCGGCGCGTGGCGGAGGCGGGCGAGGAGGGCGTGGGTTGGCACATCAAGAATCTCCCCGCGCTCGCGGCCCTGCCGCTCGGCCGTTAAGGCATTGCGCAGTTCGAGCCATTGCTCCTCGCTCCGATCGACGACGAGGAACTCGACGGGCAAGTTCCACGACCGGTTGACCCGGATCGCCTTCAGCGTCCCCTGCTGCGCAGCGCTGAGCGGTCGTGCGGCCCGAGTGAACAGGCGTTCGATGAGTTCATCCCGCTGCCGGGTGCGGGCTGCGAGCCGCTGCTCGGCGGCGTTCCGATCCTGCGGGTTGCTTCGGCCGGCCTCATCCCGTTCGGCCTGGGCGAGGCGGATGCCGGCGTCGGCGAATCGCCAGTCGATGGAGCCGACGGATCGGTCCTCCTCGGCCAGTGCCTCGACGAGCCGCCGCACGATCCGATCCAATGGGCGGGAATGCAACTGAACGAGGTGTCCGCCACTTCACCCACCGAGTCATGACGGTCATGTCCCCGTTGTCCGCATCCTTGCTCACGCGTGTGGTCCGGTTCCGGCCGAAGCCCACCCCTGCCACCTTGGCATCCCCGCCCCCTGCCTGAGACCCCATTGGCAGCGGCGGCCGGTCCACTCGCTTCCAAAAACCCCACTGACGTCCAAAAACCGCCGATTCCACCCCCTCCCCCGCCCCCCGCACCCCGGCACCGCCCTT
>JBDIVQ010000215.1:0-3975 GCA_039794345.1 Phycisphaerae bacterium | reverse complement strand
ACGAGGAGTTTCTTGATCCACGGATCGTTCTGAATGCCGTAGATGTAGATGTAGCCGTCGGGGTGCGGCGCGCCGGCGGCCTCGGTGTTCACCATGATCGCCCCGCCGAAGATGATCTCGCCGCGCCCGCCGCTCGGCTCCTTGATGTAGGCCGGGCAATCGACCTGCACGAAAGACTCGTAGGGGTTGGGCGAGTTGAGCGGAGTGGAAAGCAGCGCCAGGCCCGTGCCCTCAAAGCCCCACACGCCTCCGCCGTCGGTGCGGCGAAAGCGATTGCCGAAGAGGTGAAGTTTGCCGTTGAGCGCGACGCCGTCGCCCAGCCAGTACCACTCGCCGGGGCGCGAGTTGGGAGTGTCGGGCTTGAAGAGCGCATCAGCCTGACCCTGGCTGTTGCGGCCCCAGAAGAACTGGATCTTCGACGGATCAGGCTCGGAGCCTTGCAGGAGAGCCATCGTGTTGTTCACCAGCGTCGTCCCGCTCAGGCGCCGGCCGTTCTCATCCACGCGGCCGATGAACGTGTCGCTGAAGACGAAGGCCGTGCGCCGACCCGGCTGCGGCCGGTACAACTCGCTCCCGTCGAGGGGAATGGCGTAGATGCCGTCCGCCCCCGTCCAGCCCTCACGGCGGTCGAAGAGGCTCGTCCACTCCGGTGCGGCTTCGACCGTGAAGGGCTGCGCCGGCGCCCCGCCGGCGGAGACGAGCAGGAGCAGGCCGCAGGCGCCGAGGCGAACGCGGTACGTTGAGCCGGCGAACAGGGGCATGAGTATTCGGACCTCCGTCAGAGAGTGGCGTGTTTCGGACGACCATACGCCCGCTCGAGCCGAAGCGATGCAGAAAAGCGGTGAGAACCGCGGCGAAGTGCGGTGAATGCCTGCATCCGCCCCCGCCGCCCACCCGGCGGCGCGGCACGAGGCCCTCGTCGTGGACGAACCCTCGCAGCGCGACTATCTTTCTGACCCCGACGTCGGGTAGGTACCGAAGCGGTCAAACGGGTCAGACTGTAAATCTGATGGCTTAAGCCTTCGGAGGTTCGAATCCTCCCCTGCCCACTTCTATTCCCGGCTCTTGTCCTGCCGTTCGTGCTTGAAGCGGCGGCGCTGAGCATCGAGCCACCCCTCCAGCCATTCACGCAGGAGATCAGCGGCACGCTCGTGAAGATCGACCTCGCTCCGATCCCGCGCGGCACGGTCGAAGTGCCCGACCCCGCGCAGCCCGGCGCCGTGAAGAAGATTGACGTCGGCCCCTTCTGGGTGAGCACGACGGAAATCACCTGGGACGCCTACGACGTCTTCGTCTACCGCCTCGATGAACCGGAGGGCGAGCGGGATGGCAACGGCGACGGCCCCGACGCCGTCACCCGGCCCACCAAGCCCTACATCCCGCCGGATCGAGGCTATGGCCACGCCGGCTACCCGGCCATCTCGCTTTCGTACAAGGGGGCTGAGGAGTTCTGCAAGTGGCTCTCGGCCAAGACGGGTCGCACCTATCGCCTGCCCACGGAGATCGAGTGGGAGTATCTCGCCCGGGCCGGCGCTGCGGCCGACGCGCCATACTGCTTCGGCGACGATGCTTCGCTCATCGACGACTACGCCTGGCACAGCGGCAACGCCAAGCGCAAGACGCAGCCCGTCGGAAAGAAGTTGGCGAACGCCTGGGGCGTGTTCGACGTGCACGGCAACGTCGCGGAATGGTGCGTCGGTCTCGACGGCCAGCCCATCGCCTGCGGCGGAGCGTTTCTCAACAAGCCCGAAGAACTCACCCTCAGGCGACGCGACAAGCAGACCGCCCTGTGGAACATCACCGACCCGCAGATGCCCAAGAGCACGTGGTGGCTCTCGGACTGCAACTTCGTGGGATTCCGGATCATCTGCGAGGCGCCGGAGCGTGAGCCGATCGAAGAAGGTGAAGGGCCGTAGCGCGAACGCCGACTCTCCGCGCGGCCACAGACCACCGTGCCGAACCTGTTTTGTCCCGCAGGCAGAAGGGCGCCCGGATGAGTGAAGCCGCAGTCCAGTCGCATCGCCCGCTGATGATGCGCCTCTCGGTCATGATGTTCCTTCAGTATGCGATCTGGGGGGCGTGGCTGCCGATTCTCTATCCCTATCTGCTCGGACACGTGAAGTTATCGCTTGAGCAGGTCGGCTCGATCCTTGCCGCCGGGGCGGTGGGCGCGATCTTCGGCCCCTTCATTGCGGGTCAGATCGCCGACCGCCACTTCGCCACCGAGAAGTTTCTGGGCATGAGCCACATCGGCGGCGCGGTCCTCGTCTACTTTCTCGCCGGCGTCTCCGACTTTGCGACGTTTCTTGTCATCTCAACGCTTTACGGCCTCGTGTACGCGCCGACGATGGCGCTGACCAACTCGCTGTGCTTTCATCATCTGACTGACCGGGACAGGCAGTTCGGCCCGATCCGCCTGTGGGGAACGATCGGCTGGATCGCGGCGGGCATCGCGATGGGCCAGTGGCTGCTGCTCAAGCACACGCCGACCGGCGCGGGGGTTGACATCGTGGCCGCGGCGCAGGACGCCGGGCGCGCCGACGCCTTCCGCCTCAGCGCTCTGCTCGGCCTGCTGATGGGCATGTACTGCTTTACGCTGCCTCATACTCCGCCCAGCCGCGAGGCGCGCGAGTCGAACGCGACGATGGCGGCGCTGCGGGAGATCCGCCGCCAGCCCCTCGTCACGCTGTTCTTTCTCGCCGTGCCCATCAGCGTGATTCACCAGTTCTACTTTGTCCACACGAGCCAGTTCCTCAGCGAACTGCAGCGACAGAGCGGCGCGGCCGATCAGTTCGCCGCCTTCATCAACCGCGTGCTCGGCGTGGGCGGGGGCGGACTGATGACCATCGGGCAGATGGCGGAAATCCTCGTCCTCGCGGCCATGCCGGTGCTCGCGCGGCGACTGTCGCGCAAGACGCTGCTGGCGATCGGAATCACCGCCTATGCCGCGCGCATGTTCCTCTTCGCCTATGCGCCGACGATGCCGGCCATTCTTCTCGGCGTGGCGCTGCACGGGCTGTGCTTCGGCTGCTTCATCTTCGTCGCCTTCATGGTCGTCGATGAGAACACCACCGCCGACGTCCGCGCCAGCGCCCAGAACCTCTTCAACCTCGTCATCGTCGGCATCGGCATCATCGTCGGCTCATGGTTCGCCACCGCCATCGTCGGCAACTGGGCCACCGGCGAAGACGGCGTGATGAACTTCACGGTTCTCTTCAGCGTGCCCATGTGGATCGCGATCGCGTGCCTCGTGGCGCTGCTGGCTTTCTATCCCGGCGGTCGAAGGCTCTCGACGGCGGATTCGATCTGAATCGCCGGCATGCTGAGAAGAGAATCGCCGCGAAAAGGCTCAAAAGTCACAAAAAGGAAAAGATCATTCACCGCAGAGATCGCAGAGTGCGCGGAGGGATTCGGGAGTTGGTTTTGATCCGAACTCTCCGCTGCCTCACTCAGCATTCCCAGCGATCTCTGCGGTAATTCTGCAATCCGTCGCGACGGCGCTGGATTCCGGTCTGGCCCCACTCCATTTTGTGCCTTCTGTGCCTTTTTGAGGCCAGTGCCTTCAGCCTTCCGTCGCGACGGTTGGAGTCGGCGAACGACTCACCGCTCAAGGCGCCGCACGTAGATGTTGCGGAACTTCACCGTGTCGCCGTGCGCCTGGAGTTCAATCGGACCGCTAAAGGACAAAAACGGGACAGGTACGTTTTAGAAACTGCAAAAACAGAGGTAAAAAACGTACCTGTCCCGTTTTCTAGGCCACTTCATTTTGTGCCTTCTGTGCCTTTTTGCGGCCATTGCTTTCAGCCATCCGCCTCTGCGTTCGCAGACAGCAAGCCGCTCACCGCTCGATCCGCCGCACGCAGATGTTGCGGAACATCACCGTGTTGCCGTGCGCCTGCAACTCGATCGCGCCCGTCGGGTAGATCGGCTTGTCGCGCTCCCAGTAGTTCTCCATCACGACATCATCGACGACGA
>JBDIVQ010000214.1:0-4019 GCA_039794345.1 Phycisphaerae bacterium | reverse complement strand
TCGAGCCCGCCGCCGCCGCGGCCGTGCTCCACCATCACCAGTATTTCGACGGCTCGGGATTCCCGCAGAAGGCGAACTGGGAAGGGCGCAAGTCGGGGCTGCGCGGCGACGCCATCCACGTCTTTGCCCGCATCGTCACCGTCGCCGATCAGTTTGACGAGTTGCGCACACTCTATTCCTCGCGGCCCCGGCCGATGGTCGAGGTGCTGGCGAACCTGACGACGGGCCGGATGCGGCGGCGCTTCGACCCGATCATTCTGCGGGCGCTGCTGGAGATCGCGCCGGCGTACACGCCGGGTCGGCAGGTCGTGCTCTCGACGGGCGAGGAGGCGTTCGTGGTGATGTGGAGGCCGGCAGACCCGTGCCGGCCGAAGGTGGCGGTGATCGACGACCTGCGGCCGCTGTGCCGCGGCGAAGCGCCGGAGCACCGCTTCATCGATCTCGCCATGACGCCTGAAGTGACCATCACGCACACGGGCGGGATGGACGTGCGCGAGTGCCAGTTCACACTCCCGCCGGACATCAGGCCGCAGGGCGGGCACGGGTTGCAGTACCACGCGCTGGATGCGGCGTGAGGGCAGCGGGAAAGAAGGCATCCATTCGACTCGCAAAGCCTCGCTCATGGCAAGCGAGGCATCGAGGCATCCATTCGACTCGCAGAGCCTCGCTCATGGCAAGCGAGGCGTCGTGGCATTCATTCGACTCGCAAGGGCTCGGGTCTGTTGCTCAAAGAGTGCAGTGAACGTCATGCCCGCGCAGGCGGGCATCCAGCGGACTTCCTGTGCGTCTTGCGCGAATTGGATTCCCGCCTGCGCGAGAATGACGCCACTCGGCAACAGACCCGCTCGCCCATGGCAAGCGAGGCGACGAGGGATCGATCTCCTCTCACCCTTCTCCTCTGATCACCCTTCTCCTGTGACCTATCTCGGCGCCTCGCCGCGGCTCTCCCTTCACCCTTCTCCTCTCACCCTACTCGCGCTTCGCGCGGCTGATAACCACGCCGCGCGCCGGCGCTCTTCGGCCCTTTTGACCCGCACCGCGGCGCTTATCTTGCCCATCCCGCCATTTGGCCGCTGCGGCGCGAGGCCGAATCGCGCCGTTTTCTCCCAAACGCGTCAAAAAGTGTCCAGAAATGTCCGGCCGCGGTCCGCCGCCGCCCGCGGCGCGCACAGTGCGCGCCTCAACCGCTGCGCACCTGTGCGCATAGGGGATCGGCCGGGGGGAGGGGCTCGAAAAAGTGCGCGGCTGTGCGCGGGGTTCGCACGAGATGCGCGTGGGATGGTGCGCGCCGGTGCGCGAGGGAGAGCGACCTGGGACTTGGGGCTTGGGAAGCGCACCGCTTCGCCGACCCTGACCTTGACCGAACGTGCCATCGTCATAGAGTGCTTCGTCATGGCCGAGTCGCAACATTGCGAGCCCTGTCTGCGCACCGGTTCCCGTACAAGGACACGGACGGCGTGAAGGAAGACATTCTGGAACAACTTGTCGATGACTATCTGCAGTGGAATGGCTACTTCACCCGACACAATCTGAAGTTTCGACCTCAACGGTCTGACCCGAATTTCGATAGTCGTCAGGACTCCAATCACAGCGACATTGACGTACTCGGGTACCATCCGCGAAGGACCGGATCGAGGCGCATCATGGTCGTCAACTGCAAGAGCTGGCAGTCGGGTTTTCGCGTCGAATTGAAACTCAAAGAGTTGACGACGAACCGCATCGTGTCCGGCCGTGAGTCCTGGCGGCGCTTCCGCGAACTGATGAGCCCCAAGTGGAGCGACGCCTTCTTCCGGTCAGTCAAGGATGTGACCGGATCGACGAAGTTCACGTATGTACTCGCCGTCACCGCCATTCGAGGCGATGCGCGATTGTGGGAGACCCACAAGCCGTTTCGCAAGGCGATGCGAGGCAATCCGATACGGATCCTCACGCTTTCCGAGATGCTTGGTGCGCTAATGCCGGCGCTCAGCACGACCGTTGCAGGATCGACGCTCGGTCGGACGCTGCAACTGCTCAAGGCGTCCGGCTTCACACTTGACCCCGACGCGAAGGGAGCAAAGCGACGGGTGAGCGATGCCTGAACTTCGGGACGACGATTCTGAGGGTCGCCGCGAATCTCATGCGGTTCGACGGGATCGGGATCGAGGCTTCATCGCCTTCGGCTACTCCTCCGACGCCGAGCGCGAATGCAGCGCCTTCCACAAACGAACGGGTAGAATCATCAAACTCCTCAACGTCCAGGAGATACTGGACGAGGAGTTTGTGCAGAAGATGTGAGGTACGAATATGGCACGATCAGTGGATGTTACTGCGTGGGATGCACACCGAGAGAAACCCGGAGCTCATTGCTGCAACTGTGGTCGATGCGCTGGTGACGCTCGCGAGGAGGAGCGTTGGACAAAATGGAATGGGAAACTCTATTGTCCACAATGCGCGCGCGACCACGGAGTCAAGGAGTAAAGGGATGGTATTCGACCAAACATCGCTGGTTAGAAACGTGGGATAAGTGCGGCTCTGGAAGCGCATCCCGCCTTTGTCACGCGGCCATCGGGCCGAAGCGGTCCGCCACGCCTATGATGGACCAAATGCGACATCGCCGTGGCGTCGTGAAGATCGATCGTTCAACCCGGTGGGACGCGCTCCCAAGGCATCACCTATCCCACCCTCCTCGCTCGCTAAGGTCCAGAGCCCATGACTGACTCACTTCCGGACGAAACAGTCATTGGTCGCTATGTTGAATTGCCGAAATTGCTCGACATTCTCCTTAGCAATCGACTTTACCTCGCGAAACTCTCCGACTTCGAAGATCCGCTCGATGGAGAGTTCACCAGTTGGGGATCCGGTGGGCACGCAATGCAGTTGGATCTGCCACAAGGTTGGCTGCAGGCCACAACTCGCGCACGCGACCGGGCAAGAGTCTCCTGCTGGCATGACTTTACCGCTTTGGGAAGCGAAGCTGAGTTCCTCTGGCGACGTTATGCCCACCGGGGCTTTTTAATGAGAACCACCGTAGAGCGCCTCCGTCGCTACGCGGAGGCGGCGTATTCCGGCGCATGGCGACTGGACAAGGCGATTTACCTGGCGACTCGCGTGATTCCAGCGGCCGACATTGTCTTTTGTAAACAGCGTGCGTATCGGCCAGAACAGGAGATTCGACTCGTCATCGACGAACCCGGGGCAAGCGAGATTAAGATAGATGCACTCGAGATGATCGATTCGATCACTCTTAGCCCGGCGCTTGAAGAATGGGAGCAATCGTGCATTTCACGAGCCATCGGGCAACTCATTCCAGAGATGAAATCAAGGATATGGCCTTCAGAGATACGACACGCCTTTCCATTGCGTCGGATGCTGGAACATCTGAAAGAGCTCAGAGTTGATCCCGAGGTCGGAGGCAGGATCATCACGCACGGTCCCATGCGCATTAGCGCCAAAGGCGTTGACTATCCCGGGAGGCCGCGCAGCAAGTAGCCCGGGATCGTAGGGTGGGATGAGCGCGGCTGCTCGACCTGAGCAGGATCGAAGGCTGGAAGCGCATTCCAACTTCGCTGGGCGCCCGACGACGAGAGGGCAGACGTTGCGGCTGCGAGCGGTCGGGCCGAGAACCGCGCAGCCGATTGCCGCATCGCTGCCCACGAGGACCGCCTTCGGGGTCCATACGAAACACGGGGGCATCGCTACCGGGGGTGGCAATCGCTCTGCGAATTTCACCTCCGGCTACTGACGATCAGACCTTCGGCCTGCAATCCAGTGAGCCGTTTCATGGCGACACGCCACGAAGTGGATTCCACCCAAATCACGCCTCCCCCTTGGCGCGGGCCTTCGGGGGCCTTACACTTGCTCTATGAAGACACACGCCAATTCTCCGCAGCGTCATGGGGCCTCGATGATTGAACTGCTCATCGTCGTCGGCATCCTCGTCGCGCTCGTCGCCATCGTCGGGAGCGTGATCACCGGCAGCGGCGGGCAGACGGGCACGATGGGCGCCAAGGACCGGGCCGAACGGCAGATCGCTCAAC
>JBDIVQ010000213.1:0-4050 GCA_039794345.1 Phycisphaerae bacterium | reverse complement strand
GCGCCGGCGCGGCAGGGTACTCGGGGCACACGCGCGAATGGAGAAAGGAAACAGCAGTTGCGCGCAAGGAATCTTCCCACACGACCACCCCATTCGTCAGGTTCCCCGGGGGATTCGTCAACGCCTCCCCGGATCGGGTTGACCGTGTACGGCAACCGGGATAGGGTGGATTGCGGGGGGATTCCTTGATCCCGCCCCGGTGGATGGACCCGCCGGGGCGGGCGGAGTTGATTCATGCCCCGCTACTACGTCAATCGCAACGCCCAGCCGACTGGCGAGCACGAAGTGCATCAGCACGGCGTGTGCCCCTTCCCTCCCCTGCCGGAGAATCGCGATGACCTCGGGGAGCACACCCACTGCTGGAGCGCCATCGTCGCCGCGCGTGCCAGGGGCTACCCCGCCGTTGACGGCTGCGCCTACTGCTGCCCCGACTGCCACACGCGGTGAGGGAGGATCGACGGCGACGAAGGGCGCACTTCGTGAGGCTCCCTATACTGGCTTGCCGTGCCCCTCTCGTGGAACGAAATCCGTCAGCGCGCCACCGCCTTCATGCGGGAATGGGCCGGCGCCCGCCGGGAGCGGGCCGAGGCGCACCAAGTAGCGCAGTTCGCGGGTTGACCTAGCCCTTACATGAAGAGTGACGGTCCCTTCCCCGCTTTCGCGCCACTTCTGTGGTTGCCCTCCTGCTCAGTCGGATCAGCCCTCTCTGTGGCCTCCTCTACGATGCGAATCTCATCGTCGGTGAGGCCGTAGAGTTCGTAGACGAGCTGATCAATCTTGGCATCCGTCGATTCGATCTCGCGACGCAGCCGCTCTTTCTCCTGCGGCCGGCCTGCGGCTGCGAGGGCTTTGTGCATCTCGAGCATGCGGTCAACGAGTTTGACCATGCGGCTCCGAGCGCTGCCCGATGGATTGGCAATTGGCAATTCCTCAATGGTAGTCTGGTTCAACTGGGGAAAAAGGAGTTTGTACGCCGTGAACGTCTTCTCTACAAACCATCGAATCAGGCGACTGTTCAATACTGCAAGCACGCATTCAATCGGCGGAGCTTCTTCCGCTAAGTGAAGGTTGTAGACTGACTGCATTGTCACTGAATCGTCATTATCGATTGATGCAATGCACTGCGAACCCGTCTTCACGATCACGATCTTTGGGGACCGATAGAGTGCAAAGTTCTTCGACGCTTTCCGGATGAATCGCGTTGGCGAACTCATCGAGTATCTGCTGATATCCGCGCCCACAAGGATGGGAGTACGCCCAGAATCTAGAACGTGCTTCTTGCCAATCTCTTCGCCACGTGATATCTTGCCATATCTGCGTAGTGGTTCGTGCGAACCTATGACTCGCGTTAGCAGCGAGGCCTCCTCATCGGTTGCGTGAATAAGAAGTCGGAATCTCTCGTCATCTAGAAACCGCGTGACAGAACAATGATGGCGCTCAACCGCTGCCGAGCCTTCGCGCGTATCAACCGAAATGCTGGGGCTATCCATTCCCTTTGCGACGACGAATACGACCGCCGACACCCCCGCGAGGAATACAAGGCCGCAATGGTACAGCCGATGGATTCCGGATTCGAGTAGGAGCCGTCGCACCGTAGAACATTCGTCACGAGCCAACAATGCGTCAGGAACGATTAACGAGAATCGCCCAGAGCGACGTGTGATTTGCAAACCTTGTTCAATGAACAGCCAATACGTATCGTATTGCGCAATAGCGCTTTGATACTTTGACTCTAGATACGGTTTGGTGATCGCGTTGTGATACTCACCGAAAATGTACGGCGGATTCCCGATCACCGCGTCAAACCCGCCTGCTTTCATGATCCCGGGGAACCCCTTCTGCCAGTTGAACGCGTTGATCTTTCTGCGTTCCTCTTCGGAGAGGCCGGAGTCGTCGAAGTCATCGCTGATGAGTGAGTTGCCGCACTTGATGTTCCTGCCGAGGTCGGGCAGGGCTCGCTGGTGGAGAAAGCGCATCTGCGCGGCGAGCGATTCCTGCGATTCGCCTTCGAGCACCTTGAGCAGCAGAGAGAGTTTCGTCACCTCGACGGCCTGGGCGTCGATGTCCACGCCGTAGATGGAGTTGAGCAGGATTTCCCGCCGCTTGCTGGTGCTCAGACGGTATTCGTACCGCTCACCCTTTCCCTTCGCCTGGCGCTCGGTCTCGGCATCCTCCGCAAACGATGGGGCGAGGAACCGCGTCAGCGCTGGATTCTTGCCTCCGCAATACTTGTCGGGATCGTTGTCAACGTACCAGCGCAAATGCCAGTCGAGCAGGTACTGGTAGGCTCCGATGAGGAACGAGCCGGAACCGGAGGCGGGGTCGAGGATTCTGATCTTGGCGGCGTCCTTCGGTTCCTTGCCCTCGAGGAGCTTCCCAACGGTGTGCTTCACGATGTATTCGACGATGTACGCCGGCGTGTAGTAGACGCCGCCCGCCTTGCGGACCTCGGGCTTCTCGACGACATCGACCTTGCGGCCCTTGGGGCTGACAGTGATGACCTTGCCAAGGAACTGCTCATAGACCTGGCCGAGGATTTCCGGCGGGATGAGCGAGTACGTGTAGGTCGTATACAGACGCTGCTGGTCGTAGAGGCTGCGGATGATTTTGCGGATGGGTTCATCATCGAGCTTCAGGTCGAGGGTGAGATCGTCGGGCTCTTCAGCGCGGTCGGGGTCGGGCTTGCGGCCGAGGCGCGGCGGGAAGTGGAAGATCCCTGAGTTGTAGCGGTCATCCGCTTCGCGGAAGATTTCGCCCAAGCGGCCGTAGACACGCTCTCCATTGGTCACGCCCAAGAGGCGGTTGGGCGGCTCAATGCCGCGATCTTCGCAGATGCGCAGGAAGAGAATGCGGTCGATCGTGCGCTGAACTGCAAAGTTGAGGTCTTCGACGGAGAGGTTGGGGTTGTGCCTGGCGAAGTCTTTGGCGAGGATTTCGCGCCAGCCTTCGATGTCGCTGAGGAATGCTTCGTCAAGCGGTTGGGTGGCTTTGGTTCGCTTCTGCTGAGCGAACTTGTCGAAAGAGCCGCGCAGGATCGCCTCGCGCGAGAACACCGAGGCGATTTCGCTCCAGCGTTCGGGATACTCCTGATAGTTGAGGCCGAGGATGACGCCGTCGACCCTTCGCGCCTTTCCATCCGGCTTGAGGCGGGTGTCGAGTACGAGGAAGTCGCGAAAGTTGGTCAGGATGGAGAGCGGAAGTTTCGCTGAATATGCATAGCGCCGGAGTTGAAACGTCGGCTTGGGGTCGAGGCGAAGCGCGACGTCGGGCTTCTTGGCTTCGAGAAAGAACTTGCGGCCACCGCCGGCAGCGCGGCCGCCGATGTAGAAGCCGTAGTCGGGGGCTTTGGAGGCGCCGCCGATCTTGAGCGCATCTTCATACACCACTTCGCGGTAGGCTTCCGCGTATCCCTTTTCGTTGTCCACATCCCAGCCGAGGGCTTTGAGCATCGGGTTGATGAAGTCGATGCGGAGTTGCGCTTCGCTGTAGCCCGGAGACATATAGGCGTCAAAGTGCTCGTCGAACTGCTGGACCTTGTCGATGATGATCTGCGGCACGTCGGCCTTGCCGGCCTTCGATGGCGGAAACAGGGTGGTCCGCTTCTTCTTCGACACGTTGGCAACCCGCTTCTTCGCCATGCCCCTAGCATACCGCACAAGCGTAGAACGGTAAAGGCGAGACCCGCACGGCGCGGCCTGACCTGCGCCTGAGGCGAGCATGCTCGCACCCGATCAGGGCGCGGCGGGTTGTCGGGCGATGGGTCGGGCTGCGGCCGCGGGGGTGGGAAGGAGAGAGAAGAAGAAGAACGAGAGGGGGGCGGGATTGCGATCGCGGGCGGATCGCCTGGGTGCGCCGGGGTGGTGCGGTTCGAGGAGGGCCGGGTCATCCCCGGGTTCGGCCGCGGCCGCGGACGATGAGACCAATGGGCGATACTGGACTCGAACCAGTGACCTCACGGGTGTGATCCGTGCGTTCTAGCCAACTGAACTAATCGCCCGGTGGACGATGGTAGGGCCGGGCGTGCGGGGGTCAAACTCCGTGGCGGGGGCG
>JBDIVQ010000212.1:0-4088 GCA_039794345.1 Phycisphaerae bacterium | reverse complement strand
TTCGCACTGCACTCTCGCGCCGAGCCGCGAGCGTGCAGTGGCACCCATCGATTCGTTCGCACGTGCCGTTCGCACTGCACTCTCGCGCCGAGCCGCGAGCGTGCCGTGGCACCCGTCGATTCGTTCGCACCTGCCGTTCGCACTGCACTGCTGCACGGAGCGGCGCGCGTGGCGTCGCGCCTGCGGCTTGCGAGGCGGGAGGGGCGCCGGGCCGCGGCGACGTCAGTGAATGAGCATGGAGTCGGTTTCGCAGCCGGGCATCTCGGTGCCGACGAGGATCGTGCGCCTGGACTGGCACGAGTCGGGGACCCAGATGTTGTCGTTGCCGAACTGGGCGGAGGTGGTCCACAACGCGCTGCCGTCGGAGAGCAGGACGTTCTGTCCCGGCTGCGAGAGGAGGCCGAGGCGGCCGCGCCGATGACACGCTGCGGAGGCGTCAACATCCGCCTCCTGTCCCGCCCGAGCCGCTTCGACGACGGGGTTCTTGTCTGCGAGGATGACCATGGTCGGGGCCGTCTCCCAGCGCGGCCGGAGCTTGGTGAGGACGTTCTGGAAACTGAAACTCGTCGCGCGCGAGGAGGGCCAGTTGTCCAATCCGGCGAGGGCGGCGGTGTTCTCCGCGAAGGGGTTGCCCGGGCAGGCGAGCTGGTCGAAGGAGGCGAAGCCGGCCTTGGCCAGGTGGAAGAGGTTGGCGGCGTTGATACGGCTGTCGAGCCAGTTGCCCGTTGGGGCGGCTTCGTAGCGCACGGGCAGGGAGTTATCGTAGGTGTTGGCGTAATTCGACATGGCCTGGGCGATCTGGCCCATCCCGCCCAGGCAGGCCTGCTGCACCGCGCTGCGCCGCACGTTTCCGAGCATCGGCGTCAGCACGCTCGCGAGCACCAGCAGGGCGGCGGCCGCGGTGAGCACGTTGCGCCAGTTCGACGCCGCCAGCGCCCACCAGGAAGGATCGGTCATGGCGTCATCGGCGGCGATGACGGGCCGGCGCCGGGACCGCTCGAACTGCTCGATGCCGAGCATGGTCGCGGCGAGAAGTCCGGGGCCCTCAGCCCCTTCGACGACGTCCCTCTCCATGAGGGCGAGCGTTTCCATCATGCGCTCGGCCCGGAGGCGCTGCTCTCCGCTCAACTGCGCTGAATCCCAGCCGCATTCTACGAGCGCATCGAGCGCTTCGCGATCGGCTTCGCAGAGAACCGCGTCCGCCGCATCGGCATCCTGGCTGGTTGATCGTTCCGTCATGGGTTGAGGTCGGCTCCAGTCCGGTTGCTGACGCGGCGCCATCGGTCGGCGAACTGGGCGACGGCGGCGTGCAGCCGCGATTTGACGGTGCCCAGGGGAATGCCCAGCGACTCGGCGATGTCCTGATAACTCAGCCGCTGAAAGTACGCCAGAAGAAGAATCTCCCGAAGATGATCGGGCATCGAATCAATCGTTGTCCGCACCAGTTCCCGCAACTCCGTCTCATTGAGTCGAGCATCGACCGGCTCGCTCGTGTCCGCCAGGAAATCGATGATGTTGGCCCCGGACCCGCCCTCGTTTCCGGACGCAGCGCCCGAACGAACGGGGGCCGAGAGGTCAACCATCGACATCCGCCTGTTGTTCTTACGATACCAGTCGCGGCCTTTGTTCGCCGCAATTGTGAAAAGCCAGGGACGAAAGCGCCTGGAGACGTCAAAGTCGTCGGCGGACTGGTGAACCTGGAGAAAGGCCTCCTGAAAGACGTCCTCCGCCGCCGCCCGGTTGCCCAGTTGGCGGGTCAGAAACCCGAGCAATTCGGCCTGGTAGCGGCGGATGAGCACCTCGATCGCCTCGCGCTCTCCCATGCGGTAGGCCTGCACGAGTTGTTCATCGGTTCGCTGATCCACGTCCGTCAACCGGTGCTGGGGTGGGAGATGCGATGGCCAGTTTCCGGAGCGGGAGGCAGCCGCTTCGGCCGCCCCGGCGAGCCGGGCGGGGGAATGTCCAGTATACGCGGAGGTCCGGTGAGGCGGAAGGCTCCTTGCACCCGCCCGGAGGGATCCTACCATCCCGGCACACAGGTGCGGTCCTCCCCGGGACCGGCCTCTCCACCGACCAGCCGGGATCACGCGGAGCGCAGGATGGGCGTACCTCTCAGCCAGATGTGGACCGTGGCGACCTATGTCCTGGGCCAGCGCCTGCGCGGCCGGCGGCGCTACCCCCTCGTCCTCATGCTCGAGCCGCTCTTCCGCTGCAACCTCGCCTGCGCCGGATGCGGAAAAATCCAGTACCCCGCCCACATCCTCAAACAGCAATTGAGCGTCGAGGACTGCCTCAAGGCCGTCGATGAGTGCGGGGCGCCGATGGTCTCCATCCCCGGCGGTGAGCCGCTCATGCACCCCGAGATCGACGTCCTCGTGCGCGAACTCGTCAAACGCCGCAAGTACATCTATCTCTGCACCAACGCGATCCTCCTGCGCGAGAAGATCGACCTCTTCACGCCGAGCAAGTACCTGACGTTTTCCGTCCACATGGATGGTCAGGAAGAGCACCACGACTTTGCCGTCTGCCGCGAGGGCGTGTACCGGGAGGCGGCGGAGGCGATCCGCCTCGCCGTGCAGCGCGGCTTTCGCGTCACCACCAACACCACGCTTTTCGAAGGGGCCGATCCCAACTCCGTCCGAGCCTTCTTTGACGAGATGATGGACCTCGGCGTCGAGGGGATGATGGTCTCGCCCGGCTACGCCTACGAGAAAGCCCCCGACCAGAAGAACTTCCTCAAGCGCCAGCGCACGCATCACCTCTTCAACATGATCCTGAGCAACCGGGATCGCGGCCGCAAGCGGTGGCGCTTCAATCAGAGCCCGCTCTTCCTCGAGTTCCTCATGGGCCGGCGCGACTACGAGTGCACGCCCTGGGGCAACCCGACGTACAACCTCTTCGGCTGGCAGCGGCCGTGCTATCTCCTCCAGGACGGCTACGTGGACACCTTCCGCGAACTGATGGAGGAAACCGACTGGGATGGATACGGCCGGGCGTCGGGCAACGACAAGTGCCAGAACTGCATGGTCCACTGCGGCTACGAACCGAGCGCGGTGGACCACACGTTTTCGAGCCTGAGCGGAATGCTGGCGATGATTCGCGGCATGATCTTCAACACCTACCGCGACGAGGCTGCGCTGAAGGCGCTTGAAGAGGAGCGAGCAAAGCCGCACGGCCCGCTCGTCCAACTCGGCCTCGCGGAGGTGAAGCCCGGCGATCAGGATGGCAATCCCGCGCCGAACGCCCGCGTCCGCATCGCCCGTAAGGGCACGGAGCGCGTGGTGGCGTAAGCCGCCGTAGGTCGGGACAAGGCTCTGCGCGGGCCCGGCGATGGGCGGACGTCGCCGCGAGCGTCGATGCAATCTCCGAAACACGTCCAACTGCCGAGCCGCGCCCGGAGCGGCGGTCCCGACCTACACTGGCCGATGCAACTCGGCCTGTGTTCGTGGTCTCTCCAACCTGCGTCGCCGCGCGGTCTTTCTGAGAAGGCCCGGCGCGTCGGGGTGTCTTGTGTGCAACTGGCCCTCGATCCGATCCGCACGGGCGCGTGGCGGCTCGATGAGACGCGCGAGGCACTTGGCGAGGTCGGCATCGAGATCGTCTCGGGCATGATGGCGATGAAGGGCGAGGATTACTCGACGCTCGAATCGATCCGGCGCACCGGCGGCGTCGCGCCCGATGAGACCTGGCCCGCCAACCTTGACGCCGCACGCGCCCTCGCCCAGATCGCGGCGATGCTCGACCTGCCTCTCGTTACCTTCCACGCCGGCTTCATTCCGCACGATCCCGCCGATGTGCAGCGCGGCGTCATTCTCGACCGCCTGCGGCAACTCGCGGATGTGTACGCCGCCGCCGGCGTGCGCATCGCCTTCGAGACGGGTCAGGAGACGGCCGCCACGCTCCTCGACGCCCTCGACGACCTCGACCGCCCAGAGGTCGGCGTCAACTTCGATCCCGCGAACATGATCTTGTATGGCATGGGCGATCCCGTTGAAGCGCTGCGCCGCCTCGCCCCGCGCGTGGCGCAGATTCACATCAAGGATGCGATCGCCACGACGACGCCCGGCACGTGGGGCAGCGAGGTGTGC
>JBDIVQ010000211.1:0-4124 GCA_039794345.1 Phycisphaerae bacterium | reverse complement strand
GGCCGCTGTTGCTCAGACCGGTCTGCGTTCCGGCGCAGGCGCCGCCGGGAATGACGAAGTTGCCGGTGCTGTTGGCGAGGGCGATGCCCATCGGCCGGCTGGGGGTGGCGTTGGACCAGGAGACGGTGACCTGGCCGGGGCAGGCGCCGCTGATGCGCAGGCTGAGGCGCGCGGTCCCGCCGTGCTGGAACTCGGCGCCGAGGATCGTCGTGCCGAGGCCGCTGATGGTGAGATCCTGAAGGAGCGTGCCGGTCTTGGAGTACTGGTAGATGTGTCCCGCGGTGCCAAAGGCGCCGGTGAGCCAGAGGGTGTCATCGGCGCTGTCCCACGCGATGCCGTAGCCGCCGCCGCTCTGCAGATTGACGTTGAACTCGAAGAGCACGTTGCCGTTGAGGTCATACTGCTGGACGCGGTCGCTGCCGCCGACGTTGTTGCTGATCCAGAGCGTGTTGGTGTTGGCGTCGTAAGTGATGCCGCTGCTGCGCCGGTTGGGCACGAAGGCGACGGTGAGGTTCTGCCAGTCGGCGTCGCCTTTCACTACGGCGAAGTTGGTGCCGAAGTCGTTGTGCGCGACGCTCCAGTTGGTTGTGCCGTCCGTCGCGCCGTCGTAGAGGCTTGAGTAGGCGGGATTGAGGTAGGAGCCCGAGAGCGGCCCGCCGTTGAGGTCGTACTCGCGCCCCCGGGCGCCGGCATCCTGTCCGATGCACTTGATCGTGCTCTGAACGACCAGTCCCGGGCCGTCATTGGTCGCGGAGCGGGTGAACTGCCGCACGATGGCGCCGTTCTGGACGACGTAGGTCGCCGGGCTGCTCCAGTCCGTCAGATAGAGTTCGCTCGTCTGAGCGAGCACGGAGTTCCCCCCCCCCGTCGCTGCGAGGCCGGCAAGGGAGGTGAACAGGGCCGCGAGCATGCGGCGGTTGATCAACCTGGTCATGACATTCTCTCCTCTCGATTCGGGTTTTCGGTTCGCGCTCCGGCCGGTCCGGATGGTGGATCGGGCCGGATCAACCTTCAATTATGCCGCCCTGCGCAGTGGTTGCAACACGGATTCTGCATCGGAAGCGCGATTGTCAAGGCGGCGGCCGTGTGACCCGGGGGAGGGCGTGAAATGAGGGCAACCGCTTGGACATCGCCAAAATGTCGATTCAAGCGACATGAATGACCGATAACGCCGCGAATGTCTCGCAGTTCTGAGGGTGTTTCTGAGTTGGAGGCAGCCGATCAGGACGAGGCGGCAAGCGCCGTTGCGGCCGCACAGCGGCATTTCGGGCAGCGGCGCTGGGCGCACGCGGCGGAAGTGCTGACGACGGTCCGCACGCGGAGTCCGGGCCTTGAGATGCAGTGGCGCCTGGCGCGGAACTTCGCCGTGCTCGAGGCCGGCCGGCCGGACGTGTACGAGCGGGTGATCAGCGCGAGCGGCTCGGGAGTGTGTCGGCCGGCGCTTTCGCGCCGCGGTGATGTCACGCTCATCCACACCCTGCCGCCGCGCGAGCCGGTCATGCTCTCGCCCGGAGGCGAGCCGCTCGAAGCGCTGCGGCAGACGCTCGCCGGACTCGAAGACGATCTGAAGCGCGGGCGGTGCCTGGCGCTGTGCGGCGTGGGCGACGGCCATCTGCTCAGCCATCTCGCGGCGAACCCGCCGCAACTCCAACTCGGCCAGCAGCAGTGCATTCACGTCATCGAGCCGCATCCCGAGGTCCTGCTCGCGGCGATGATGATTCACGAATGGTGGGAGGAGGGCGGGCCGATTGCCGATCGGCGGTTTCAATGGTGGGTCGGGCCGCAGTGGGCGGGGGAAATTCATGCCGCGCTCGATCGCGACCCCTATCTGCCATATCCCGAGCGGCCGGTGAGGCTGAGCGTGGCGTCGGATGAGATCGACGCTTCTCTGCGCGAGGCGCTCAGCGCGCTGATCGAGGGAGAGAAGCGGCTGGCGGCGCGGGTGGAGAGGCGGTACGCGAGTGGATTCATCCCACGATTCGCAGAGCCTCAGCGTGAAGACACCCCACGATTCGCAGAGCCTCATCGTGGGCGTTCGCCGCGCGTGCTGCTGCTCACGACGCGCTTCTCGACCGTCCTCCAGCATTCGACGCGCGACCTCGCGGATGCCTTTGAGCAACTCGGCTGGTCGGTGCGCCTGCCCATTGAGCCGAGTCCGTATCACCGCAACTCGCGGCGCAACCTGCTGCGCCACCTCGCGGACTTTCAGCCTGACCTCGTCGTGCAGATCGATCATCTGCGCCACGAGCATCGCGGCCTCTTCCCGCCGCAACTGCCCTTCGTCTGCTGGATTCAGGATGACCTGCCGAACCTGACCAGCCGCGAGGCGGGAGCGAACATCGGGCCGCGCGACTTCGTCCTGACCACGACGGCCGCGGTCTACGAGCACGACTACGGCTACCCGGCGCGGCAGTGCCTCTACATGCCCAAGTGCACGCGCCTGCCCGATCTCGATGCGATCCCGCGCGTCGAGGCGCCCGACGTCGTCTACGTCTCCAACGCCTCGGCGACGCCCGAGGCGCTCATCGAGCAGGTCGCGGGCCAGCATGCGCGCCAGCCGATCGTCGCCTCGCTGATCCGTGCCGTCGGCGGCGATCTCGTCGCGCACTACGCGCGCGGCGAGACGATCTTCACCACAGGGCAGGTGCAGCACATTCTGGAGAAGCACATCGCGCAGCAGGGCGTCAGGCCGACTGACGATGGTTCGTTCTCGCAGCGCCTCGCGTCGCGGCTCTTCGCCTCCATCAACAACGCGCTCTATCGCCAGCAGGCGCTTGGCTGGGCGGCGAGCGCGTGCGAGCGCCTCGGACTGACGCTGGGCCTCTACGGCGAGGGCTGGGAGCGCCATCCGCATCTGCGCTGCTTCGCGCGCGGGCCGGTCAGGTACGGCCGCGACCTCGAAGCGCTCACCCGCAGCGCGCGGATCAACCTCCAGATCGTCCCCTACATGTACCAGCATCAGCGCTGGTTCGACGGCGTCGCGGCAGGTGGATTCTTCCTGATCCGCGCGCATCCGATGGACACGCTGGCGGGCGAGGTGGCGCGGTTCATCGAGCGCCATGTCGATCCCGGAATCTCGACGCTTGCCGAGGTGCTCAGCGCGCTGAGCGCGGGCGCGCGGGGGGAGTTCGAGGCGGTCCTGGCGCGCCGCGAGATGTTTGATGATCATCGCGGCACTGATCCCGTGGCCGTCTACCGCCAGCACCAGCGCGAAGGCCGCGGGTTCGTCTATTCACAGCCCGAGTTCCTGGACGATGTGCGCTTCGAGGATGAGGGGGCGCTCGCGCGGCTCCTTGAGACGTTCAGCGGCGACGAGGCAAGGCGGCGCGAGATCGCCGGCGCGCAGCGGCGCTTCGTCGAGGAGCACTTCACCTACGAAGCCGCCCTGCGCCGCGTGCTGGCCCGCATGAACGAACTCATCCGGAGCGAGTCCGAGAGTCCTGCGCCGCACGCCCCCCCCGCGGATGGAGTGAGCCGATGCGCCTGAGCGTCGTGATCGTGACGTGCAACCGCCGAAACGCGCTCGCCGCGACGCTTGATCGCCTCGCCGGGAACCCTTCGCTGCCGCGCGAGTCGATGGAGGTCATCATCGTTGACAACGGCTCGACGGACGGCACGCGCGAGGTTGCAGGACGAAATGACCTCGAGATTCGCCTCATCGCCCGGCCGCGCAACGAGGGGGTGAGCGCCCGCAACCACGCCTTCGCCGTCGCCCGGGGTGAATATCTTCTGCTGATCGACGATGACAGTCATCCGATCGACGACGCGGCAGCGCGCTCGATGACCCACCTGGACGGGAACCCGGAGTGCGCTGCGGTGGTGGGGCGGATCGAGTTGCCCGACGGGCGCCTCGAAGCGAGCGCCCTGCCGGGCGTGATCGCCAACGGCGCGGTGGTCCTGCGCAAAGCCGTGATTGATGAAGTGGGGGGCTTCCCGACGGACTTCTTCCGCCAGGCGGAGGAGTACGACCTGAGTTTCCGCATCTGGAACGCGGGCTACACCATCGAGCGTTTCGAGGATCTCTGCTACCGGCACGAGAAGGTGGGCGGCAACCGCGCTTCGGCTCTGATCCATCGTCTTGACATGCGCAACAACCTCGTCGTGGCGGACCGCTACCTGCCGGC
>JBDIVQ010000210.1:0-4205 GCA_039794345.1 Phycisphaerae bacterium | reverse complement strand
GACGCGACGCACTCGACGCAACTGCCCGGCGCGACGGAGACGAGCGGCGGGCGGCCGGAGCGCGCGCCGCTGCTGGCGCGGGCCGCCGTCGCTGCCGGAGTCCACTGCGTCTTTCTCGAGTGCCACCCCGAGCCTGCCGCAGCGCTCTCCGACGCGTCGAACATGCTCCCTCTTGATGAGGTCCCCGGCCTGCTCGCCTCGCTCAAGGCCATTCGCGCGGCGATGTAGGCCTCGACGCGGCGTGCGGCAGTTCTTGCGCCTGCACTCGGGCACGGATCGTGCCGACGAGGATAACGTCGAAGGGGAACTTGACACGGGCGGTCGGACCGTCCATCCTTGAGGAGCCTCGGGCAGGCAGGGACGCGGCCTCATGAGAATCGAAGCACATCAGGACGGATACCGGATCGTGCCGACGGGCGGCGCGGCGTCGCCGGTGGTGCGCGCCTACGAGCAGGCGCAGCAGACCGCGCTTCGCTGCGACGATGGCGCAGCGCCCCTTCAGGTCCGCGACGTGGATCGCGTTGAACTGGCCTCGCTGCCCAGCGCCAATGCGGTGCGCGAGATTTCCCGAGCGCAGGCGTCGCAGCAGCGCCTCCGCGAGCGGCTCGTGGCCGGGCACGTCGATGGACCGATCGATCTCGCCAGCCCGGCGGGACCCAACCGGGTGCTCAACCGCGCCTACTTCCTGAGCGAGCAGTCGGTCGCGGAGCGGAACATCTCCGCCGTCGGCCGCCGTCTCGACGTACAGGGGTAACCGCCCCGACGCCCACGATGAGCGAGTCTTCGAGCGAATCATGGGGCCCCGACGCCCACGATGAGCGAGTCTTCGAGCGAATCATGGGGCCCCGACGCCCACGATGAGCGAGTCTTCGAGCGAATCGTGGGATGCGTTTAAGCCGACACTTGAAATGTGATGTCCGACGCCTCTCCAGCCCGCCGCGACGCCGATCCCTCGCAGATCATGCAGTTCCTGTGGATCGACACGGGCGAAGCCAGCCTGGCGACGTCGATCGACCTGCCGGTCGCGGCTCCGCCGTGGCCCGTCGTCGTTCTGGTCCATGGCCTGAGCGGCGATCGCATCGGACGGAGTTACCACTTTGTCGAGTTCGGCCGCCGCCTCGCCGCCCGCGGCATCGCCTGCGTGCGCTTCGATCACGCCGGGTGCGGTGAATCGACGGGGGACCAGTTGAGCCTGAGCATGCGTACCATCGAGCGCGATGCGCTGGCGGTGGTGGATCACCTGCGCGGCGATGGACGCTTCGAAATGAACCGCCTCGGCGTGGCGGGATCGAGCCTGGGGGGTCTGGGCGCGGTGATGCTCGCGGCGACCTGCCGCGCTCGGGCGCTGTGCCTGTGGGCGCCGGTGTGCGACCTGCCCGGGATGACGCGGGCCCTTGCGGCCCGCACGCCCCTGGCCGAGACGCTCGAAGCGATCGGCCATGCACCCTTCAAGGGCCTGCGCCTCGGGCCGACCTACTTCGCCCACCTCGATCACCTCGATCCGGCCGGCTACCTCGCCGCGTATCGCGGCCGGGTCTTCATCGCCCACGCGCGCGAGGACCAGGCGGTGCCCATCTCCGAGTCGCGCCGCTACGTGCGGCTGTGCGAGGAGCACGGCGTACCCTGCGAACTGCTCGAGTTCGACGGCAGCACGCACGACTTCCACGAGGAGCCGGCTCGCTCAAGACTGCTGCTCGAGTCGATCAGTCGAATGTGCCGCTGGCTCGGCGCGGAGTGATCGCTGGCTCCCGGCTCTGCCCCCATCTACCATCCCCGGCCATGCGCTTCTGACGCACGCCGAGCGACGGTTGATTCGCGGCCCGCGCGGCCGCCCGGCGGGGCGATCGCCCCCGGCGCACCGGCGCGAGTGCGCGCGGCTCCATTCTCATCGTACAATCCACGCGTCTCCCCACGCGCCCGGTCCGCCGAGGGCGCGGCATTGCAACGGCACGGCCCTTCATGACTTCCATCTCGCAGGAACAACTCCAGTCGCGCACCCTCTCCGAGCGGGCGATCCTCGTCGCCTGCCACCTGCCGGGCTCGCGGCACGATCCGCGCGACCCGCTGGGCGAACTGCGCCTCCTCGCCGAAACGGCCGGAGCGACGGTCGTCGGCGAAGCGATGCAGTCGCGCCGTTCGCCCGAGCCGGGCACCTACATCGGCACCGGCAAACTCGAGGAACTCAAGCGCCTCGTGGGCGAACTCGAAGCGTCGCTGGTCATCTTCGACAATGACCTCAGCCCCTCGCAGATCCGCAACATCGAGAAGATCGTCGGCGTGAAGATCATCGACCGCAGCGAACTGATCCTCGACATCTTCGCGGGCCGGGCGACGACGGCGGCGGCGCGCCTCCAGGTCGAACTGGCGCAACTCGAATACACCTATCCGAGGCTGCGGGCGATGTGGTCGCACCTCGGCCAGATCACCGGCGGCGCGCCGCTGGGCATCGGCACGCGCGGGCCGGGCGAGACGCAGATCGAGACCGACCGGCGACTCGTCCAGCGGCGCAAGAGCGTCCTCAAGGCGCGCCTCGCGGAGGTGCTGGCGCGGCGGGTGCGCGAAGTGGCGCATCGGCGCTCCGAGCACCGCACCGTCTGCCTCGTCGGCTACACGAACGCGGGCAAGTCCACCCTCTTCAACGCTCTGACCGGCCCGTCGGGCGGCGGCGGGGCTTATGCCGACGATCGCCTGTTCGCCACGCTCACGACGCGCACGCGCCGCTGGCCGCTGGGCGGCGGGCAGGAGGCGCTGCTCTCCGACACCGTCGGCTTCGTGCGCGACCTGCCGCACCACCTCATCGCCTCCTTCCGCGCCACGCTCGAAGAGGCGATCCACGCCGACCTGCTGCTCATCGTCATCGACGCGTCCGACCCGATGGCCGCGGTGCAGTATGAGATCGTGCGCGAGACGCTCAATGACCTGCTCGGCGGTGATCTGCGGCGCGGCCGGCGCTCGCCTCTGCCCGATCCATCCGCCAACGGTGAGTGGATGGAGGGGGAGGTCGAAGCGCCGCCGCCGATGATCGATCCCGACCTGCCGCGACACCTCCTCGTGCTCAACAAGGTCGATCGGCTGGAGGACGAATCCGAACTCGCCGTATGGCACCAGCGCGACGCCACGGCGATCGGCATCAGCGCTCGAACCGGCCGGGGGCTTGACGAGTTGCGCCTTGCCGTGCAGGAGCGGCTCATGGGTGAGATCGTCGAGGTCGAGTTCACCGCGCCGTATTCGGCCGCGAAAGCCATCGCCTATGCCGAGTCGCGCGGCGAGGTGGTCAACCGCGACTACGCCGAGGGCGGCGTGCGGCTGCGCCTGCGCATCGGCCAATCCCACCTCGATCGCCTGCGGTCAATGGGATTGCCCGTGTGAGCGGTCGGCGCGGCGGCGCGGGGGCTTCGCGTACGGCCGCCAGTCCGTCAGCGCGACGGCGGCGCGCACCTCATCATGCAGCACGCCGTCGGCCACGTTCAGTTCGCGCTCGCTCACGCGCGGCACCGTCGCGAGGATCGGCAGGCGGTTCATCCGGCCGAGCCAGTCGCGGTTCGTCTGCATCGCGGGGTCGGGATCATCCGGCTCGTAGAAGTTGACGATCAGCCCCGCCACGCGACACCCCGCGCGGCGCAGGGCTTCGACGGTCAGAGCCGTGTGATTGAGCGTGCCGAGATCGGCGCGGCAGACGACGAGGACGGGGTAATCCGCCTCGGCGATGAGATCGAGCACGGTGCGCTGCGCATCATCGGGATCGATGGGCACCATCACGCCGCCAACGCCTTCCATGAGCACGACGTCGCAGCCCGCGTCGATGGCGGCGAGACTGCGCCGGATCGGGGCCACGTCGAGCGGTCGCCCGCTGCGCTCCATCGCCACCGCCGGCGCGACGGGCAGGCGCTCGAGAATCGGCGAGACGAGCGGCAGGCCACCGATCGCGGGGTCGAACTGCGCGAAGTACGCCAGCGCCTGGGCATCGTCGCTCACCAGACCCTCGCGCTCCGAGCGCGCGCCGGTGGCGAAGGGCTTGCACACGCCCACGCGCAGGCCGAGACGCACCAGAATGTCGGCGATGGCGCAGGTGATGACGGTCTTGCCGACGCCGGTGTCGGTCGCGGTGATGAACAGCCCGGGCTTGTCGCGCGGCGGGAGGTCGAAGGATGTGGTGAGGGCGTGTGGCATGGGAATGGGCATGAGGCACTAGGCATGAGGCACTA
>JBDIVQ010000209.1:0-4219 GCA_039794345.1 Phycisphaerae bacterium | reverse complement strand
CAGCGCGTCCGCTGCCCCGAGTGCGGCCGCACGTGGAGCAAGAGCGACCTCTGCCTCATCCCCCCGGGCTTCCACGTCGTAACGACGGACCAGCCGAGCCGCGCAGCGTAGGGGAAGCCCTCACCACCGAGGGCACGAAGGGCACAGAGGGATTCGAGGCATTGGGCAGTAGGCACGAGGCACTGGGCACTTGGCACTGGGCACTGGGGGAGGCAGCGGCTTGGGGCTTGGGGCTCCTGACGTTTCAACTCTCAACTGTCTCCTCATCTTTACCTATCAACTCTGTCGGCGCATCGCCGACCCTGATCTTGACCGAACAGGTCGTAGTCATACACTGGCTTGCTATGGCGAAGTCTGTACGCCGCAAGCGCGCGCCGCGAAGCAAGACTTCCTCCTCCGGCTCTGCGGGGGAGGGCCGGGGTGGGGGCAACTCCTCTCCCCGTGGGAGAGGCCACGGTGAGGGCGGCTCTGCGACGGTTCCGCCGTCCCGCCCGTCATCGCTCCTCGACACCCGCGTCATCTACTGCGGCGACTGCCTCGAACAACTCGAAAAACTCCGCCCCGCCTGCATCGACCTCATCTACATCGACCCGCCCTTCAACTCCAACCGCAACTACGAAGTCTTCTGGGGCGAGACGAAAGAGAAGCGGGCCTTCGAGGATCGCCACGCGAGCACCCAGGCGTACATCGACTACATGCGGCCGCGCTGCGTCCAACTCGCCCGCGTCCTCAAAAAGACCGGCTCGTTCTCCAATGACTTCGACTGCCACGTATCCAGCGCGCAAAAGAGATTTAGATCATGACATACTGGTTGAACCTGTTTACCGGCACGACTTGGGATGAGTTTAGACGCGCGGGCGCAAATCTCAGCGGCTTTCGCGAGGGCAACTGGGCGCGTGCCAAGGACATCAAGCCAGGCGACATCTTCCTCTGCTATATGGTGGGCGTGAGCAGGTGGGTCGGGCTGCTTCACATCGAAAGCGAACGCTTCCGCGATTCAACACGCATCTTCAAGGAGGAGGTATTCCCAGTTCGGTTCAAGGTTCGACCTATCGTGATGCTTGATCCGGAATTCGGCGTTCCGATGAATGCGGTAAGAGGTCAGGTGTCATTCTATCCTCTTGATGCCAAGCCATCGAAATGGGCCGGGAGTGTCCGCAACTCGCCGACAAGATACAAGGACGCGGACGGAGACGTTATCGCAGGACTCATACGGGAAGCCGAAGCAACTCCGACTCGTCGTGAAGTGGACCCGAAGCAGCTTCGTCGTTCGGCGAACCTGTACAAGTTGAAGACGCAGGCGGAGGGTGAAGAAGTAGAGCGCCTCGTGACGGTGCCTTCGTCGGACGATGACGCGGACGGGCCGTCTGATCACACGGCCACCGAGGAGCGAACGCATGTCGAAATACAGTATCGCCTCCTCGATCTCGGATGTCAGATGAAGTTGAACATCTGGGCTCCGCGCAACGACCGTGGCAGATCATGGAACGGCCACCGCATCGCAGACCTGCCGACCCTGCTGGATGCACTGCCTACGCAGTTCGACCCCGTTACGACGAAGACTATCGAGAACATCGATGTCCTCTGGCTGTCAGGCAACTCAATCGTTGCGGGGTTTGAAGTCGAGCATACAAGTTCGATTTACTCTGGTCTGCTGCGAATGTCCGACCTGTTGACTATGCAGCCGAACCTTGAACTGACCTTCTACTTGGTCGCGCCCGACGAACGTCAGGCGAAGTTTCGTACTGAGGTCGCGCGAGCCACCTTTAGTTCTCGGAAGAAGCCGCTGTATTCGGTCTGCCGCTTCCTGCCATACTCCCGGCTGTGTGATCATCTGGAGCGAGCATCTGACTTCATCAAGTTTCTGAGCCCTGACTTTCTTGGAGAGATCGCCATCGCGTACGACCCCGAGTCGGAGGACGCTTGATGTTTCCGAGCGGCGACTGGTTCCCGATCCAGGTCAAGCGGGCCGACAAGGTCGGCCGTCCGGACATCGACCAGTTCGAAGCCGTCATGGAGCGCGAAGACCGTCGGCGCGGCTTCTTCATCGCCTTCGGCTACTCCACCGACGCCCACCGCGAAGCCAACGCCTTCCACAAACGAACGGGTAGAATCATCAAACTCCTCACAGTCCAAGAGATACTCGATGAGGAGTTTGTGCAGAAGATGTGAATGATGGAAGAAGCAAAATCTCAGACGGTCTTGGATCATATTGATCAAATCGTTGTGCCCGGGAATGTCTTCGAGAATCCAGCCAATGAGTATTATGCACTGTGCTGCTGGTGGGAAGGGATGGAGTTGCTTTCCCAACAAGCATCGAAGGCCGATCAGGAAGCGATGCGACATATCAACCCGGACGGCATGTTCGAGCGCGTGGTATGTGCCGGCAACATCGGCCCTCGAAATATACGCTACACGATCCTGAATTGCATCTTCCAATGGTATTCAGTCACGGCTTGCCAATATGTTCGCACGGTCGGGGCTATCGCGAAGAAGATCGGCCCAAATGGTTCGTCACCTTGGAAGTACGTCAAGAGGGTGATCCCCGATGTGCTTGATTTTCGGGACAAGGTGGCAGCGCATTTGGCGTTTAGCAAGAGCGACAGCCGCGACGGTGACGCTGATCGCATCTTGAGCAGTCTACCACAGATTCAGTTTGTCAGAACTCGCTTTGTAGTAGGCGCGAGTCGACTCACTCTCTCAGATGGAGGCAATCAGTCTACCGCTGGATTTGGATGTCCGTGGAACGTGACTGAAGTTCACCAGGAGTTGCGGAAGCGATGCCGGCCGGACCTCGTTTCGACGGAGCGAGGGCATGGGCTGTGAACTGCTAGCAACTAGATTGGGGTGGGCGACGCTCTGCGAGCGCATTCGAACGGGGCGGCGCGGCTCGTTGGGGGACCTATCACGGTCGCGATGAGGGAACGGTTGGCGGCGCGTTTCGGCCGGGCTTACACTGTCCATCATGCCGCGCGCTGACATCTGGACCCATCAGCAGCAACTCCTGGCGCTTCGGCTTTACTGCCGGCTTCCCTTCGGGCGGCTGCATCATACGCATCCGGAGATTGCGACCGTTGCGGCCTTGATCGGGCGAACGCCTTCGGCCGTTTCGATGAAGGCGTGCAACTTCGCGAGTCTCGACCCCGAGCACCAGAGTCGCGGGGTGGCGGGCCTCGGGAACTGCAGCCGGGCGGATCGGGAGTTGTGGGCGCGGTTCGAGGCGGACCCGGAGTCGGTCGCGGCGGAGATGGAGCGGGCGTGGGCGCGGGTGATTCACGAGCCGCGAGGGAGCGGCGAAGCCACGCCGGAGGAGGCGGACCTTGTCGCGCCCGCGACGGACACCGAGCGGGAGCAGGTGGTTCGCGTGCGGCGAGTGCAGCGGTTCTTTCGCGAGACGGTGCTGGTGAGTTATGAGAATCGGTGCGCGTTGTCGGAGATCGCGGTGCCGGAGTTGCTCAACGCGAGTCACATCATTCCGTGGAGCCGGGACGTGCGGCGGCGGGCCGATCCGCGCAACGGGCTGTGCCTGAACGCGCTGTACGACCGGGCGTTTGATCGAGGGTTTATCACGTTTGACGAGGGCTTGCGGGTGATGGTTTCGCCGGCGCTGCGCGGGGCGGAAGCGCCGCCGCTGCAACGCGAGGCGCTGGCGGCGCTGGAGGGGCGCGAACTTCGCGCTCCGGTGCGGTTCAGGCCGGATGAGGAAGCGCTGGCGTGGCATCGGGCGGAGGTTTTTCGCGGGGGGTGAGGCGGCGAGGCGGCGAAGCGCTGGATCGGTGTAGGTCGGGACCGCTGCTCTGAGCGCGGCCCGGCAATTCCGTGCGGCGGACCGATGAACCTTTCGACGTACGGCGGCAAATCGCACGCCCAATCGCCGGGCCTGCGCAGGGCCTTGTCCCGACCTACCGAAGGGCGTTCACCGGTGGCATCGGGCGGAGGTTTTTCGCGGGGGGTGAGGCGGGGGCTCCTTGCTTACGCTGCGGGCTCGCTATGACCATCCTTGCTTACGCGGCGGGCTCGCTTTGACCGTCCTTGCTTACGCGGCGGGCTCCGGGGTGTTCGTACGGGCGGGACGCCCATGCTCCGGGTTCGTACGGGCGGGTTCGCCTGGGCCGCTGGCCGACCAGTCGCCTGACAGGTGTCTGACAGAAGCCCAACGGGGCGGGGCTCGCGGGGGAAAGGCGCGGGGGTGTACGGGGTCTGTTTCAGCCGTGCGGGC
>JBDIVQ010000208.1:0-4278 GCA_039794345.1 Phycisphaerae bacterium | reverse complement strand
ACGCCAGATCGTCGGCGCTCGTCAGCACGGGTTGCGAGCGATGCAGCATGACCTGGAGCGGCGCCGCCCCCGTGCGGTAAAACTCCAGCGGCAGCGGCTCATCCTCGATGATCGGGCGAATCTCCCGGGCAAAGTCGCGCAGCGATTCGGAGAGCGGATATCTGGCGGCATACCCGTTGACCCGGTCATGAATGATCAAAGCCGCGAGGGTGACGGCTGCGAGGCCGGCGACGGCGGCCGGCGAGCGCCTCGCCAGAGACCAGCCGAGATGGCCCAGGCACCAGGCCACCGCCAGCGCCGCCGGGATGTAGGCCGAGGCGATGTAATCCGCCCGCTTGCCTGCCGCGAGCGTGAAGCCCGCAACGACCATCAGTGTCCATGTGACCGCGCTGGTCATCCACCACCGCGGGTCAAAGGTCGCGCGGCTGACCGCGGGGGGGAGGTCGAAGGCGCCGTCAAGACGGGCGCGGCGAAGATCCCAGAGCGCGCCGATGAAGAAGATCGACCACGGCAGGAACCGCGAGATGAAATAGAGCGGCATGTTGAGCGCCGTGCGGACGAAGTCCCACGGCCCTTCCTTCACTCCTTCCTCGCCCGTCCCCAGCGCCCGCTCCACGAATTCCTCGCGAATGAGCGTCTCGTAGAGGTGCTGCGGGTCGATCCGCCAGACGAGCGCGAGCCACAGCGCGGTGGCGGCAAGGACCAGCGGCAACCCCCAGAGCGCTCCGCACTCGCGGACGCCCCGCAACGCCCGACGGACGCGCCCGCCTCGGGGCGCTTCGACCCAGGCGAGAATGGCCGCGAATGCGGGAATGAGCAGCGCCGGCGGGCCTTTCGTGAGCACCGCCAGCACACACGCCAGCCAGATCACGCCGCGCCAGAGGCGTCGCCGCTTCGCCGGCGCCGAACCACTCAGCACGATCGTCACTCCGACCCATCCCAGCACCAGCCAGAGCGAAAGAAGCGTGTCCGGCCGAATGAGCGCACTGAGTTTGAACCAGGCGTAGTTGGAGCAGAGGATCAGGACCGCCAGCGGCCCCGTCAGGGCGGCGGGGTCGATCAGACGGCCCAGCATCCAGAGCAGGACCGCCACGCCCGTGAAGGCCGCGATGCTCGGCAGGCGATGCGGCCACTCCCAGCGCCCCTCGCTCAGCCACACGCCGGGCGCGGCGACCCAGTTGTAGAGCGGCGGCTTCGTCGCCGGATGGGCTCCCTGCTCCAGCGGCAGAACCCACCGCCGCCAGTCCCCGCCGTGAAGCACGAGGTCGGTCGTATACGCGCTGGTCTTCTCCTGCGTCTGATCGTGCAGGTCGCTCGCACCCGTCAGGCGGGCGGCGATGACGATGACAACCGCGAGCGCCGCGATCAGCGCCGCCGTCCGGCGCACGCCCGGCGCGACTCCGCCGCCCGATCCGCCTGAGTGTTGACCGCCCGTGTCCATCAGGCCCCAGCATAGCCCCTCGCCGCGCGGCATTGGAGGGGCGGATTGGAGCAGCGGGGGGGATGAGCCGCGGGCATCGCCGGGCGGAATGCCGATGCCCCCACCCCGGCCAGCGACGGAGCCATTCAGGTCCGGCCGTTATCGGGCCGATGATGAGTGGGCGGGAAGCGAGCGACCGTGATCGCCACGAGCACACGAATGATGGACCTGCTGCTGAGCCGCTGCAACAGCCCGGAGACGGCGTGCGTGCCCCTGCCGCACGGGCTGGTGGTCGCCTCGACCTTGCGCAGTCCCGCCAAGGAGTCCGACAACGAAGATGCGCTCGCTGTCCTTTCCGTCGATCGCGAGCGCAGCGTGCTGGCGGTCGCGGATGGAGTCGGCGGCCGCACGGGCGGCGCCGAGGCGGCGCAGACGACCCTTGAGTCGCTTCGCGACGCCGTCGCCGACGCCGGCGAGGAGGAGTCCGACCTGCGCACCGCGATTCTCAACGGAATCGAGACCGCCCAGCACCGTGTGACCGACCTCGGCATCGGGGCGGCGACGACCCTCGCTGCCGTCGAAATCGTCGGCGATACGGTCCGCTCCTATCACATCGGCGACTCGGAGATCATGATCGTCGGCCGGCGCGGCCGGGTTCGATTTCAGACCATCTCGCATTCCCTCGTCGCCTACGCCGTCGAAGCGGGAATGCTCTGCCCCGACGAGGCCGTCCACCACAAGGACCGCCACATCATCTCCAACGCCGTCGGCCTCGCGGAGATGCGCATTGAAATCGGCCCGACCGTCAGACTCCAGAAGCACGACACGATCCTGCTCGCCTCCGACGGCCTCTTCGACAACCTCTACATCTCAGAGATCGTCGAGCGCATCCGCAAGGGGCCGCTTGATCGTGCGGTCAACCTGCTCATCGAGACGGCCCTGGGGCGCATGCTCGAGCCCGCAGAGGGGCGACCGAGCAAACCCGACGACCTGACGATCATCGCTTTCCGACAGAACCCCTGAGCCGTCGGACGCCCCAGCCGCGTCGCCCTCTTCGCCGCAGCCGATTCGAGCGAACTCCACCCTCCGCGGCGTCGTAACGGGGGAATGTCCATCCTCGGAACGGACTCCCGCCCCCGTTCCGCCTAGGCTTTTTGACTCGACGCACCGAGCCGCACGCCCCGTCAGGAGACGCTTTCGATGTCCAGCGCCGGCCACTCGCACCCGCCTCTCGACCACGATCACGCCCACGACCACGGGCACGAGCATGGCCATGATCACGGGCAGGCCGGGCGGCGGCACGCCCATGTCCACACCGCCAGCTGCTGCGAGATGCACAACACCAACTCGTCGGAGGGATCGATTGTCTTCGCCCTCGTCGGCGGGGCCATGGTCCTGACCACGGTGATTGCGGGCTGGTTGGGGATCGACGGGGACGTTCGGGTGGTTCCCGCCGCCATCGGCGCGGTCATTCTGCTCATGCCGCTGCTCAAGGCGGCATACCGGGAGATCCGCAAGGGCCGGCCCTCGAGTTCCGTTCTCGTCGCGCTGGCCATTACCGCCGCCCTCGCCACCGGCGAGTACACGACCGCGGGAGGCCTGGCCTTCATTCTCTTCCTCATGGACGCCGTCCTCCGCCGCACCGCCTGGGGCGCGCACCGCGCCATCGAGCAACTCGTCGGCCTCACCCCCGACGTCGCCCGCATCGTGATCGACGGCGTCGAACAGGAAGTCGGCCTCGAACAGGTCAAGGTCGGCACGATCGTCCGCGTCCGCGCCGGCGAGAACTTCCCCGCCGACGGCCGCGTCGCCTCGGGACGCAGCACCATCAACCAGGCCAGCCTCACCGGCGAGTCCGCACCCGTCGAGGTCGAGAGCGGCAGCATGGTCTACGCCGGCACCACCAACCTCACCGGCGCCATCGACGTCGAAGTCACCCGCGTCGGCGAAGACACGACCATCGGCAAGGTCGTGCACCTCATCAACGAGGCCGAGCAGTCCAAAACGCCGCGTCAGCAGATCATCGAACTCGTCGCCGGCCATTACGTCTGGATCGTCATGTTCGTGGCCCTGGCCGTCTTCATCCTCTCGATCGATCGCGGGAACGAGGGGAGTTCGGCGACGGCGATCGAGCGGGCGATCTCCGTGCTCGTCGTAACCTGCCCCGGCGCGCTGCTCCTCGCCTCGCCGACGGCGATGGTCGCGGCCTTCGCCGCCGCGGCGCGCCTGGGCATCATGATCAAGAGCACCGCCGTCTTCGACACCGCCGCCGGCATCGACACCGTCGTCCTCGACAAGACCGGCACGATCACCACCGGCAAGTTCGCCGTCAGCCGCCTCGCGCCGGCCGAAGGGGTGGACGGGGCCGACCTCCTTGCCGCCGCCGCCACCGCCGAGCAGCACTCGAACCACCCCCTCGCCGTCGCCATCATGGAAACGGCTCGCGCCGCGCGGATCACGCCCGGTCGAGAGGGCCAGGCCGAGGAAGTTCACGGTCTGGGCGTGAAGGTCAGCACCGGCTCCGACACGCTCTACGTCGGGCGCGCCAAGTGGCTTCAGCGCCTCGACGCCTCCATCGCCGATCACATCGCCGCCGTCGAAGCCCGCATCGAAGGCATGACCGGCGTCCACGTGATGCGCAACGGCAAGTACCTCGGCGCCGTCGGCCTCGAAGACAAGGTCCGCTCGCAGGCGACCGGCGCCGTCGCCCGCCTGCGCGAACTGGGCGTGCGCCTCGTCTGCATGTTCACCGGCGACCGCCTGCCGGTGGCGAAGCGCGTGGGTCAGGTCGTCGGCATCGATCACATCGAAGCCGAGTGCCACCCCGAAGAAAAGCACGCGCGCATCGTCGAACTCAC
>JBDIVQ010000207.1:0-4308 GCA_039794345.1 Phycisphaerae bacterium | reverse complement strand
CGGGCGGGGTGAGGAGATGGAATCGTCAGGGCAATGGAGCTGATCGGGATCGAACCGACGACCTCTTGCATGCCATGCAAGCGCTCTCCCAGCTGAGCTACAGCCCCGGGACGGCGGCGGAAATCTCGGCCCGGCCGCAGAGTGAAGGTTAGCCCGGCGGCCCGCTCCGTCAACAGGCGTCGAGCCGCGCACCAGGGCGTTCGCGTTCTCGTCATCACGCCCGCGAAGAGTCTGTCCCGCGCGATCCGGGGGAAGACCCTGCGCCGCATCGATGGAAGGCCCCCACCCCGGCCCTTCCCGCGAAGCCGGGGGAGGGAGAGCGGACTCCCGCCTGCGCGGGTAGAACGACACCGCGATCGCCCCGAGCCGCGCGGCGGCGCCGGAAAGCGCCGCCCGGCAGCTGCCATCGTCCCCCGCGCGGCCTCGGCCGCCGATTCACGGCCCGGACCGCGCGGCGGCGCCTCTCGGACAGGTCGGCGCGCCGTGAGCGGTCTCCGGTTCTTTGCGCAGCGCCGCGCTACCCTTGCGCATGACCGACACGCTCGAGAGGCCGTCGTGCCTGTCCATCATCATCAGCGACGCCGTCTACCGCGATGAGATCACCAAGAAACTCATCATCGTGGGCACGTTCAACACGATTCACGCGCAGCGCTTCCCCCACCGCCACGACCACATGAGCGTCCTCTTCTCCCTGACGAGCGGCCGGCGGACCTACGACGTGGCGCTGGGGATCGAAAACGGCTCGACGGGCGCGGTCATTACCGAGATCCACGGGCCGATGCGCCTGGACAACCCCCTGCACATCACCGACGTGAACGTCGAACTGCGCAACCTGGAGTTTCCCGAGCCGGGCAAGTACTGGGTGATGCTGAAGGTGGACGGGGAGATCATCTGCCAGCGGCCGTTCATCGTCGCCGGCCCGGGCGCCAGCCCGGAGACGCCTCCGAGGCACCTGGGGGACGCAGAGGGCGAACCGCCGCCGGAAGTCGAGTGAGCCGCGCAGCGCGCTGCCGGACGCACTATCATGCCGCGGCGGGCGGCGTGCCCGCGCGTTCCCGGTGCGAGAGGCGATGGCGGCGACTCGAACGATTGCCTTCATGAACCAGAAGGGCGGCGTGGGCAAGACGACCACCGCCGTCAACCTCGCCGCCGCGCTGGCGCGCGCGGGCCATCGCGTCGGCGTCATCGACCTCGATCCGCAGGCGCACCTCACGCTCCACTTCGGAGTGAGCGTCGCCGACGGCGCGCCGAGCATCTACGACGTGCTCGTCGATGAGTCCATCAGCGTCGATGACGCGGCCGTCCGGCTGCCGCAGGGCCTTCTGCTCCTGCCGGCGGAGACGGACCTCGCCGGGGCGGAGATCGAACTCGCCTCCGCCCCCGACCGCGCCTCGCGCCTCGCGGCCCGATGCGCCGCCTCGACCGCGATCAGCACTCTTGACTTTCTTCTCATCGACTGCCCGCCGAGCCTCGGCCTGCTCACGCTCAATGCCCTGGCGCTGGCGCGCGAAGTGGTCGTCCCGATGCAGGCCCACTTCCTCGCGCTCCAGGGACTGAGCAAACTGCTGGAGACCGTCGCCCTCGTCAGCCGCGAGGTCAATCCGCGCCTGCGCGTCTCCGGCGTCGTGCTGTGCATGTACGAGGGCCAGACGCGGCTGGCGGCGGAAGTCGTCGCCGACCTCGAGGCCTTTCTCGATGGGGCCCGCGATCAGCCCGTGCCGTGGAACGGCTGCCGCATCCTGCGCCCGCCCGTGCGGCGCAACATCAAACTGGCGGAGTGCCCGAGTTTCGGCTCTTCCATCTTTGAGTATGATGCCCACTGCCCGGGCGCGGAAGACTACCTCGCGCTGGCGCTCGATCTCGCGGCGGGCGGACCGGCGCCGACCGCGGCGTCGGATGATCGTGGCAACCGCGAACCGGTCGAGGCGGCGCCGATCATCATCACCGCGCCTGCTCCAGGCGCCGCGCCCCGCGAAGCCTCGGCGGCGGGCGAAGCGAATGCCGCCTCATGATCGCCCGCCCGGTGCGCCTCATGGAGCGGATCAGTCCCTCGGTGTGGCGTCGAGTCGTCGTTCTTTACTGGCTGGCGCTCACGGCCGGAACGCACTGGCCGTCGCTGCGCGTCGGCCGGCCCGGCCCGATTCCCGTGGACAAGATCCTCCACGCGCTGGCCTTCTGCGGCCTGGCGGGGCTGCTCATGCTCACGCGCTGGCTGGATCGCCGCGCGGCCGCGGCCTTTTCGGCGCGCAACATCCATCGCTGCACCGCGCTGACGCTTCTCCTGGCCGCCCTCGACGAGGTGACGCAGACATGGGGGCGCCTGGACCGCTTCGCCCGGTGGGACGACTTCGCCGCCGACGTCGCCGGCATCGCCCTCGCCTGGATCGTCGCGATCCTCCTCTTTCGACCCGCGGCCCGTCACGGCTAAAGCGATTCCGCTTCCAGCGCCTCACTGAGCGGCGGGTGGCATCGAACGCCGCCGCTTTGGGCGGAGTTCGATGTCGGGTGTCGTTGACCGATCGCACTGAACTCTCGTCCAGAGCGACGAGCGTTCAGTGCCACCCCGCTCCACTTGAAGTGGAAGTGCTCTACGGAATCGCCACCTGCATCTGCGTGCGCAGCGCGACCTGATCTTCATCCCCGGGGCCGTCCGCGAGCAGTCCTGTGAAACCGACGCTCGTGGGAACCTGGTCAAGGGCGTAGACGATGTCGGTCGTCCACTTCCAGCCTTGCTTGCGGAAGTAGTAGTTGAAGCCGGCGGTGATGAGGCTGAGGTCGTCGAGTGAGGCGAAGTTGTCGAAGTCAAACCACTCGTAGCGGCCGAAGACCTCGAACTTGTCGGGCACAAGGTGAATGCCGCCCTGCACGACAAAGCCGAACTGATCAAACTCGGCGGCGGCGGTGGCGTTCGGATTGGTATGCACGCCGACGACCCACGCCGAGACGCTCGCCGCGCCGAACTCGATCATCGTGTCGATGGTCCAGGAGAAGACCTCCGTCTCCTCCGGGAACGCGAGGGAGCCGTACTCTCCATCCTGCCAGTGAATCGCCCCGCCGATGAGGACGCCGAAATCGTCGGTGCTCCACGAGGTGAAGTCGTTGAACTGCTTCCAGTCGTCGCCGGCGAGCATGGTCTCGACGCGGGCGGTCAGGGCCCACTCCGTGCCATCAGCGTTGAAGGGCGTGTTGCGGCTCTGCGTGTGCGGGGCCGCCAGCGAGGGAATCCGGTTGCCGTCGTTGAAGGAGAGCCAGAAGCGCACCGTTTCGTTCTCGTAGGAAAGCCAGGTGCCCTGCACCCGGCCGAGTGAGGTGATCGCGGTGACGTAAGAACGATCGACGGGGAGTTGAACGATGTCCCCCATGGTCTGCTCGCGGATGAACGGAGCCTTGACCTGCCCCCACGACCACGACCAGCCCTCGCCGAGGCTCCAGGTAGCGAAGATGTCGTCGAGGACCGCCGTGCCGGTGGCGGGATCGAAGGCGACCTGAAGGCGGTAGGTGAGGTCGGGCGATCCGGCGTGGCCGAAGGCGCCGAACTTGGTGATGCTGTTCTCGAAGCCGAAGGTGCTCGCGTCGGATGAGTCCTTGTCGTTGTAGACGCCGCGGAACATGGCGTAGCCGTAGAAGTTGACGTCGAAGGAGCCGTCCTCGCTGCTCAGGAAGAAGCCCTTGCCCTCGCGATAGCCGGCGAGCGGGCCTTCGCTCATGAGCGAGGCACGGTTGCCGCTGTCGGCGATTGCCTCGCGAACGAGGGCGTGGGTCTGCTCAGCGTTGAGCCACGAAGCGCTCTCGCGCTTGAGTTGCGCGATCTGGGCTTCGAGCGCGGCGAGCCGTGCATCGACGCCGTCCGAGCCTGCGACCGCGGATGCAGAGGCAATCATGCCGGCGCCCGCAGCGGTCCAAGCGATTCTGTTTCCGTGGGTCATTGCTGGCTCCTTCTGGTGGCGATCGCCGCGGGGCGACCGGGTTGTCCGGACGCGATGCCGGCCCAAGCCGCCCTCGTCGCAGAGCAGCCCGCCGGCAACCGTCATTATCGACCCCCGGCGGAGCACCGGCTGCGGCGTGAAGGCGGCTGAGCGGGAATCGGGGTCGTTTCCCTGAAGCAGGCCGGAACGCGGGAGGAGGGGAAAAGGACGATCGGCCGGCTCCGAGGAGCCGGCCGATCGGAAAGATCAGACCGAATGCGGGGGTCGTCGATTACGGAATCGTGACCTGCATCTGGCTGCGGATGGCCCACTGATCCTCGTCGTTGACGGCGTCCGCGAGGAGGCCGTGGTTCGTCGAGGTGGCGGGCACCTGGTCGAGGGC
>JBDIVQ010000206.1:0-4344 GCA_039794345.1 Phycisphaerae bacterium | reverse complement strand
GAACTCCGCCGCCTCATCCGCAAGGCCGACCGCGCCTACTACGTCGAGCACGCGCCGGTCATGGCCGATTCGGAGTACGATCGCCTCCTGCGCGAACTTCAGGATCTCGAAGCGGCTCACCCCGAACTCGCCGACCCCAACAGCCCGACGCAGCGCGTCGCGGGCGAGCCGATCAGGGGCTTCAGGACCGTCGCGCATACCGTGCCGATGCAGTCCATCGATAACACCTACTCGATCGAGGACCTGCGCGCCTGGCACCAGCGAGTGATGAAGGGACTCGGGATCGATGAGAACGCGGGAGGCGACCTCTTCGCAAAGTCGCAGGCGGTGGCGTACGTCTGCGATCCCAAGATCGACGGCGTGGCGATCAGTCTGCGCTATGAGAACGGCCGACTCATCACCGCCGTGACGCGCGGCGACGGGGAGAAGGGCGATGATGTGACGGCCCAGGTCCGCGCCATCCGTGCGGTACCGCTCGAACTCTCCGCCGCGGGTAAAACAGACATCCCCGATGTGCTCGAAGTGCGCGGCGAGATCTTCATGCCCAACGCCGAGTTCGAGCGTATCAACCGCGAGAAGGAAGCGGCCGGCGAGCCGCCCTTCGCCAACGCCCGCAACTCGACCGCCGGCACGCTCAAGAACCTCGATCCGAAGATCACCGCTCAGCGCCGCCTCAACTTCGTCGCCCACGGCCGCGGCGAGGTGCGCGGCCTTGGTGGCGTCGAGACCTACAGCGACTTCCTCAGGACCATCAAGGCGCTGGGCATCCCCGTCAGTCCGCACACGAACGTCTGCGACTCCATCGAAGAGGTTGAGAGGACCATCGGGACGTTCCGCGAGAAGCGCGCGACGCTGGGCTACGGCGTGGACGGCATGGTCGTGCGCGTCAATCGCTTTGATCAGCAGGAGGAACTGGGCAAGACGAGCCGCGCCCCGCGGTGGTGCATCGCCTTCAAGTATCCCGCCGAGCAGGGCACGACCGTGCTCGAAAAGGTCGAGTGGCAGGTGGGCAAGGGCGGCACGCTCACGCCGCGCGCCACCATGAAACCGATCTTCATCGCCGGCACGACCGTCACCCACGCCACGCTGCACAACATTGAAGAGATCCGCCGCAAGGACATCCGCGTCGGCGACACGGTCATCGTCGAAAAAGCCGGCGAGATCATCCCGCAGGTCGTCGGCGTTGTTCCCGACAAGCGGCCGCGCAGTGCCAAGCCCATCGAGGCGCCCAAACATTGCCCGGCGTGCGGCGGCACCGTCGAGCAGGAAGGCCCCAAGGTCTTCTGCGTCAATCCCGAGTGCCCCGAGCAGTTCCGCGAGAAACTCAAGTGGTTCGTCGGCCGCGACCAGATGGACATCGAGGGCCTGGGCGAGAAGCTCGTCGATCAACTCATCGACGCCGGACTCGTGCATCACTTCGCCGATGTGTTTCTGCTGCCGGGCAAGCGCGAGGAGTTGCTGGCGCTTGAACGCATGGGCGAGAAGTCGGTGGACAATCTCATCGCGGGCATCGACGCGGCGAAGAGTCGCGGCCTGGCGCGCGTCCTCGCGGGTCTGGGGATCCGCCACATCGGAGTCTCCGCCGCCAAGACGATCGCCAGGCACTTTCCCGATGCTGAGGCGCTCCTCGAAGCGAGCGTCGAACAGATTCAGGAACTGCCGGACTTCGGCGAAGTGACGGCCCCGGTGCTGCACGACTACCTGCACAGCAGGCAGGGGCGCGATGCCTTCGCTCGCCTCGCCAGGGCCGGTGTCGATCTCAAGAGCCCACTCTATCGCAAGCGCGAAACCGCAAGCGGCTCACCTTTCGCAGGAAAGACGGTCGTCCTCACCGGCACGCTGGAGAACTTCACGCGCCCCGAACTCACGGAGAGACTGGAATCCCTCGGCGCCAAGGTCTCGGGATCGGTGTCGAAGAAGACGGATCTCGTCATCGCCGGCGAGAGTGCGGGATCGAAACTCGACAAGGCCCGCGAACTGGGGATCGAGGTGTGGGACGAGGCGCGGCTGGTCAAGGCGCTGCAGTGATTCGCAACCGCCCGACGCGTGAGCGAGGTTCGCAGAGGAGCCCGCAGCGCGAGCAAGGACGCATCGACAAAGTCGAGGCGCGTGCGGCGGGCACACGGGCGCATCGCGTCGCTCCGCGTCCTTGCTGGCGCTGCGGGCTCACATCGCGTTCTTATCCGATTGCGGACAATCCCAGGTAGATGAAGTGTGCGGCCACGACGAAGGAGATGAGAAGCACGAAGATCGCCGCGAGGCAGCGCTCGAAGCGCCGACGCAGCATGCGCCGCGCTCGCCTGACGCGCCTCGGACTGGGCGGCAGCGGGCCGACCGAGACGAAGGGCTCGGCGTACAGCCCCTCCATCTCCGCGTAACTGAGCGGCGGGCGGCGGCGGAAATCGCACCCGCAGTTCGGACACCACGGCTCGCTCCGGCGGAAGACGCCTTCCTGCACCGCGCGGCCGTCATACCCGCAGCGCACGCACCGGCGGCGGTGGATCGCGGTTGACAGCGTCGTCCGAATCGCGGTCATGCATCGAGTATAACCCACGATCCAAATCCGTGCGGGCCGCCACTCGCTGGTACGATTGAAAATGACAAAATCGATCCGAGCGAGCACCGAACATGGCGATCCGGGCCGCTGGAGCGCCCATCTGCGCCGCCTCGGAGAGTCCGTCTCCGGGGGCGTCGATCTGAAGCGCGAATTGCGCGAAGCCCTGCAGAGACCGTACTGGATCGGCGGGCCTCTGCTGGCCGCGATGTGGGTGAGGCGGCACGGCTCCCTTCCCGCGGACCTTGTGCCGGGGCACCTCGGCGGGGCGCTGCGCCTGGCGCGTGATGACGCCGCGTTGTGGTGGGCCCTGGTGGAGCCGCAGGCCGGGCCGGTCGAGCGGTGGATCGACGTGCGCGGCGAAGGCCCGCTCTTTGCGCAGGATGCCTGCCGCGCCATCGAGGTGTGGACCGAGACGGAACTCTCCGCCCTGCACGCGCTGTGGCGCCATGCGCGGATCGCAACGGGCGAAGCGGCCGCGGCGCTGAGCGCCCGGATCAGCCGGGCCGTCTTCTGGCACCTCGAACACACCCAGCCCGACAACGCCACGAACCACCCCTGGGCGGCGCACGTCTTCCTCCTGCACGGCTCGCCGGAGTCGCGCCACTTCGCCGAGACGCTGGTGAGCAACTGCATGGTGCTCAACGGCCGGCCCGATGCGCTCAGCGCCTGGATCCTCCTCGACGCGGCGGATGCGATTGACGGTTTGTAAAGAGCGGAGTTCATGCAGCGCCGATTCCGAACGAGCGGTTAGCCGCGACCCGGAGGCTCGGCGCAGGGGAGCGCGGCCGTGCGACGGGCAAGCGCGCTCGACTATCGAGAAACCCGCCCCCACCCCGGCCCTCCCCCGAAGAGCCGGGGGAGGGAGACCGGCGCGCTCGCTCGCGTGGCACGCTTCGCTCCGAGACCATCGCGTCGCGGCTGACCGGATCACGCCAATCCTCGGACTTCTCTTCTTGGAGTCTTCGAGCCTTGGGGGGTTTGCCTTCGGCCTTCTTCGCGGTTTCCGCGATCTCTGTGGTGGAGTTTCGATTCGCACGGGCGAGACGCCCATGCTCCGGCTCTCATTGCTCCTCGCGCAGCGAGCGGGCGATCGCCATCTCGTGCAGGCGCACCGAGGCGCGGTCGAGGGATTCCTTGGCGTGGTGGAAAGCGTCGGCATCGACAGAATGCGGGTCGCGCTCGCTCGCATCGACGAGGGACTGGAGGTGCGCGATCTGCCGATCGAGTTCAGCCTTGTACTCCGCCGGAATCGCATCGCCCACCCGCTTCATCGCATCATTGATCCACTTGAGATCGAGCGCGGCATTCACGCGCAGGTCGATGATGCGGTGCAGGGCCATGTCGGAGCGCGCGTGGGCGATCGACTCGCGCTCGATGCGATCGACTTCATCGGGCGTGAGGCCGTGGTTGGCGACGATCTGCACGGCTGCGCGCTTGCCGCTGCGCTTCTCGACGGCCGTCACGTCAAGGATGCCGTTCACATCGACGTGGAAGGTAACTTCAAGTTGCGGAATGCCCGCGGGCATCGGCGGAATTCCGCGCAGGTGAAACTCGCCGAGCGAGCGGCAGTCCTGCACGAGTTCGCGCTCGCCCTGAAGGATGTGGATCTTGATGGAGGTCTGCCCATCGGCGCTGGTGCTGAAGCGTTCGGTGGCCGAGCACGGCACCGTGCTGTTGCGCATGATGAGTTTGGCGACGGCGCCGCCCATCGTCTCGATGCCGAGGCTCAGCGGGATGACATCGAGCAGCAGCGACTGTGCGTGCGAGCCGCTGAGGATGCCCGCCTG
>JBDIVQ010000205.1:0-4379 GCA_039794345.1 Phycisphaerae bacterium | reverse complement strand
GACTTCTTCGAGACCATCTTCGAGGTCGTCGATTTCGACACGATGAACCAGCTCGCGACCTACGGCGGCTTTCCCATCCGCTATCCCCACTGGCATTGGGGCATGGAGTATGAAAAACTCCGCAAGCGCGACACCTACGGCATGGGGCGCATCTACGAGATGGTCATCAACAACGACCCCTGCTACGCCTACCTCCAGGAGAGCAACTCCATCACCGACCAGAAGCTGGTGATGGCCCACGTCTACGCCCACTGCGACTTCTTCAAGTGCAACGCGTGGTTCGGCAAGACGCACCGCAACATGATGGATGAGATGGCCAACCACGCCACGCGCGTGCAGCGGCTCATCGACCGGCACGGCCTCGATCCGGTCGAGCGGTTCATCGACGCGTGCCTGAGCATCGAGCACCTCATCGACCCGCTCTCGATGTGGGTGAGCCGGGAGGGCGACCGCCGTCCCGCGGGGCAGATGGGAGAGCCGGAGGAGCCGACGCTCTTTGACGGCGTCAAACTCCCCGCCAAAGACTACATGGACCGCTTCATCAACCCGCCCGAGGCGATCGCCGCCGAGCAGGCCCGGCGCAAGGAGGGTGAGGCGGCGGCGAAGCGCAAGTTCCCCCTGCAGGCGACGCGCGATGTGCTGCTCTTCCTGATGCGGCACGCGCCTCTCGAGGAGTGGCAGCGCGACATTCTCTCGATCATCCGCGACGAGGCATACTACTTCGCGCCGCAGGCGATGACGAAGATCATGAACGAGGGCTGGGCGACGTACTGGCACAGCAAGATCATGACCTCGCACCTGCTCGACACGACGGAGATCATCGACTACGCCGAACAGCACAGCGGCGTGGTGCACATGGGGCCGGGCGGCTTCAACCCCTACAAGATCGGCGTCGAGATCTTCAAGGACATCGAGGAGCGCTGGAACACCGGCCGACACGGGCCGCAGTGGGAGGCCCTCGAAGGCATCGGCGACCGCGACCGCTTCGATGACCAGTCAAACAAGGGGCGCGAGAAAATCTTCGAGGTCCGACGCATCTACAACGACGTCAACTTCATCGACGAGTTCCTCACCGACGAGTTGATCGACCGGCTGAAACTCTACCAGTACCGCCGTGACCCGCACACGGGGGAGAACGTGATCGTCAGCCGCGACCCGCGCGTGGTGCGGCAGACGCTGCTCTATCGCATCAGCAACATGGGCCAGCCCTTCATCTACGTCGTGGATGCGAACTACCGCAACCGCGGCGAACTCTACCTCGCGCACCAGTGGAACGGGCTGGAGGTCGATGCGGCGAAGGCGGCGGAAGTCCTCCGGGCGGTCCACGGGATGTGGCGCCGACCCGTCCACCTGCAATTGCGGGTGAACGAGGAGATGATCCTCCTCACCTGCCGCGGCGCGGAGGAGATCGCTCGTGAAAAGATTAACGAGCAGACTCCGCCGCCCGCCCACCTCGTCGAATAGCCGCGGCGCCGGAGGGCGGACGAAGGGCTTTTCCGCCGGTCCGGCGGTGGAAACGCGACGAATCCGGTCCGGCGGCGCATCCCGTCTGCCGTGGAGGCGGTCCGCCGCCTCCCGCCTTTCCCGCGAATCCACTTGCGAACGGGCGAGAGATGGCTCATACTTATGGCAGAAGCGACGTGCTCAAGGGCCAGAGGGAGGTCGCCGATGCGCACCATGGGTCAACTGCTCGATCGCAAGGGTCACGAGGTGGTCACCGTCACGCCGGAGACAACCGTGAAGGAGGCGGCGCGGCTGATGAGCGACCGCCACATCGGGGCCGTGATGGTGGTGAAGGGCGGCGGCGAGATCGCGGGCATCTTCACGGAGCGCGACGTGATGCGCCGCGTCGTGGCCGAGTGCCGCGACCCCGGCCGGACGACGGTGCGGGAGGTGATGACCACTTCCGTCGCCTGCTGCTCCACGAAGACCACGCTCGACGAAGTGCGCACGCTGATGCGCGAGAAGAAGATCCGCCACATGCCCGTCGTCGAGGAGGGCAAACTGGTCGGGATCATCTCGCTGGGCGACCTGAACATCGTCGAGGAGGAGATCCGCATCGAGACGATTCAGTATCTCGAGCAGTACCTGTACAAGCCCTGAACAGACCGCCGCAGGCGCATCGCGTGCCTCTTCGCGCCGCGGCCTGCCGCACTATCATTGTGCCGCCCCCCGATTCTCCCTGAGCCTCAAGGAGCGAAGCCATGTCTCGCCTCACCTTCTTCGCGCTGCCCGCCGCGGGCTGCGCCGCGCTCGCCGCCGCCTCGCCGCCGCTGAGCGACGCGATTCAGCGCTATGAGCCGATCGAGTACCAGCTCAACATCGAGGGGCGGATCACCGCCTACCGCGACAAGATTCAGGCGGACGTCCAGTTTCAACTCGAACTCGAAGGCGCTCCGCTCGTCTTCCCTCTCATCCCGGACGGGGCGTACCACACGCTCGACATGACCCGCCTCAAGACGACCCTCGAGCTTGACGACCGCGAGGTCGATTCGCAGTTCGAGATTCTCCCCACGTCGCAGGCGGACGGCCGGCTGGCGCGATTCGTCATTCCGAAGTTCAAGGGACACCACATCGAGTTCTTCCTCGAGGAGTATGTGACGTGCTACAACGCCCGCGTGGATGAGGCGAAACTGCGGTCGATTCCCTGGACCGAGTCCTGGCCGTCCGAGGTCTCGGCGGAACTTCGCCCCCAGCGCTACATCGAATCGACGAACGAGCAGGTCGCGCAACTCCTTGAGAAGATGACCAAGGGCAAGCACAAGTCCGTGCCGCCGTTTCTGCTCGGCAAGGAACTCGTTCGCCAGGTCGTCAACAACTTTCAGGTGAGTGGAAAGAACTGGTACAACGATCATCACGGCCAGTTCGCGGGCCTTGAGGTCAGCGGCGCGCTCAAGGCGATCGAGGAGATGCGCGGCACCTCGCACGACAGCGTGTGCGTGTTTGTCGCGCTGTGCCGGGCGGCGGGGCTTCCGGCGCGGCCGGTGATCGGTCTGGACATGAAGGACAAGTCGAGGGAACTGCTCTCCTGGGCGGAGTTCTACGTTCCCTCGGCGGGGTGGATCACCGTGGATTTCCGACCTCTCTACAGCGCCCCGGGCCGCGCCCACGACATCATGCGCGCCTGGCCGGGAGTGGGGACGAACGACGAACTCAATCTCCTCGTGCCGATCTCTTACCACTTCCATCCGCCCGCCGGCGTGCGCGCCGAGGGCCGCGCCGGCAAGCCGATGCTCTGGGGCTGGATGCCCATTCCCGTCTCCGTCCCCTGCGACCAGTACCTCAACTGGAAGTTGATCGAAGCGCCCAAGCGCAGCGGCAAATGATCCGGCCCGCGGAACCGCGGCGCGTGGCGGGACGAATGCGGCGGAGGAAGCCCCTCGGCCTCCCGCTTCGAGACCCGCCATGGCTACGAGACGACTTTGCGCCCTGTTCCTCATCGCCGCCCTGCTGTCGGCACGGTCCTCGCCCGCCCTGGCCGACGGCAAGTATTTCGGGCGCACGACGGTGGCGCTGGAGCCGGGGATACCGCACCAGTCGGCGGTCATCTCCTTCCGCGACGGGGTGCAGACGCTTGTCGTGCAATCGACGGTGAACGCTGAGGGCGATGAAGTCGGCTGGATTCTGCCGCTGCCGGCCGAGCCGACGGCGATCGAGGCCGCGACGCCGGGCACCATCGCGACGATGCATCAACTCGTTCAGCCGGCGCTGATCACGAGCGAGGATATTGAGCCCTGGCTCGGGCTGGCGACGGCGGCGGCGATCAATTTCGCGATCATGCTCCTCGCGGCGTGCATTGTTCGCCGCACGAGGACGCCGGCGTGGCGCGTCGTGCAGTATGCCGTGGCGCTGCCGATCGTCGCGTTTCTGGTGCTGGGGACTTTCCTTCCGACGCTGACAAGGCCGCGCAGCAACGCTGCCGCGCCGCTCATCGAGGCCGGCGCGAGGATCCTCATGCACGAGACAGTCGGCTCCTATGACGTGACGGTTCTCACCGCCGAAAGCGGCGCGGAAGTGCGCGACTGGCTCACGAGCAACGGCTTTGCGTGCGATGAGGCGGCCGTGAAGACGCTCGATGCGTATGTGCAGGAAGGCTGGTGTTTCGCCGCGGCGAAGATCCGCTGGTCGGAGGATGGAACGCTCACGCCGCACCCGCTCAAGGTCGTGTTCCCGGTCGCCGAGGCGGTGTATCCGATGCGCCTCACCGGGGTCGGGGCGACGCAGGCTCTCGCGCTGGACCTGTTCATCGTCGGCGAGGAGATGGCGGAGGCGGAGGGGCTGGGTGTGTGGCGGTGCGAGTCGCTTGCGCATGAGACGTTCCAGTGGGATGGGCCGATCGATCAGTATGCGGGCGAATCGACGCGCCTGCGCATCGGCCA
>JBDIVQ010000204.1:0-4386 GCA_039794345.1 Phycisphaerae bacterium | reverse complement strand
TGCACGTTCGCCATCGATCTCCGCCCCGAGCGGCGGCGATCGATGCCACCCGCGTGCGGTTATGAATCACACGGGTGCCACTGCACGCTCGCGGCTCTGAGCGAGAGTGCAGTGCAGACGGCAAGGGCTCTCGCTCGCGCTTGCACGTTCGCCATCGATCTCCGCCCCGAGCGGCGGCGATCGATGCCACCCGCCCCGAGCGGCGGCGATCGATGCCACCCGCGCGGCTGTGAATCAAGAGGGTGGCACTGCACGCTCGCTGCTCTGAGCGAGAGTGCAGCGCGAAGGGCAAGGGTCTGCGGTTGCAAATCAGGCGGGCGCTCCTGCACGTTCGCCATCGATCTCCGCCCAGAGCGGCGGCGATCGATGCCACCCGCGTTCGTGCGCGAGGGTGCCACTGCACGCTCGCTGCTCTGAGCGAGAGTGCAGTGCGAAGGGCAGGGGTGGTCGCACTCGCTTGCACGTTCGCCATCGATCTCCGCCCAGAGCGGCGGCGATCGATGCCACCCGCATCTGCGCAGGGTGCCACTGCACGCTCGCGCACGGCGCGCTGGCGCGATGCTGCGCGGCGCCCTCATCTTCCACGTCGTGCGCGCAATGATCGCCGCATTGTCAGCGGCGTCTCGGTCGTTTCCACTCCTCCTGCGCTTCCAGTGCCTCTTTGCGGCCATGCCATACGTCTTCTTCGCGCCGGCCGCGGTGAGCGGCTTCGCACGGCTGCGTGTCAGAAGACCAGTCGGCGCAGCACGACCGTGAACGCGACGAGCGCGAGCAGGCCGTTGCCGATCGTCAGCGCCAGCACGGCGGCGCGTGTGATCGGAGGCCAGTTCCGCCACGGCGCGTTCGCGAGGGCCAGGAGGTGCAGCGTGCTGCGGCACAGGCGGATCTTCCAGTCCGCTTCCTTCGCATCCTCTGCGGTGGTCGCGGAGGATGCGAAATCGATCACGTCGTCGTCCGAAGAGGCGGTCGGATCACCGGTCGGCGCGACCGGCGCCGGCCGGAGAAGATCGCCGTCGAGGTCCGTCCCCTGCTGGACCCGGCGCTGGCGCTTGTCGCGGCGCATCGAGGCATCGCCGCCCTTGAGGACGGCCTTCGGACGACCCGCATCGGCCGCGGCAGCGGGCGCGGAAGGCGCCGGCGCGGCTGGGCCGGATGGCGCCGAGGCGCTCTGATGCGCGCCCTGCCCCACTTCAAATGCGTCATCTTCAAGCGCCCGCTGCGCCGCTTCGGCGATGACGGCATCCACTTCGGAAAGGTCGGCGGAGGTCGGCTCGGCGACCTCGGGGGGCGTCAGCGCCTCTTCGTCGCCGGAGGAATCCTCGGGATCGACGGCCGTTCCCTCGCCGTCCGGCGGATACCCCGCCTCACTCAGGATTGCATCGACCTGGCTCTGCAGCGCCGCGGGATCGACGGGCTCTTCCGGGGCCGGAGCGGTCGAATCGGTTGCGGTCTCCGCCGGCGGATCGGCGGCGGGCGGTGATGGGGATTGCGCTTTCGCATCCGCCGCCGCACCCGCGGCGTCCGTGGGCGCCGCATTTACGCGAGGCGCGCCCGGCGCGGACTGGCTGTCGCCGGCCATCGTTGCTTCCTCGGAAGGGGGCGGCTGGTTCGGCGCCGCTTCGCCGCTCGTCTCGTCGGACCCGGACGGCGCCGCAAGGTCGGCAATGGCCTGCGCCTGCTGCTGCGCGTGGTCGATGAGCGCTTCGACCTGCTGCTCAATCGGCGCTGCGCCCTGATCGTCGCCCGAAGCGGCGGAACCGGTTCGGGCGTTGTCGGGCCTCTGGGGCGCGGGGGTTGCCGCCGGCGCGGCGAGGGGCACCGGAGCGGCCGGCGGCTTGGTCTTCGAAGGTGGTCTGAAGGACTTCGCCATGCGCCTCGCCCGAGGTGGGTATGATCGCCGCGTCCGGTAATCCGCACATCGAAGGCGGCGCGGAGCCGTGGTTATCATCGACCTTCCGGGCCGCGGACTCAAGACCGTGCCCGCCCGACGCCATGGCTCTGCATCGACTCTATCACCCCTCGCTCGCGCATGACGCTGCTGATCCGGGAAACCTCCTCGAGATCTCGGGGGCGGAAGCGCATCACGCGGCGTCCGTCAAGCGGGTTGGACGGGGCGACGAGGTCGAGGTTTTCGACGGCCGCGGTCTCGTGGCGGCAGGGAGGATCGAGTCAGTCGGCCGACGGATCGTCACGGTGAAGGTCGAGGCCGTGCGGCGCGTTGATCCGCCGCGACCGGCGATCATCGTGGCCGCCCCGCCGCCCAAAGGCGCACGGGCGGAAGGGATGATCGATCAGTTGAGCCAGGTCGGCGCCGCCCGGTATGTTCCGCTGCTCTGCCAACGTCGCATCGCCGAGCCGCGCGAGACGCGCGTGACGAAGTGGCGCGAGGCGACCGCCGTCGAATCCGCCAAGCAGTGCGGCCGGGCCTGGGTCCTTGAGATCGACGAGCCGACTCCGCTTGCCGACGCGTTGCGCGCGTGGCGAGACGCCCTCCTGCTCGTGGGGGACTTTCGCGGCGAACCGGCGTGCGAAGCGCTGCGGGCCGCGGCTGCGGCGCGGTGCGTTGCGCTGTTCATCGGGCCCGAGGGCGGATTCACCGGGGCCGAGCAGGAGGCGATTCGCGCCGCCGGCGCCGCGGCGGTCACCTTCGGCCGGCACCTTCTTCGCGTCGAGACGGCGGCGGTCGTCGGCGCCGCGGTCATGATCGCCGCCCTGCAGGCCGCGCCGTGAGCCGCGCCGGCGACTTCACTGCCGCGTGATCTCGAGCGAGAAGCGGAAAAACGCCCCGCCGCGAAGATCGGGCGGAATCGCGTTGTCCATCAGCGTGTCCGCGGAGGCGGTGAGGCGGTACAGCCCCGGCTCGAGAATGAGCACCTCCTCGAATGCCTCCGCCCGGCGCGGACCGCCCGGCTCCGCCTCGACGCTGCGGCTGAAATCGGGCGTCCCATGCACCAGTCCCAGCGTAATCCGGGCCCTCGCCGAGGGGAACCGTGCGGTGGATTGCGCCGCCAGTGCGCCCCGCATCACGACCCGGGCGCGCTCCTCGAGGCGGAACGTCGCATCGAACGTCGAGTTGCTGAAGGAGTGCACAATGGTGTGCTCGGGACCGCGCCCCTCCGAGTAAACGGCCCCTTCGGCCGACAACTCTCCCGCGCTCATGCTCGAGCGCTGCGCTGCGCCCGAGACGCCGCGCGATCCTTCGCACCCGTCGATCGTGACGAGGCGCGATGCGAACGGATCGAGGTCCGTCGTCGATCGCTCCTCGCGGATGAAGTTGCCGCCGCATCGCGAGGAACTGGCCAGCGTGCTGACCGATCGCAACTGCTCCACCGGAATGAACTGGGCGGAAGCGGAAGCGGCGGCGCTCAGAAGCGCGGCGGCGATGAAGACGCCGAGACCTGCGGTGCGATTCATGGTTGATCCTCCTTCGAGTGGCTGAGTGGAATCGATCAGCGCCGCGCGGAAGCGCCTTCGCCCGGCGCAGCGCCATGGCCCTCCCCTGGAATGTGCACGCTCCGCCGGATTCTTGCATGGATCCGTGGAATCGGCCGCCCTCGGGAAGGGCCGGTGACTCTCGCGCGCGGCGGGGATCGCGCCGAGCCTACGATCGCTTCGCATGTCTCAGTTCACGCGCCTTCCGCCGGCTCCGACGCTCGCGCCGCTCGCGGGGGCCGGCGATCCCCGGGCGGCCCTGCGCCTCATCGCCGCCGCCGGCCTGCGTCATGTGCAACTCTCGGCCGCTCTTCCGGGCATGCGGCCGCGCGACCTCGATCGCTCGGGGCGGCGTGACCTGCTCGCCCGGCTGCGCCGCAGCGAACTCCTCCCGGCGGGCCTGGACCTGTGGATCCCGCTGGAGCACTTCACCCGGCCTGAACACGCCGACCGCGCCGCCGCTGCCGTCCTCGAGACCATCGAACTCGCCGCCGATCTCGGCCGCATCCCGCTCTCGCTGCGCCTCGCCGAAGGTCTGGACAACTTGATCGTCGAACAGTGGCGCGTGAAGGCCGAGACGTGCGGCGTGCGCCTGGCCGACCATGCGCCGCGTCCGCATCCGCTGCTGAGCGTGGGGGTCGATCCCGCCGTCCTGATCGCAAGCGGACAGGATCCCGCCGCATGCGCTTCGAACGCCGGCGATCTTGTGGCGGCGCGCCTGAGCGATTTCCGCGATGAGGCGCGCGTCGTTCCCGGCGTCGGGCGTCTTGATCTGCTCGCCTACCAGGTGGCGCTGGTTGCGCGAGGGTTCGAGGCGCCCGTGGCGCTGGACCTGCGCCGCCTGGGCGACCCTCGCGCGGCGCTCGACGCCGCCGTGCGCGCCTGGGCGGGCACGGGCCTGCTGACCGCGTCAGCCGAATGAAACACCTCTGTTCGAGCGCATCATGCAGAGCG
>JBDIVQ010000203.1:0-4495 GCA_039794345.1 Phycisphaerae bacterium | reverse complement strand
GCGGCCGGACGTACCTCATCCAGGCCGCCCAGCCCGCCGGCTGCAAAGTGAGCCAGCTGGTCGTGCATACGTTTGAGTGAGGGAGGCGATGGGCGGCGCGCACTCGCAAGAGGCACTGGGCACTGGGCACTGGGTCCTAGCAAGAGGCACTGGGCACTGGGCACTGGGCACTGGGCAATGGGCAGCAGGCGCCAGGCTTTGGCGCGAGGCGGTGGTTGGGGCTTGAGGCTTGGGGGTTGGGGCTGATCGGGGTTGTGGTTCGGGTCGCAGGTGCCCACTGCTCCCGGCGGGTGGGAACGGGTGCGATACGCCGGTTGGCGGGCGCGGTCAGGCGGCAGGAGCGCTCTGACGGCGGCGGAGAGTTCCCCCGATCGCGATGGCGGCGGAGATGATGAGCAGGTTCTTGATGATGTACTGCCCCTCCATCGTCGGGGCGTAGGGAAAGCGGCCGGGCTGGAAGGTGATTTCAGGCAGGAGCGCCAGCGGCAGGAATGTCCCGACCATCTGCAGCGCCAGCAGGGCGATCGCCAGGCGCAACGTCCGCCGGAAGAGGAAGGTGACGCCGATGGCGACCTCCCACCAGCCGATGAGGGCGAGCCACTGCCGCGGCCCGAGCAGTGGCAACCAGTCCACGGTGTGCAGCACGAGCGGCTCGGCGGGCGAGAGACCCAGCGGCTTGAGAATGCCGAACCAGATGAAGATCACCGCGAGGGACCACCGAAGCAGGCGCACCCCCCAGCGCTGCATGAAAGAGGCGATGCGGAGATCGAGGTTGCGCCAACTCAAGAGGAAAGCCCTCGACTGATGGAACGCGAATCGCACGGGGGCGATGAATCGATCCTATCGTGCGGCACGAACAGAAGACCGATCCGGGAGATCACCGAAATGCGCCAGGACCTCGAAGAGAGCATCGCCATTCTCGAGCGCACGCCGAGGGTGCTTTCCGTGCTGCTGGAGGGTCTCGGGCCGCAGTGGACGGATCGCGACTACGGCCCGGCGACGTGGACGGCGCAGCAGGTGGTCGGGCATCTGATCTGGGGCGAGCGGACGGACTGGATGCCGCGCGTGCGGCACGTGCTCAGGTTCGGCGAGACGCGGCCGTTTGAGCCATTCGACCGCAGCGGCCACCTCCCGCTGTGCCGCGAGCGGACGCTGGACGACCTGCTCGATCTCTTCGCCGACGAGAGGCGGGCGAGTCTGGCGTCGCTGCGCGAATTGCGCCTGTCGCGAGCGGACTTCGAGCGCTCGGGCATGCATCCCGCGCTGGGGCGGGTGACGCTCGCGCAGCTGATCGCGACATGGGCGGTGCACGATCTCAATCACATCGCGCAGGTGTGCAAGGCGCTGGCGTTTCAGTACGCGGCGGAAGTGGGGCCGTGGGAGGCGTATCTCTCGATCCTCGCACCGCCGAATCCGCGATGATCGGCGTCGGTCTCGGACCGCTTCCGTCAGGCGGGCCAGAGCCAGAGAAGTAAAGCGCCGCCGGCGAAACTCAGGCCGAACATGACCGCCATGCGCCCGGCGAGGCTCCGGCCGGCGATGAGGGCGATGACGGCGAGTTTGAAGAGGAGATTGGCCATGGCGCCGACGAGGATGAGGCGCCAGCCGGTGGCGACCTGCAGTGTGCCGCTCTTCATCAGTTGGGCGCTCGACAGGGTGATGGCGTCCATGTCGGTGAGGCCGGAGAGGGCGGCGACGAGGTACATCGCGGCGTCGCCGAAGTGCTCGCGCACGGCGGAGACGCCCACGAGCACGCCGGCGTAGAGCAGGCCGAAGACGACCGCGGCGGAAAGATCCGAGGGCGGCTGTTCCTGGACCGAAGCGGAAAACGCGGCGCGCGACCGGTAGAAGGCGGCAAGGCAGATGGCGCCCATGAGGAGCATCATCGCCGCGATCGGCGGCGCAACCGATGCGAGGATCGAGGGCGCGACCAGCGCGATCTCGAAGAGCACGCGCGCGAAGACAATCGTCGAGGCGACCATCAGAACGATCGATGAGCCGGCCGCTTCATCGCGGTTCGACCGGGCGCGGCGGGCGTAACTCACGGTCGTGGCGGTGCTGGAGATGAGGCCGCCGAGCACGCCGGTGAGAATGACGCCCGTGCCCGCTCCCACCAGCAGCCGGGCGACATAGGCGGCGAGGCTGATGCCGACGATGAGCACGACCATCAGCCAGATGCGGAAGGGGTTGAGCACGTCGTAGGGGCCGTAGTTCTCATCCGGCAGAAGGGGGAGAATGACCATGCCGATGAGAATGAGGCGGGCGATGGCGCGGAAGTCCCCCTCGCCGAGTCGCTCGACGAAGGCGTGCAGGCGCCCCTTGGCGTGCAGAAGCAGCGCCACGACGCCGGCGGTGACGACGGCAACGGTCGAGTGGCCGATCATCACCGCGCCGCCAATGAGGAAGACGACCAGCCCGGCCACTTCGGTCGTGACTCCCGACCCGTTGGGCATGGCGGCGGACCGGACCTGGTTGCCGATCCAGAAAACCCAGGCGACGGAGAGCAGTCCCGCCGGCAGGAGCCAGGCGAAGTTCAGATCCCGGCTCAGCAGGCCGCACAGCGCCCCGGCGATCGCGATCAGGGCGAAGGTGCGAATCCCCGCGACGGACTTCTCCGCCCACTCTCGCTGCATGCCGATGAGCAGGCCCAGGCCCAGCGCCACCATGAGGTCGCGTACGAGTTCGGGTTCCACGCCGGTGCGTCTCCGTTGCGAGGCGTCGCTTCGCGGGCCAGGCGGCGAGGCGCGCTGCGGCAACAGTATCGGCCCGCCGGGGGCCTGGAAATGAGCGCGGGTGGTGTGGTGCGCCCGGGGGCGGTGGGGCGCTGGCGCTGGGGCGGGGCGCCGCAGGGGGCGCTTCCGGGACAGGCGGGGCGGCGCCGCGGCTCCCGGGGGGGTTGACGGCGGGCTCCCGAGCGTGTATACTTGCACAACTATGCAAGAACGCGAGAACCGCCGCCGCTCCCCAGCCGCATCGCGACGCACGCGCCCGCCCGCGGGCACGCCGCGTGCCGGCAGCGGCCGGCGAACGCGGTCCGACTCGACCGCCCGACCGGCGGTTTCGCCGGGCCCGGCGCCGGCCCAGTCCTGCTGCCCCCAACTCGCCGACCTCCTCGACCACCGGCTCTTTCGCGCCCTCGCGGACGGCAACCGCCTCGTGCTGCTCATGCGGCTCGCGGCGTGCGGCCGCGCCTGCACGGTCAGCGAACTCAACGCCTGCTGCCCCGTCGATCTCTCCGTCGTGTCGCGCCACCTCGGCATCCTCCGCGACGCCGGCGCCCTCGAAGCGACCCGTTGCGGCAAGGAGGTCTTCTACCGCGTGCGCTTCGAGCGGCTTGTGCCGCTTCTGCGCGGCATCGCGGCCGCACTCGACTCGTGTCGCTGCGCGGCTGAGTCCTGCGCTGCCGGTCGCGCGGCCCTCCCCGCGCCCGCCTGCGCCACCCGCACTCAGCGGGCGCGGCGCGCTCCCGTCCGCATTCACTCCACCTCTGCCCGAAAGGAACGATCATCATGACCACCCGCGAAGCCGAAATCCGCCGCCACGTTTCCGAGTCCTATGCCCGAGCCGTTACGACGCCGGGTTCGAGTTGCTGCGGCGGCATGCAGCCGGCGCAGAAGGGCGTGGCCGTCAAGAGCGCCGGCTACGGCCCGGAACTGGGGGAACTGCCCCCTGACGCGGTCGAGAACTCCTTCGGCTGCGGGAACCCCCTCGCCTTCAGCGAAGTGCGCCAGGGCGACACCGTTGTCGATCTCGGCAGCGGTGCGGGCATCGACCTGCTCATCGCCGCCAAGCGGACCGGGCCGACCGGCCGCGTCATCGGCATCGACATGACCGACGCGATGATCGAGCGCGCCCGGGCGAACATTGCCGCCGCCGGCGTCGCCTCCTTCGTCGAGGTGCGAAGAGGCTACATCGAGGCCCTTCCCGTCGAGAGCGGCACGGTTGACTGGGTCATCTCCAACTGCGTCATCAACCTCTCGCCGGAGAAGGAAAAGGTCTTCGCCGAAATCGCGCGCGTGTTGCGCCCCGGCGGGCGCATGCTCGTCTCCGACATCGTCGTCGATGATCTCCCCGAGGAACTGCGCCGCAACCAGGCGCTCTACAACTCCTGCGTCGCCGGCGCCATCAGCGAGGCGGAGTATCTCGCCGGCCTGCGCCGCGCCGGACTGACCGACGTGCAGGTCCGCTCGCGCCACGTCTACGACGAGGTGCAACTGGAAGCCCTCATCGAGAGCGAGATCGTCGATCCGGCGGAGAAGAAGCGCGCTGGCGGGGGCTGCTGCTCGCCGTCCTGCTGCGGCGGATCGGGCGATGTCGATGTCGCCGTCATGGCCCGCCGAACCGCCGGAAAGGTGGCGAGCATCAGCGTCTACGCGCGCAAAGCCTGACCCGGCGCCGCCGGAAGCAGCGCGCAGCGACTGCCTTGAAAGTCAAGGGTGCGGCTGCGGATTCCATGGGGTATTGTCCCGGATCATGAGTTTGAGGATGGTGAGGA
>JBDIVQ010000202.1:0-4596 GCA_039794345.1 Phycisphaerae bacterium | reverse complement strand
CGCCTCGACTTTTCCTGCGCGCTTCTGGACGGCGAGGCGCGCCTGGTCGCCAACGCCCCGCACATTCCCGTCCATCTCGGCGCGATGGGCTGCTGCGTCCGCGCCGTGGGCGCGGCGATCGCCATGGCCCCCGGCGACGTCATCATCACCAATCACCCGGCCTTCGGCGGCTCGCACCTGCCCGACATCACCCTGATCACTCCCGTGCATGACGGCGATGACCTCATCGGTTACGTCGCGAATCGCGCGCACCACGCAGAGATCGGCGGCACGCGCCCCGGTTCGATGCCGCCGGCCGCGCGCTCGCTCATCGAGGAAGGCGTCGTGATTGCACCGATGCACGTCGCGCGGCGCGCCGTGATCGACTGGGCGCCGATCCGGCGGCTGCTCGAAGCGGGCCCGCATCCCTCGCGCCAGGTGGAGATGAACCTCGCCGACCTCAACGCCGCCCTCGCCGCCAACCGACACGGCGCCGCGGCCCTTCTCAAACTCGTGCACACGCACGGCCGCGAGACCATCGCCCGCTTCATGGCCGCGCTGCGCCGCCAGGCCGCCGAGCGGATGCGATCCGCCCTCGAGCGCCTCGGTGATGGCGAGTTCCGCGCCGTCGAACGACTCGACGACGGCTCCACCCTCGCTGTTACGATCACCATCGCCGACGGGTCCGCCCGCATCGACTTCACCGGCACTTCGCCGACGCACCCCGGCAACCTCAACGCCACGCCCGCCATCGTCCACAGCGCCGTGATGTACGTCCTGCGCCTGCTCGTCAACGAGCCGCTGCCGCTCAACGAAGGGCTGCTCGACGGGGTCGAGATCATCCTGCCGCCCGGCACGATGCTCCATCCTCGATTCGACGCTGATCCCGCCCGGTGCCCCGCGGTCGTCGGCGGCAACACGGAAATCAGCCAGCGCCTCGTGGACACGCTCGTCAAAGCGCTCCGCCTGGCCGCGTGCAGCCAGGGGACGATGAACAACGTCCTCTTCGGCAACGACCGCTTCGGCTACTACGAGACGATCTGCGGCGGGGCGGGGGCCACGGCGAATCGCGACGGCGCCGACGCCGTGCACACTCACATGACCAACACCCGCATCACCGATGTCGAAGTGCTCGAACATCGCCATCCCGTGCGCGTCGAGCGCTTCGCCATCCGCCGCGGCTCGGGCGGGCGCGGGCGGCATCGGGGCGGCGGCGGGGCGGTGCGCGAAATCGCCTTCCTCGAGCCCATGTCCCTCTCCGTCGTTACTCAACATCGCATCGAAGCGCCCTTCGGTATGGATGGAGGCGGGCCGGGCGCCCGCGGCCGTCAGCGCCTCCTCCGCGCCGATGGATCGATCATCGATCTCGCCTCCATCGACGCGATCGAAGTCGAGCCGGGCGACCGCCTCATCATCGAAACCCCCGGCGGCGGCGCGTGGGGCGCGGAAGAATCGCAGCCGGGAGAAAAGACCTGAGTCCGACTCCTCCTTCGCGCCCGTGTTGTGATCTGACGAACTTGGTGGTGAGGCGGTTCACCGCCGAGACGCCCTACGCCTTCACCACCCGTGCCTGCGGGTAGTCCTGCATCGCGTTGCGCGTGTCGATGATCAGTTTCGCGTGCTGAGCGATCAGCGGCCAGTCGAACGCGCGATGCGCCGTCGCGATCACGACCGCGTCGTACCGCGCCAGCGACTGCGGCGTCAGGTTCACGCTGATCAGGCCGAGGTCGCCGTAGTGGCGCATCGGATGCGTCTGCGGTACGTGCGGGTCGCTGTACTCCACTTCGCAGCCCGCCTCGCGAAAGAGGTGTATCAACTCAAAACTCGGCGACTCGCGCACATCGTCGATGTCCGGCTTGTACGCCAGGCCGAGAATGAGAATCCGCCAAGGCCCATTCACCGCCGAGATCGCCGGGGGCGCGGAGGAAGGCACTGGCTTTGATCCTGGCTCGTTCTTCTCTGCGCTCTCCGCGCTCTGTGCGGTCAACCCGCCTTCCCCCGACAGCACGGCGAGTGTGCGGCTCACGACCCAGCGCGGCATCGACTGATTCACATCGCCGGCGAGTTGGATGAACCGCGCTTCGATTCCCGCCTGTTTCGCCCGCCAGGCGAGGTAGAAGGGATCGATGGGGATGCAATGCCCGCCGAGGCCGGGGCCGGGATAGAAAGGCGAGAAGCCGAAGGGCTTGGTCGAGGCCGCCTCGATCACCTTCCACACGTCGATGCCGAGACGGTCGAGCACGACCTTCATCTCGTTCACCAGCGCGATGTTGACGGCGCGGTAGATGTTCTCCAGAAGTTTCGCCGCTTCAGCGATGTCGGCGCTCTCGACGGGCACCACGCGCTCGAAGGCGGTCGAGTAGAGCGCCGCCGCCGCATCGCGCGAGGCCGCATCGACCGCTCCGACCACCTTCGGAATCGCCGTTGTCGCCACGTCGCGCCGGCCGGGATCCTCGCGCTCGGGGCTGAAGGCGAGGTGATACGGCACGCCGACGGCGTCGAGGATGGGCTTGAGCCGCTCCCGCGTTGTGCCGGGGTAAGTCGTCGATTCGAGGACGATGAGTTGCTTGCGGCCGCGCCGCCGCAGCGCCTCGGCAACGTCGGCCACGGTCGCATCGACGAAGGTCAGGTCGGGCTGCCCCGATTCATCGAGGGGCGTCGGAACGCAAATGAGCACGGCGTCCGCGGCGGCGAGGCGGGCGGGGTCGCCCGTCGGCTCAAAACGCCCCGAGGTGAGCATCTCCGCGACGAAGTCCGCACCGAGATGCCTCAGGTAGCACTCGCCGCGGCCGAGGCGCTCGACCTTGGCCGGGTCATTGTCGAGCCCGATGACCCGGTGCCCCGCCCCCCACATCGCCCGCGCCAGCGGCAGGCCGACGTAACCCAGGCCGATCACGGCGACGGTCGATGGCCTTGCGGCGCGGCGGGCGGAGACAGGCGATGCTGCGGCCATGCCTGCATCATAGCGGAGGAGGGCTGGGGGCTTGGGGCCCAAGCCCGCGGCGCGAACCGCAGGCTGCTCGCCCAGGCGAGTGCTGGAGTATCCAGCAGGTCAGGTCAGGATCTGACGCGCCGTGCAAGCGGCCCACAGCGCAGCACGCGTGTTGACAAGCATGATCCCTCGGAACTCAAATCGCCTTCCTCATCACATGCGGGCGTCAGGTCTCCACTTGACCGGCGCTGCGCTCTCACCCGAGGAGGGCGGGCGCGCACCGCCGCAACGGTTCATCGAAATGCTCGGCCGCGGAATTCGTGAGTTCGACACGCCGGCGTCCTGGTCGCGGGCGGCCGCGTCACGCCGCTCACGCCTTCCATTCGCGTCCGCGCACCAGACCGCGCACTCACCGCTGAGACGCCCTTTCTTTGACGTTCGCGCCCTCCAGCGATCAGGCCCTTCGAGGAAGATCATTCACCGCAGAGATCGCGGAGAGCGCCGAGAATGGCCGCTGAGAGTTGGGATGAGAGCCGCACTCTGAATCCCTCGGCGACCTCCGCGGTCTCTGCGGTGAGTTTGCACTCCGCCGCCAGCGCGCCGCGGTCACGCGCGGATTCGAAGTGTGAACCGCATGAGACCGCTGAGACCGTGGAGGAACCCGAAGATCGGCCTCGATCCACACTCGACGGGGCATCTCTCGGCGGTCATTTCGATCTCCGCAATGAATCATCTTCATCGACCGGTCCGGGCGCCGCACCGCGCGAAGGTCAAGAAGAACGCGTGCATGACGGCTCTGCCGACCTCGTCCGCGCCCGGCGATCCGGAGCAATCGGTCGTGGAACCTGCCCGTCGAGTTCCTTGTCGTCGATCGGACCGAGGAGCAGTGGCTCGAACTGCGCAGCGCGCTCACCGCTGAGCGGCAGTGCCGGGAGCGCGGGGAGATTCTCGATGTCCAGACCCACGCCCTCCTCGCCCGCCTTCGGCACGCGCCGGGCGTGAGCGAAGCGCGGGCCAATCTCGCGCGGCTTCGCGAGGCAGTGCAGCAGGCGGTACGGGCGGCTGCTGCGAAGCGCCGCCGGCGCGGGCAGACAGACTCAAACGCCCTCACGCCTCATCGTTCACCGGAAGCGGCCGTCGCCTCACTTGACGATTCCGCACCGTGACGAGGTGCCCCGCGACCAGCGGTTCGACCGTCGGCCAGACTTGCGCGAACGCATCGCACAATGCCGAACCCACGCCTCACAATCGAAGGTACACCACTCCCGGGTGCGGCCGACGGTCCGCCACGACGATGCGGCCAACGTCGCGGTCGAAAGTCATCAGCACCATCCCCTGATCTCGGCTCATTTCAATGACCGCCGCATCACTCATTCCGGGCCCTTCGACCGCGATCTCTACAACGTCGTAGCCGTGTTCGCGCAGCCACGCCGCAATCGGCCGATCGACATTCTCATCAGCGAGGATTCGCATGCTCACGCGGCCGGACGGGGCACATCCACCACGTCATCCGTCGCCAGAGAATCGGCCGCAAACGCCATGCACGCGCGAATCTGCTCGGCCTCGAGATGGGGGTAGGCCCCGATCAACTGCTCGATCGTCCAGCCTTCGCCGAGCCGGCCGAGCACGAGTTCAACGCTGATGCGGGTGCCCTTGATTCTCGGCTTGCCGCCGAGGACATCCGG
>JBDIVQ010000201.1:0-4740 GCA_039794345.1 Phycisphaerae bacterium | reverse complement strand
ACCGTGCTGCGCGCAAAGCCCGCCTCGGCGAGCACCTCGCGGATCTCCGCGATCGACCAGAGACGCCAGTCGTAGGTGAAGGCCTTCTTCAACTGCGTGCCGTCGGGAAACCGGAAGTGGATGTGGCAGAGCGTCTCGTTGGTGATGGGGTTGAAGTGCGCCTGGTCCCAGACGTAGGTGAAGCCGGCGCATTTTCGCGGCTCCTCCATGACATCCTGCGATTCGTAGCCCCCGTAGCAGTCGAGGTAGAACAGGCCGTCGGGCTTGAGCGCCCGCCGCGCCGCCTTGAAGTACGCCAGCAGTTGCTCGCGCGTCTTGAAGATGAAGTAACTGAAGTTGAAGGCGCAGACGAGGTCAACTTCGCGCGTGCGCACCTTCACCACGTCGTCGCGGATGAGTTCGACGCGGGTGCGTTCGGCGTCGTTGAGCCAGGAGAGGTTGTGGGCGATCGCCCACGCCAGCGTGTCGGCGTCGAGATCGACGCCGATGGACCGATTGGATTCGCGGGCGCGGACCCAGGTGCAGGCGAGAAACGCGGTGCCGCAGAAATCTTCCCGGAGCACCTCGGGCCGGCGGCCGCGCAGCGCGCGAAAAGTCCGGTCGATGAAGGGGACTTCGGCCTCAGGACTCTGCACCGCCTTCTCATAGAGGTGATGGGGATCGGCGCCGGCGGCGGTGTAGACGTGGCGCTGGCGCGATCGACGCCGGCGCGTTCGTTTCGTGCGTGAGTCGCGAGTCTGATTCTTGACGGTGCGGCCGGACATGGGGCGAGACTGTAGCCCCCGCGCCCCTCGCTCGCGCCGACAGGAGCCATCACGGCTCGGCCGCCGGCAGCCACACCCGGCGCAGCACCGCCGCGAGATCCTCCTGCGGCTGCTGGCGCGACAACTCGGCCAGGCCGCGCTCGATGAGATCGTTCTGCTGGGTGAGGTGGCCGAGGTAGGCGAGCAGGAGCCCGGCCTCGATCGTGCCTCCCGCCGTGTCGAGCATCTCCGTCAGTTCCTTCGCCGCGCTGCGCAGGCGCTCGGCATCGGGCAGCAGACCCGCGGCGTAGCGCGAGTTGATCAGTTCGGGATGCGCTTCAAAGAGCCGCCGCACCCCCAGCGCCGCCGAGCGATACTTGCCCGCGCCGATCTGCGCGTGAACGCGCCCAGCCGCGGCCAGCGGATGACCCGGCGAGTAGTAGAGCGCAACGTCGAACCAACTCTCGGCGTCAAAGAACCGGCCCTCCGCCAGCGCCTGCTCGGCCCGCTGCACGTGCTCGGCATACTGACTCGTGTTGTCGCCCGCGAGCGAGGCGATCTCCGGCAGCGACGTGCGGAGTTGTTCGATCTGCTCGTCCGTCAGCGCGGCGAGGGGCGGAGCGACCGGTTCGGCGGCGCCGGTCGGCGCCGCGGGCGGTTCCTCTGCGTCAATGCCCTGCCACTGCCGCGCAAAGTCGCGCATGCCCTCGAGCGTTTGCGGCTCATAGGGCTGGCCGGGCTGGGGCAGTGCGGAGGCGTCGCCGCGGTTGGAAAGTCGCGCGATGTAGTCGGCGTAGGCGTCCTGCCCGGCCGCGAGAGGCGCCGCTGCGCTCGGCGCCGCCGCCGAACTCGGCGCCAGTCGATTCGACCAGCCCCTCAGGAAGGAGACGCCGTCAAAGGTGGACTCGATCCCCGCGGCCGGCGGCGCGAGCGGGCCGACCCCCGCCCCGCCAGGCACGGCGCCGGCGGGCCCGGAAGGAAGCGCCCCCCTCGCCGGATTCCGGATCGAACCATAGAGCAGGCTCCGATCGAGCAGAGGGTCAGCCGAGAGAACGGCCGGCGTCTCCAGCGGTCGCAGATCACGCTCGAGCATCGAAGGGCTCGGCAGCGTCTGGTCAGGCAGAGCCGTCGCGGCTCGCTGCCGCAACTGGGAGAGCGAAGTCGCGGCGTCGAAGTCCAGCATTCCCGTGCCGTACCGCTGCCGCGCGATCTGTTGCAGGTTGGCGCCGCTCAGGGGCGTGACCAGTCCGCGGCCGAGCGCGCTCGCCGCCGCCGCCCCGCCGCCCGGGCGCTGAATCTGGTACGGGCCGAGCACCCCGAGGTTCCGCGGCGCGTTCCGCTGAGCGGCGAGATTCGAGTAGAACGAATCGCGCTGAAAATCATACAGGCCGCGACCCGAAACCGAGCCGCGAAACTCGAACGTGCTGCGATACCCGACGTCGCCGCGAAAACTCTTTCCCCCCGGAGCCGTGCCCGTCACAATCGCGTCGTTGATGCGATTGAGCAGGAAGCCGGTCCTGGGCTGGTTGTAGCGCGAGGTGGTGCTGAGGTTGGCGTCGAGGACTCGCGTGTCGTCGGGCCGCGCCTGCGCGAAAGCCAGTCTGTCCGCAGCGGGCGCCAGCGCCGATGCCAGCACCAGCGCGCGAACCAGTCCCGCGTGATTGAGCCGGCGTGTGCGGCTCGAACGTGCCTGCTTCATCGCGCACCTCCATCCCGGCGCGCCCTCGCGGCGCTCGGACGCTCAATTGTAGTGACTTTCCCCGCCCCGCGCCGCCGCCGCCGCGCCTCGCCGTGCCGTGCCGCCAGCGGGATTCGGGCAGGCGGCTCAGTTGAAGTCCGTCGGCTCGACGTCGGGCATGCCGATGGCCACAGCCATCTCGCGCGCGTTCGCAACGGAGGCGGGAACGAAGCGGAAGACGTACTCCCCAACGCGCCAGGCGAAATAGGCGTTGGCCTCATCACGCCCGCGCCGGCGGTCGATCGGCGCGATCCGGTAGGCCCGCCCCTCCTCGAGGCGCGCCGAGTGGGTCAGGTCCGAGGCAAGCGAGTGCTCGATCCACACACTCACGGCCCCGGCGCCGTCGTCGAAGAGCAGATGCACCGAGCCGACTCCCGCCGCGGCGCTGCCGATGGTGCAATCGCCGGCGCTGCGCAGTTGAAAGCCGAACTCGCTCAGATCGGGCACTTCCACCTGCCATCCCAGATCACGCCGCAGGTGCACCTGCAGTTCCTCGCGCGAGCGCAGGTCGAGCTTGTCCTGGGCGTACTGCTCGTCGGTGGCGCAGCGTCGGTGCTCATCGGGGAAGCCCAGGCCGATCTCGACGTCCACGTTGATGGTCGAAGCGCGGCGCCAGTCGAAGAGGAGCGAAGGGTTGATCACACTCACGACGAGAGCGGCGCCGATGAGCAGCAGGAACCCCGCGGCCAATCCCGAAGGCACGAGCCGGCGAGGCCGCCGGTTCCGCTCCCGGACCGCGCGGGCGAAGGACAGCCCCTCGCCTGCCTCGGCCAGGTGCGATTGAATCTCTCCGCGCAGCGACTCGGGCGCCTGCTCGGCCCCCATGACGCGCGCCACCGCATCACGCAGGCGACGCTCGAAGTCGATGAACGCCTGGTCGGCCGGATTGGCCTTGAGGTGGGCTTCAAGGCGCGCACGTTCGGCAGGCGGCAGCTCGTCGTCGGCTGCGGCTCGGAGCAGGTTGGCGATCTCGGCACGATTCATCGAAGCACCTGAAAACCCGCCTCTGACCAAGATCATCCGACGCCACGCCGGACGCCCCCCACCACACTGCCGACTCTACGGCAAGCCGGCCGATTCGTCTTCCAGACGAATGCCGACCTCGGCCGCCAGCGGGCCGAGTTGCTCAATCAGCGCCGCACGGGCACGGTAGAGGCGACTCATCACCGTACCGATCGGCACATCAAGGATTAACGCGATCTCGCGATACTTCATTCCCTCCACCCCCCAGAGCAGGAGAACTTCCCGGTATTCCGCATTCAGGCCGGCCACGGCGGACTTGAGGCGATCGTCCACGTGCTCCCAATCGAAGGAGGCGAGGTTCCAGGCCGGCCTGGAATCCCCCGGACCCGGTTCGGCGCCAGGATGGAAGTGGATATTCTCGGACGCAAGCGGCCCGCGCTGCTCCTTCACCACCCGGCTGTAAAAGACGTTTCGCAGAATCTTGAAGAGCCACGGCTTGATCCCCCCGCCCTTGGTCTCGAATCGCTCCGAGGCCCTGAGGGCCTTGAGATACGTCTCCTGCACGAGGTCCGAGGCATCCTCGGGCCGGCGCGAGAGTTGCAGCGCCATCCGGTAGACGGCGTCGAGGTGCTCCAAGGCTCTGGCTTCAAACTCACCGCGATCCAAACGCTCCGCCTTCCGCCACCCCACGCGAACGACTCGACCAGCCCCTCCGGTCCGCCCACATCCTATCGCTACAATCGCCCTCACTCGCCCCTGAGAGCATCATGAGCGCCTCGCCACGCACTTTCTACATCACGACCCCTATCTACTACGTGAACGACCGGCCGCACATCGGCCATTCATACACCACGACCGTCTGCGACGTTGCGGCCCGGTTTCACCGATTCCTCGGCCTGGATGTCTTCTTCCTCACCGGCACCGACGAGCACGGCATCAAGGTCGAGAAATCCGCGGCCGAGCGCGGCGTCTCCCCCCAGGCCCTCGCCGATGAGAACGCCGCCGAGTTTCAGCGCATCCTGCGCATGCTCGACTTCACCAACGACGACTTCATCCGCACCACGCAGCGCCGCCACACCCTCCAGGTCGAGCGCTTTGTGCAGCGCCTCATCGCCAGCGGCGACATCTACCTCGGACAGTACGAAGGGTGGTATGACGAGGGGCAGGAGGAGTTTGTCCCCGACACCCGCGCCAAGGATCAGGAGTACAAGTCCGCCGTCTCCGGCAAGCCCCTCGTGCGGATGCGCGAGGAGAACTACTTCTTCCGCCTCAGCGCCTATCAGCAGCGGCTCGAGG
>JBDIVQ010000200.1:0-4746 GCA_039794345.1 Phycisphaerae bacterium | reverse complement strand
ATCGCCCCTTCGCCGAAGTCCTCTCCCATCCCCGCGCCGATGAGCATCATCACCAGCCGCAGGATGAAGAAGAACGAGCCGGCCAAAGCGGGAATCGTGTAGATCGCGGTGTATCCCGAGGTCAGAGAGTCGAGCATGACGCACCTCCGCGGCGGTCCCGAACCCACTTCCGGAACCCTATCATTATGCCCTCTTGTTCCGCCCCGGACCTGTCCCCGTGCAGAGGAAACGAGACTCGTCAGCGGGAGGAGGAACCAGGCCGCACCGGCCGCGGGGAGAGGACTCAGTCATCAGCACTGAGGCCCTTGACGGGTTTCGCCCCGGGTTTGTCGCTTCGGCGGAGTTTTTGCGCCCTCCCAGCCCCTTTGGCTGCAATGCGCCGGTACATTCATGGTGGAAACGTTTCGAGGCGCCGCGGGCCGAAGTGCTCGCCGAGGATTCCACCATGACCCCCGGGACGCCGCAGTCTGCAGTCCGCCACCGCCCTGCGGGCGGATGCTCCTGCTTCATGGCCGCCGCCTCGCTCGCGGCGGTCCTGCTCACACTTCCCGTGCCGAGCGCCCGCGCTCAGACCTGCAGGGAGTGGGTTCTGCGGTCAACGGAGGGGCCGTCCCCGCGGTGGAGCGCCAGCATGGCCTATGACGAACACCGTGGAGTGACTGTGCTCTTCGGCGGGGGCGCGCGGGAGCATTACGGCGATACCTGGACATGGGACGGAAGTTCGTGGACACTTGCGGCCGAGAGCGGCCCCGCTCCGCGATGGTCGCAGGCGATGGCGTATGACTTCCGCCTGCGACGAACGGTCCTCTTCGGCGGAATCGGAAGACTGGGCACCACCTATGGAGATACATGGGCATGGGATGGCGTCGAGTGGACCCAGATTGGCAGTGACGGCCCGCAGCGCCGCTATGGACACGCGATGGCGTACGACAGTGTACGAGATGTGACAGTGCTCTTTGGCGGGTTCTGGCTGGGGGGCCTCCCGCCTGAGACGTGGGAACTCAGCGGCTCCACATGGACGCGAGTCGCCGAGACCGGGCCACCCCTTCGTTGGGATCACACGATGGCGTTTGATTCCGTTCGCGGCGTCACCGTGCTCTTCGGAGGCTGGACATACAACGGTCAGCGGTTCAACGACACATGGACATGGGACGGCGCCGTCTGGACGCAGGTCGCCACGGAAGGGCCGTCGCCGCGAGCCGAGCCCAAAATGACGTTCGACTCGACACGGGGCGTCCTTGTGCTCCACGGCGGCGACGATGCCGAACCGGGTTGGCTCGATGACACATGGGAATGGGACGGGACGCGATGGACGCAGGTCGCGGTCGGCTCACCGCCCGCGCGAATCTCGCCCGACATGGCGTACGACAGCCGGCGCAAGGCCGTGGTTCTCTTTGGCGGCTCTCCCGATGGTCAGACTTTCCTCGGCGACACCTGGGAGTACCGCCGTCAGCCGCAGATGAGCATTGACTTCCCCAACTGTTCATTCGGTGGACTCATCACCATCGAGTGGTCCTGCACCACCCCCCGCGGAACGATCGCGCCGCTCTTCGCCCGAACGACTGGAAGCACGATCATCCCCGGCGGCCGGCCCTGCGCCGGCACGCGCCTCGGTCTCAGCGACCAGAACCTCCAACTCGTCCACACCGCCCGTTCGGATGCGAACGGGCGCGGCTCGGTTAGAGCGTTCGTCCCCCATGGCGTGTGCGGCGGAAAGGCGCAACTTCTCGACGTGACGACCTGCGCCCTCAGCGAGGTCGTGCCGGTCGAGTGATGTGGCCTGGCGGAACAGAGGGCAGCCGCCGCACGCCGGGGCAGAGGCTCTGTCATGGATTCCGAGCGCCGCCGAAGGGCGCCAGTGCGGATTCCCGGGCCCGATCATTGACCCGCCACGGTGCGGAGACGATAATCGAACACGAGTTTACGTTGCCGGAGAGGTGGCCGAGCGGCTGAAGGCAACGGTTTGCTAAACCGTCGTACGGGTTATTACCTGTACCGCGGGTTCGAATCCCGCCCTCTCCGCTTTTCTGGCGCGGACCGCATCCTGGCGGCCGCTCGGCGCAGGCCTGCGGCTCAGGCCTGCGCCTGCATCCACTCCCATTGCCGCTTCATTCCTTCGAGCAGGGCCGTGCGCGGCTCGTAGCCGAGTTCCGAGCGGCTGCGGGAGAGGTCCGCCCACGTCCGCCGCACGTCGCCCGGCTGGTCGCCCTGCCGGTCGATCAGCGCCCGGCGCTTCACGGTCTCCTCGACGGCGGCGATCATCTCCGAGAGGGTCACCGGGTGCTCGCCGCCGAGGTTGTAGCAGCGGAAGCGCTCGACCGCGCCGCAGCGATCGATGGCGCGGAGCACGCCGTCGATGATGTCGTCGATGTAGGTGTAGTCGCGGCTCGTCGAGCCGTCGCCGAAGACGGGAATCACTTCGCCCCGGCTCACGCGGCGGAGAAAAGTGTGAATCGCGAGGTCGGGCCGCTGGCGCGGGCCGAAGACGGTGAAGAAGCGCAGCGCCGTCACGCGCAGCCCGTGCAGGTGCGCCGCGGTCGAGCAGATGAGTTCGGTCGCGACTTTGGTCGCGGCGTAGGGGCTGATGGGCCGGCTCACGTCATCGGTCTCGCTGAAGGGAACCTCGGCGCTGTTGCCGTAGACGCTCGAGGAACTGGCGACGACGAATCGCTCGACGCCGCGCGCAACGGCCGCGTCAAGGAGCCGTTGCGTGCCGACGACGTTCACCAGCGCGTAGCGCGCCGGCTCGGCGATGCTCGGACGCACGCCGGCGCACGCGGCGAGATGGACGATGACGTCCGGTGCGGCGGCGCAGGCCCGGGCCACGTCGTCGGCGCTGGTGATGTCGCCCTCGATGAGCGCCGCCCCCCGCCCGACCGCGGGGCACACGTTCGCCTCCTTGAGTCGCCGATCGTAGAAGGGCGCGAAGTTATCCAGGATCGTGACGGCCCAGCCGTGCGCCAGCAGCGCTTCAGCGAGGTGCGAACCGATGAACCCGGCCCCGCCGGTGAGGAGGATGCGTCGCATGCAGCCGCATCGTAGCGTCGGCGTCGTCTGGCCGCACGTGCCGCCCTACCTCGTGCGTTCAGGATCCGTTCCCAGGCCGTTCCACAGCGCGTTGTCTCCCCGGTCCTGGGCGACCTGGTTGCGGCTCTCATCTTCGACGACGTACCCGAGTTCCGCGAGGGTGAGAAGGTCGGCGTGTCCGTCGAGGAATGCGACGGCGCCCTTGCGCTGGTGGCGCACTTCGACGGGAGATGAGCCGCTGCCCTGAGCGAAGCGCTGGGCGTTGTTGCGCCTCGTGTCGAGTCGCGGCGGGTCAAGGGTGTAGGAATGCTCGCCTCGCTTCCCGCTGTCGCGGAAGATCGTCTGGTTGCCGAGGCTGCCGGCGATGCAGATCGTCCGGTCCCAGGTCTTGATGAGCGAGAGGCGGACGGGGAAGTTGTCGTAGCGCGGCCGGGGATTGTCCACGCGGCTGTTGCCGAGGTAGTGGTAGTTGTACCCGTAGGATCCGTTGCGCAGCGCATCGACCGTGCCGTTCGAGCCGCCGAGGTCGGTCAGGGTGTGGTTCGGATCGAGGAAGACCTTGTTGTCAACGCGCGGCAGCGGGCCGCCAGTGAGGACGAGATCGCGCTCGGCGTCGGTTGACGCCTTGAAGGGGGCGCCGACATAGTCGCCCAGGAACCAGTGCCACCGCGCTTCGAGGCGCTGCGACTTGCCGTGACGCTCGCCGGGCGGGAGGCGCACCGGAATGAGAGCCTCCCAGTCGTTCATGTAGTGGTGCAGGGCCTGCCCGAGCGAGCGAACATTGGCGAGGTTGACCGCCGCCCGACCTGCCTGACGGGCGCTGCTCAAGGCCGGCATGAGCAGCCCGATGAGCAGAGTGATGATGGAAATGACGACGAGCAGTTCAATGAGGGTGAACGCCCGGGGATCGCGGCAGCCTCGAATGGTGGATTGAACGTGCATGGGAGCCTCTCCAGGTTCGGGGAATGGTCTTCGGTCGTGCGGAAAGCGCCTTCCGAACACTCTGGAGGCAACAGTATTGAGAACGAGTCTCAATATCAATAAGAGAAATACCCTAAAACTGGATTCCCACGTCCTCATACGACACGGTCAAAAGCCCGGTCCGCCCGCAACCGGGCACGCGCGCCGCGTTGAGTGCAGCGTCCGACATCGCCGCTCCGAGTACTGCATGATGCAATTGCAGGTGCGCACCGTGTCTGTGGAACTTCGCATCGCCCACACGCGGTGCCATGCTTCGCGGCTCCGGGCGAAGCATGGCGAGGGGGCAGGTGCGCACGATCGTCGTTGAACTTCGGGAGGCGCGTGCGCGTCCGGCATGCATCGACCTCAGAGCAGGTCGATGCATGGCACCACACACACAGACGCCCAACGATGGTGCCATGCTTCGCCGCTCTGGGCGAAGCATGGCGAGGGGGCAGGTGCGCACGATCGTCGTTGAACTTCGGGAGGCGCGTGCGCGCCCGGCATGCATCGACCTCAGAGCAGGTCGATGCATGGCACCACACCCGGATGCCCTCTGCGGTGCCATGCTTCGCCGCTCTGGGCGAAGCATGGCGAGGGGGCAGGTGCGCGCGATCGTCGTTGAACTTCGGGAGGCGCGTGCGCGCCCGGCATGCATCGACCTCAGAGCAGGTCGATGCATGGCACCGGTCAGGGGACACCACACCCGGACGCCCCAGGATGGTGCCATGCTTCGCCGCTCTGGGCGAAGCATGGCGA
>JBDIVQ010000199.1:0-4806 GCA_039794345.1 Phycisphaerae bacterium | reverse complement strand
GCCCCGCGCTGCGGAGTCTTCTCATGCACGGATTCAAGCCCCACAAGGGCCTTCTCAAGCGGGTGACGGTGACGCGCAACGGCAAGGTGAAGCACGCCAAGGCCGGGCAGCGGCACCGCAAGAGCCTGCACAACAGCGCCCAGAACCGCCAGTTGCGCCAGCACAAGGTCGCCGCCGAGGTCGAGCGCAAGCGTCTTCGCAAGTTGCTCAACTTCCGCATCCGCCCCGACAAGGTGCGCGACGCGGAGGGCAAGGTGGTCAAGGCCGTGTCCTGATCCGGCCGTGAGCCGGCGCTTGTGCCGGCAGGGGAGTGAAGCAGACTGAGAGTCGGTGCGAGCCGGGAACCAAGCGTCTGACGCGTAACGGCCTCGAAGTGCGAGGCGGGCAGTCAGGCCCCCGTTCTTGCCCAGGGAGTTGAGTCGATGCCTCGTACACGCAAAGGCGCCGCCCGCAACAAGGCGCGCAAGCGAATTCTCCGCGAAGCCCGCGGCTACTACGGAACCAAGTCACGCCACAAGCAGCAGGCCAAGAACGCGCTGATGCGCGCCGGCTGCTTCGGGCGCCGCGACCGTCGCGCCCGCAAGCGAGACTTCCGCCGCCTGTGGATCACGCGCCTCTCCGCTGCCTGCAAGATGCGCGGCCTGCGATACAGCCAGTTCATCAATGGCGCCCAGCTCGCCGGCATCCTGCTCAACCGCAAGATGCTCAGCCAGATCGCCATCGAAGATCCCAAGGCCTTCGACCAGGTCTGCGAACTCGCCAAGGCCTCCTCGACCGCGACCGTCGCCAGCGTCTGATCGACCCCGCGCGCAACACCCCACGCCCACGATAAGGCTCTGCGAATCGTGGGGTGCATTTCTGCGAATCGCGGGGTGCGTGACACGCCCACGATGAGGCTCTGCGATTCGTGGGGTGAATCTGCATGCAGCGCGCGGCCCGTCTTCGCGAATCGCCCGGCGCGCCCCGGCCGCTCGGCGTAAGATGCCGTCCCTGCACCGCTTTCCCGACGGGACGCCATGATGGAACCGACCGCCAACGGGCCGAACTCCTCGAAACACCGCTCGCCGCGGCTGGCGCCGGGCGCAGCCGCCTTCGTGCTCCTCGCCGCCGCGTGCGCAGGGGGTCTGGCGCTGTCGGGCGCGGGGGCGGGGCGCGAGTCCGCCGCTCTCGTCGCCGCCGGCGATCTGCGCCGCTTTGACCCCTACGGCATCGTCGGCGCTTCGACGGTCGATCCCGGCGAGCGGCTCATTGCCGAACTCAACTGCATCGCCTGCCACCTCGCCGAGCGGGCCGTCGCCGAGCGCCTCTGGTCTCGAAAGGCGCCGCTGCTGGGTCAGGTCGGCGCGCGACTGACTCCGGAGCACATCCGCGCCTGGCTGAGCGATCCGCACTCCGTCAAGCCGGGCACGACGATGCCGCAACTCTTCGCCGGCCTCGACGCCGCAACGCTTGAGCGCGTTGTTGAACCGCTCACGCATTTTCTCGTCTCCCTCGGCGGACCGGCGGCGGCGGCGGAGACGGAGTTTGATGCGATGGACGTGAGCCGCGGCCGCGTGCTCTACCACGAGGTCGGCTGCGTGGCGTGCCATGAGCCGTATGAGGCGCCGGCGGTGCTCGCGCCGCTGCTCGCACCGGCGGAGGATGATCCCTACGGCGAGGCCGCCGGCCCATCAACGGAGATTCCCGAAGGCGCGAAGGACCATGCCTCTCCAATCGGCCCGCTCGCGGGGCGGACGAACATCCGCGCGCTGGCCGGATTTCTGCGCGATCCGGCGGCGGTGCGGCCTTCCGGCCGCATGCCTTCCCTCAACCTCAGCGAAGATGAGGCGAGAGCGATCGCGACCTACCTCATCGCCGCTGATCAGGAGCGTCTTGGGCGCGCCGGCCTCAAGGCGCCCGCCGCACAGCCCTTCACCATCAACGCCGAGCAGGCGGAGATGGGCGAGCGGTTCTTCGCCGCGATGGGCTGCGCGCACTGCCACGAAATGGGGCCCAACCGAACGCCTATCCAGCCGATGGGCCGGCCGATTCCCATCGCTCCGCTCATGCGCCTCGAACCCCAGGCCAGGCCCGGCTGTCTCGCGGATCAGCCGCCGACGGGCGCGGCGAACTACCGCCTCAGCCCCGCACAGCGCGAGATGATCGCCGCCACGCTGCGCTTTCCCGATCGCCTGCGCCAGCCACTCACTCCCAACGACACCATCCATCGGACCCTCAGCGCGCTCAACTGTTATGCGTGCCACGAGCGCGACGGCGAAGGCGGCGCCCTGCCGGCCCGGCGCGAGTACTTCACGACGCTTGATGAGGCCGAACTCGGCGACGAGGGACGCTTCCCGCCTCCCCTCACCGGCGTGGGCGGCAAACTCCAGAGCGGCTGGATGCGCCAGGTCATCACCACCGGGGCGAAGGTGCGGCCGTACATGGCCACGCGGATGCCCGCCTTCAACTTCCCCCACGTCGATTCGCTCCTCGCCGCATTCGAAAAGGTCGATGCGCCGTGTCCGGCCGAGGAACTTCCCGCCGCGCCTTTCAACGAAGTTCTCGCAGCGGACGGGCGGCGCCTTGTCGGGTCTGGTCAGGGCATGGCGTGCATCAGTTGTCACTCCATCAAGGGCAGCAAGCCCACCGGCGAGCCGGCCATGGACCTCATCACCACCACGCAGCGCCTGCGCCCCGACTGGTTCCGCGCCTACATGCGCGATCCGGCGAGTCTGCGGCCGGGCACGCGCATGCCCAACCACTGGCCGGCGGATCAGCCCAATCCCTTCCCGCAGATTCAGGATGGCGACCCCGACGGGCAGATAGACGCGATCTGGGCGTACCTCTCGCAGGGCGAGTTTCTCGCCATGCCCGAGGGCGTGGCGACGGAAGAGGGCTTCGAGATTCTCGTGCGCGATGAGCCGGTCGTCTTCCGGACCTTTGTCAAGGGCGCGGGATCGCGGGCGATCGCGATCGGTTTCCCCGAGCAGGTGCATTGCGTCTTCAGCGCCGAGCAGGTCTTCCTGGTGGAGGCGTGGCGCGGGGCGTTTCTCAGCGCCGCCGGCGCGTGGGCGGGGCGCGGGGGAAATCCGACCGACCCCCTCGGCGAGTCGGTCGTGAAGATGCCCGCGCGCTTCCCCTTCATCGCCGTCGCCAGCGGCGGAGAGATCGACGCGATCCAGCCGCAGCCGAAGTTCCGCGGCTATCGCCTTGATGCGCAGCGCCGGCCGATCGTCGAGTATGACTTCGCGCGCTGGTTCATTGACGAGCAGCCCATGCCGCTGGTGCGCCAGGAAGGGCGGGGTCTGCGGCGGCAGTTCCTCCTGCGCGCCGATGCGGAGTTTCCGCCGGAGGCGTCTCTGCGCTTCGTCGCGGCCGAAGGTCAACTCATCGTGCCCGCCGGCGTCGATCAGTTCACCATCGACGAAAAGGTAAGGTGCGTGCTGCGGCTGCCCGAGGGAGCGACCGCGTCCGTGAAGCGCAGCGGCGGCGTGAGCCAACTCGTCATCGACCTCGCGCCGAGCATGACCGGTGAGACGCAGTTCGAAGTGGAGGTGATGTGGTGAGACGCACGATGCAACTGGGCGCGGCCGTGGGCTTGCTTCTCCTCGGTGGAACGATGGCCGCCGCGCTCCAGCAGCCCCTCGGCCCCGAACTCAAGTACATCCGCAAAGCCGACCGCGAATCGACTCGCAAGGCCACGATCGCGCAGTATCTCCCCGAAGGCCTCGACTACGGCCCGTGGTGGGTCATCGGCCCCTTCCCCAACAGCGGGCACGGCGAACTCGATCGCCTCTACCCCCCCGAGCAGGAAGGCTTCAACCCCGACGCCGTCTACAAGGGCAAGCACGGCATCGAGGTCAAGTGGCGCCAGACCGACTTCCAGGACAACAGCGCCATGAACCTGCGCATCTTCGGCGACAACCCGAGCGACAATCGATTCAACGAAGACGCCGCCGTCTACCTCTACCGCGAGATCCGCATCAGCGAACCGGCCGACCTCAAGGTTCACATGGGCTCCGACGATGGCGTCAAGGTCTGGCACAACGGCCGCGTCGTCGTCCACGCCGACGTGCTGCGCGGCTGGGAGACCGACCAGCACGTCGTCACCCTCCATCTCGAACCGGGCGTCAACACGATCCTCGCCAAGGTGATCAACCGCGGCGTCGGGTTCAACTACTCCTTCGGCTATGACAATCCCCTCGATCCGCTCCTCGACGCGATGCTCGAGTATCAACTCGATCTCGACTTTCCGCGCTCGGCTGAGGATGAGTATTACCGCATGTTGACGATCCCCGTGCCGCGCGACATCGTGCTCGAAGTCGGCGGAATGGATGTGCTCGCCGACGGCCGGCCGGCGGTCGCCACGCGGCGCGGTGAGGTGTGGATCGTCGATGGCGCTTACGCCGACCCGCCCTTTGGCGCCTCCTTCGCGCGCTTCGCCTCCGGTCTGCACGAGCCGCTCGGCCTTGTCAGCCGCGACGGCGGCATGTATCTCGTGCAGCGCGGCGAACTCACGCGCCTCGTCGATGAAGACGACGACGATCGCGCCGACCGTTTCGAGACCGTCTACGACGGCTGGGGTGTGAGCGGCAACTACCACGAGTTCGCCTTCGGCCCCAAGTTTGACCGCGAGGGCAACATGTGGGTCGCGCTCAACCTCGGCTTCTGCGGCGGACTCGGCAAGAGCATCGTCCCGTGGCGCGGCTGGGCGCTCAAGATCACTCCCGATGGGAAGATGACCCCCGTCTGCGGCGGCATGCGCTCGCCCAACGGCATCGGCATGAACGCCGCCGGCGACATGTTCTACGTGGACAACCAGGGCGA
>JBDIVQ010000198.1:0-4814 GCA_039794345.1 Phycisphaerae bacterium | reverse complement strand
GGTGGAGGTGGATCAGGTGGAGGCGGCGCGGCGGCACAGTTCGGCGAGATCATCAACGCAGCGGCGGATCTGCTCGAGGGCGGCGCCGGTCTTGACGGCGGCCTCGACGCGCGCGGCGCAGTCGCCGATCATGGGGAATCCATATCCGCCGCTCGCTCCCTTCAACTGGTGCGCCACGCGCTGCACCTGATCGAGGGCGTTGGACTCCAGCCCGCTGCGCAGCACCGCCACGCGCTCGGGCAGTTCGCTGACGAACAGTTCGACGAGTTCCTGCATGTCGGGATCGTCGGCAAACTCGCTCTGGACGATGTCGCGGTCTGTGTCGCGGCTCATGATGGCGCCCACCCTTGAAGTTGCGGCGACCCCTCGCGCGAGGCGGACCCGCAGGGGCACCATCGGCAGGATCGGCGCTGCGATTTCGTCAAATGGGCGAGGCGAACGGCGACGGCCTTCGGCGCAGACGGGCCTGAGGCCGGGAACCGCCGCCGGCGCCGATAACTCCGCGCCTCTCCCGCCGGCTTCAGGGGATTCGGGAGAACTCGCCGCGCAGCGCGGGATAGAGCGCCCGGAAGCGGCGGCGCAGGGCGGGATACTCATCGGCTGCCGGACCGGGGCGGGTGACCTGGGAATGGGTCCGCACGAGGCGGGCGGCGCTGCGCACGTCGGTCCAGGCGCCCGCGCTGACGCCGGCGAGGAGGGCGGCGCCCATCGCGGCGCCGTGGGGAGAGTCGCACGTCGTCACCTCCTGGCCGAAGACGTCCGCGAGCATCTGTCGCCACACCGCGCTGCGGGCTCCGCCCCCCGAGATGCGGATCTCGCGCGGCTGAGCGCCGGTGGCGCGGAGCAGGTCGAGGCAGTCGCACAGGCCAAAGGTGATTCCCTCGAGCACGGCGCGCGCCAGGTGCGGGCGGCGATGGTGGAGTGCGAGGCCGAAGAAAACGCCGCGCGCGCCGGGATCGTTGTGCGGCGTGCGTTCACCGGTGAGGTAGGGCAGGAAGATCAGGCCATCGGCGCCAGGGGCGATGCGGCCGGCCTCCTCGCAGAGGACGTCGTAGGGATCGCGGCCGAGGTAGCAGGCGTGCTCGTTGAACTCGTCGCCGAGCAGGTCGCGCAGCCAGCGCAGACTGCCGCCGGCGCTGAGCATCACGCCCATGAGGTGCCACATGCCCGGCACGGCGTGGCAGAAGGCGTGCAGACGGCCGCGCGGCTCGGGGCGATACGCATTGACCGGCGCAAACGCGACCCCCGACGTGCCGATCGTCACGCACACCGTCCCCTCCTCGACGATGCCCGAGCCGACGGCCTGCGCTGCCTGGTCGCCGGCGCCGGCGGCGATGGGTGTGCCTTCGAGCAGCCCGAGTTCACCTGCGGCCTTCGCGCTGAGGCGCGTCGAAGCGACGTCGCACTCCGTCACCGTCGCCAGCCAGCCCTGCGGCAGGTCGAGCGCTTCGAGCATCTCGCTCGACCACTCCCGCCGCGCCACGTCGAGGAGCAGCGTGCCCGAGGCGTCGGCGACGTCGGTGAAACGCTCGCCGCTGAGGCGGAACCGGATGTAGTCCTTGGGCAGCAGGATCGACTCGATGCGGCGATACGCCTCAGGCTCGTGCTCGCGCATCCAGAGGATCTTGGGCGCGGTGAAGCCGGTGAGGGCGATGTTGCCGGTGAGCTGGATGAGCCGATCGACGCCGACGGTGCGCGTGATCTCCTCGCACTGTGCGGCGGTGCGCTGATCGTTCCAGAGAATGGCCGGCCGGATGACTTCCCCTCTCCCGTCGAGGGTCACAAGTCCGTGCATCTGCCCGCTCAATCCGATGCCGGCGATGCGCCGGGCTTCGACTCGCTCCGCGTGCAGGATCTCGCGCGCCGCCTGCACCGTCGCCCGCCACCAGTCGTGCGGATCCTGCTCGCACCAGTTGGTCCGGGGCATGTGCAGCGGATACTCGACGGTGCGGTGCGCGAGGGCGTTGGCGTCGCGCCCGTCCACGAGGACGGCTTTGGCGCCGGTGGTGCCGATGTCGATGCCGAGCAGAAGGGGAGAGTCATTCATGCGGCGCGGTGATGGTAGGTTGGGGCAGTTGACCCGCTCGGCGGGGTCGTCAAGATAAGTGCATGGTCGTCCCGCACACCACGGCGTTCGACTGGTCGAATCTGCATCCGGCGGAAGGTCGCCTGGCCCGGTCGCTGCGGACGACGCCGCAGGGATGCCGTGTGGCGCTGCTGGGGCTGCCGGATGACACGGGCATCGGGCTCAACGGCGGGCGGGTCGGCGCGCGGCACGGGCCGCGGGCCTTCCGCGAGGCGCTGGCGAAGTACGGCACATCCCACGACGCCGCCTCCGACAATGACCTCGCGCGACTGGGAGTTTTTGACGCGGGCGACGTCGAGCCGGCCGGCGATGAGATTCACCGCACCCACATTCGCGTCGCCGAAGCGGTGGACGCGATCCTCGAGCAGAACATGCTGCCCGTGTGCATCGGCGGCGGGCACGACCTGACGTTTCCCGGCGTCGCGGCCCTGACGCGCCGGCTGCGGCAGAGGAATGAGACGCTCGGCGGGCTGAACATCGACACCCATCTCGACGTGCGCGAGCGCGTCGGCTCGGGCATGGCCTTTCGGCGTATCCTCGAAGAGGGCGCGGGCGTCGTCGAGCCGCGCCTCTACGCGACCGTCGGCGTCGGGGCCTTCTCCAACGAGCCGCGGCACATCGAGTGGCTTCGCCAGCGCGGGGGGGAACTGCTCATCTTCGACGGCGATCAGCACGAGTTGCTGGAACGGTTCCTTGCCCTGCTCGGCCGGCTGCAGAGCGCCGGGAGTCTCTTCGCGAGTTTCGACCTTGACGTGCTCGACGCCTCGGTGGCGCCGGGAGTGAGCGCGCTGAACCCGATGGGGCTGACGCCGGTGTCGGCTTCGCTCATGTGCCGGGCGCTGGGCCGCCTGAAGAACCTGCGCTACTTTGATCTCATGGAACTGAGCCCGCCGCATGACGTGCAGGGGCGCACGGCCCGCCTCGCCGTGCATCTCTTTCTGCACTTGCTCGCCGGAGTGGCGGAGCGCTCATGACCTCGGCCGAGGGCGAACTGCTCATCCGCAACGCGCGGCTTGTGACGCTGAGGCCCGGCGAGGCGCCTCGGCGCGGGGGCGCGATGCGCGACCTCGGCGTCCTGCCGCGCGGCGACGTGCGGGCGCGCGACGGGGTGATCGTCGAGGTCGGCGAAGGCCTGCCCGCCTCGGCGCGCGACGAGATCGACGCGGCCGGGCGCGTTCTGACGCCCGGCCTCATCGACTGCCACACCCACGCCTGCTGGGCGGGAGATCGCCTCGACGAGTTCGAGCAGCGCCTCGCGGGGGCTGACTACCTTTCGATCCTCAAGGCCGGCGGGGGCATCATGTCCACCGTCCGCGCCACCCGAGCCGCGAGCGAAAGCGAACTGCGCCGGCTCACCATCAACCATCTCGATCGCATGCTCACGATGGGCACGACGACGGCGGAGGTGAAGACCGGCTACGGCCTGAGCACCGAGTCCGAGTGCCTCATGCTCCGCGCCATCGCCGCGGCCGGCGAAGGGCCCGACGCCAGCCCGATGCGCCTCATCCCCACCTTCCTCGGCGCGCACGCGATCGACCCGGACTGCCCGGACTTCGTCGAGCGCACGATCAACGAGACGCTGCCGGCGATCGTGCGCCAGAGGCCGGGCATCGCGTGCGACGCGTACTGCGAGCAGGGCGCGTGGCCGCTCCATGAGACGCGGCGGCTCTTCGAAGCGGCGCAGGCGCTGGGTTGTCCGCTGCGCGTTCATTCGGACCAGTTCCACTCGCTCGGCGCGACCCGGCTCGCGGTCGAGATGGGCGCGCGGAGCGTCGATCACCTTGAAGCGATCGCACCGCGGGATGTGCCGTTCGTCGCGCGCTCCGGGACAGCAGTGGTCCTGCTGCCGATCTCCGGCCTGTGCACCGACGGGCGCTACGCGCCGGGTCGAGCGCTCCTTGACGCCGGGGCGATCGTGGCGCTGGCGAGCAACTACAACCCGGGCTCGGCGCCCAGTCCCTCGCTGTCTTTCGCCATGGCGCTGGCGTGCCGGGTGATGAAACTCACCCCCGCCGAGGCGCTGACCGCATGCACGGTGAACGCGGCGCACGTGCTCGGCCTGGCGGACCGCGTCGGCCGCATCGCGCCGGGCTTCGCGGCGGATCTTGTGCTGTGGGAGGAGCGGGACGAACGGGCACTGGCGTACGAGATCGCGGGCGCGCCGCCCAGGGCCGTGTTCATTGCGGGTCGGCTTGTGCGGGGCGGCTGATGCGCCTTCCCCTTGATGTTCGCGCACTCGGGCTTTCAGCGCGCAGGTCAGGTTGCAACCCGACAACAGAGTGTGATGGCAAATGATGCACCATCGCCCACGCAGATCATCCGACGCAACACCAGAGATGGGCGCGGCAAGCACGCGCCACGTCGAACGTCAGGTCACGACCTGATCTACGCGCTCGGATCATCGCGATGCGATGAACCGAGCCCCACGCGTAAGCACGGGTGTTGGATGTGGGGTGATCGGGGGCGTGCGGCGACGGCGGGCGCGTGGGCGCGACGCTTGTCGAATCGATCGGCGAAGACCGGTGCTCGGCGAAGACCCTCCCTCACGGTCGGGGCTCGGATCATCGCTGCGCGATGATCGGAACCGAGCCCCACGCGTAAGCACGGGGTTTGGATGTGGGGTGATGGGGCGTGTGCGGCGATGGCGGGCGCGTCGGCGCGACGCTTGCCGAATCGATCGGCGAAGGCCGGTGTTCGGCGAAGACCCTCCCTCACGGTCGGGGCTCGG
>JBDIVQ010000197.1:0-4883 GCA_039794345.1 Phycisphaerae bacterium | reverse complement strand
AAGCAGACGACGGCGAACTACGGCGTGCTCTTCAAGGCCGAGCGCCTGGGAACAGGAAGCGACCCGCTCCCCGGCGACCAGCACGTCCACTTCCTCAAACAGGCCGTGCTGCGCCTGACGTTTGAACGGGATTGAGGATATGCGGCGCGGCGGATCGTCCTGCTCGATCACAGCGAGCGGTCGTTGAGTCGGCAAGACGCTGGTCAGCACCGAGCGCGGCCGCCCGGAACTGAACCGGGCGGAGCGAATCAGCCGATGCGCTCGGGTTTGGGTTCGCGCTCCATGAGGCGGGCGATGCCGCGGCGGGGATCGAGGCCCTCGAAGAGAACGGCGTGGACGGCGGCGGTGATGGGCATCTCGATGCCGTGCCGCCGCGCCAGGGCCATGACGGACTTCGTCGTCGCCACACCCTCCACCACCGACTGCGTCGATTGCAGGTATTCAACGAGCGAGCGGCCGCGACCGATCGCCTCGCCGCAGGAGCGATTGCGGCCGAGGGGGCTGAAGCAGGTTGTGGCGAGGTCGCCGACGCCGGCGATGCCGAAAAAGGTCTCGGGCGCGGCGCCCATGGCGGCGCCGAGGCGGGTGATCTCGGCCAGGCCTCGGGCGAGCAGGGCTGACTTGGCGTTGTAGCCCAGATCGAGCCCATCCACGATGCCCGCGGCGATGGCGATCACGTTCTTGGTCGCGCCCGCCAGTTCGACGCCGAGGAGATCGCCAACGGTGTAGATCCGCAGCCAGGCCGTGCTGAAGAGGGTCTGCACCGTGACGGCGAAGTCGTGCGCCTGCGAGGCGGCGACCATCGTCGCGGGCAGGCGCCGGGCAAGTTCTTCGGCGATGGTCGGCCCGCACAGCGCTGCGTACGGGCGGGAGGCGCGATCGCCGAGGACATCGGCGAAGATCGCGGTCGGAGGCAGAAGCGTCTCGTTCTCAATGCCCTTGGCGGCGCTGACGATCCCGGCGTGCGCCGGCACGTGCGCCGCGAGGCGGGCAAAGACGCCGCGAATGTACTGCGTCGGGACGGCGCAGACGATGAGATCGGCTGACGCCAGCGCTTCGGAGTCATCGGCGGTAATGCTGATGCGCTCGGGCAGGCGGACGCCGGGCAGGTGGCGCCTGGACTCGCGGCGGGCGGCGAGGTCGGCGACGTGCGCGGCGTCGTGTCCCCAGATCGTCACGCCGGCGCCGCCGGCGTCGAGCGCCAGCGCGAGGACGACTCCCATCTGACCGTCGCCGATGATGGCGACGCGCTGCGACACCAGGGCGCCGGACTGCATGCAGGAGTTCTCCGTTTCGCCGGGCCGTCGGCGAGTGGAGCATTCTACGGCCGCAGCGGCCGGCGAAACCGCGGAGAGAGGGCGCTCGGCGGGGCGCTGGGCTCAGAAGTCGGGCACGATGTCGGCGGGCGCGCCGAGGAGCAGCCCTTCGGCACGGGCGGACTCAAGTTCGCGCTGCGCCTCGGCGGGCAGGCCCTCGACGTCGGCGCCGAACGCCTCGAAGAACGCGAGCATCGCGGAGAGCGCTTGCACGCGAAAGGCATTCGTCCGGTCGTCCAGAAGAGACCGGAGGGTGAGGAAGCCGGCCAGGAGCGCCTCCTGCGCCTGGCGGCGCTCCCTGAGGGTGACCCAGCACTGGCCGGCGCGGACCTGCGAGATCGCACCGAGAACCTGGGTCCACTCATTCGCTTCGAGGTTCTGCAGGAGTGCGTCGATGTCGGCGTGGGCCTGCCCCATGGCGGCGCGATCGCCCCGGGCGGCGGCGAGCGCGGCGAAATCCCAGAGCGTCAGCAGGCTCTCGGCGCTGGCGCCGGAGGCTCGCTCCGCGCGGTCGCGCTTTTCGCGAATGAACTGAAGTTGGTCGAACGCGCGCTCATGATCGCCGCGGCGGGCGAGGATGAGGGCCGCGAGGCGCTGACTGCTCAGCACACGGGGATGGGCCTCGTCCGCGAAGTGTTCGCGGCGGCCCTGCCAGGCCATGTTGGCGTACGCCGCCGCCTGATCGAGATCATCCAGATCGGCGTACACCCAGGCCAAATGGTGAACCTGTGTGAAATACAGGGCGGAGGGCGGGCCCTTGGCCCCCTCGGCCACAATGGGTTCGAGAATCGCGCACGCGTCCGCGGCGCGGCGGGCCATGCGCAACGAGACGGCGTGGCTGCCCTGGATGCGCACGCGCTGCTCCACGGAAACCGCCTTGGCCGAGGCCAGCAGCGACATGAGCGAAGTCGTGATGTCGAGCGGCTCGCGCACGTCGCCGCGGTAGCGAAGAGTGAGCGCAAGCATGAGTTGGGCGTCGATGGTGGACGGATCGGCGGCGCCGAGACGGCGACTGCAGAACTCGACGACGGTGCGCAGCATCTGGACCGATTCGCTGATAAGCCCCTGATCGCGCCGCAGAAGGGCGATGAGATACAGCGCCCGATTGGTCTCGACGGAGTCCGCGCCGAACTGCGCCTGGCGCAGCGCATGAGCGTCCTGGAGAAGCGTTTCTGCTTCGTCGAAGCGGCCGATGCTTCGCGAGGTGTTCCCGAGCACCTCGCTGATCGCGGCGCGGGCGCCATCGGTCAGCGGTTCCGGGGCGAATCGGGGCTGAGGCTCGTTGAGCATTCGGCGCGAGTAACTCAGCATGTCGTCGATCGACTTGACCCGCACATGGGGTCGATTCGGATCGACGGAACCGATCGTGTCGGTAAAGAAGTTGAGAATGGCGCTGGTCTGTCGGGTCTGCTCATTGGCGCGGCCCGCTTCGATGGTGGCGCGAACGAGGCCCGCCGTCGTGCCGAAGAACCCGAGGGTCAGGGCGGCGGCGACGGCGGCGCCGGACCAGAAGAGCACGCGGTTCCGCCGGATGAACGTGCGCAACTGATACATGACGCTCGGCGGGCGCGCCTCGATGGGTTCATCGCGGAGGTAGCGCTCGATGTCGTGGCCGAGATCGGCGGCGGACTGGTAGCGCCTCTGCCGGTCCTTTTCGAGGGCCTTGAGGGCGATCGTCTCGACGTCGCCGCGCAGCGTCCGGTTAAGCGTGCTCGGCCGGGCCGGATGGGCCTCGCGCACGAGGCGAGCGGCATCGTACACGCCGACTTCCGAGACGTCGTAGGGAAGCTGCTCGCAGACGAGTTCGTAGAGAATGACGCCCAGCGCGTAGACGTCGCTGCGGATGTCGAGGTCGTGAGGATCGGCCTGGCACTGCTCGGGGCTCATGTACTGAAGCGTGCCGATCAACTGCCCGACGTCGGTTTGCAGCGTGGTGAGGGCGAGATCGCTGTCGGTCGAGCGCGCCACCCCGAAGTCGATGACCTTGGCCTGGCCGGCGGAGTCGACGAGGATGTTGCTCGGCTTGAGATCGCGGTGGATGATCCCCTTCTGATGTCCGTGATGCACGGCCTGACACACGCCGGCGAAGAGCTGGAGGCGCTGGCGCGTCGAGAGGTCCTTCGCGCGGGAGTAGTCGGTGATGGGCTGCGCGTTGGGGATGTACTCCATCGCGAAGTAGGGCACGCCCTCCGCGCCGTCCAACGCGGACTCGTCGCGATGAACGCCGGCCTCGAAGATCTGGCAGACGCCGGGGTGGCGCAGGCGCGCGAGAATCTGGGACTCATACTCGAAGCGCCGCAGCGCGCTGCGCGAGGCGATGCCGGACTTCATGACCTTGAGCGCAACGATGCGCCGGGGACGCTCCTGAACCGCCTCGAAGACCGACCCCATTCCTCCGGAGTTGATGAGGCGGCGAATCTTGAAGTGGCCGATGCGGCGGCCGATCAGGCGCACCTCCCCCTGCGTCTCCTGTATGCCCTTCCACACGTCGCCGGCGGTGCCGCTTTCGAGGAAGTCGCCAAGTTCATCATGGTGATGGAGCAGGGCTTCGATCTCGGATCGAAGATCGCGGTCGGCCCCGGCGCAGGCGACGTTCAGGTACTCCGCGCGCTCGTCGGGCTTCAACAGGCAGGCTTCGTCGAAGATTCGACGCAGCCGCAACTGACGGTCAGCCTCGGGCATGTTTCACCGCCTCGGGACGGGCGCGAAAGGACGGGGCCGGGCGGCAACGGCCCCCCGGCGGCATTTGAGATTATCACCTGTCGGACGATCCGATGCAAGCCCCGGATGGGGAAGGCCGGCCCAACGCAACCCGCGCCCGAGGCCCTTCGCGGCAGGAGCCGCCTGGCAGACTCCGGCGCCGGTTCATGACCCGCAGGCGCGTTCAGCCGGCGTCCCGCCTTACTTTCTCGATTCCCATCGGCGACCCTCGCCTCTGCTCGAGGCGGCACTCGTTCAACGCCCTTCGCCGGTTGCCCTGCTGCAAACCCGGGAAACTCACTGCGGACACTTGATGGCGATGGCGCAATGAGGTCGGTTCTGGACTGATCCACTTCGAGAAAGCGAGATTTGCCATGTCTGATCGCCCACCCACCGCCCCACGTCAGCCGCTTCACTGCGGAACGGCCGAACTTCTTCGGCTGCCGGAGCGCCCTACTCCGGTGCGCCGGGACCAGTGTGCGGCGATTTCGCCGCCGATCGCCTTGCCGAACCCGGCGGCGGAGCGTCCCCGGCTCTGACACGCGCCGGATTCGGGAGCGTGCAGGCCTTGCCGCGAAGGAGGCTCCCTGATTCCAATCGCACTGCCCGTCGGCTACATTTCACCCACTGCCCTGACACATCGGCCCTGGATGCGGGTGCCTTCATGAGTGACAGACTGACCGGCTGGTTCCTGCGGTGCGTGGATGGTTCGATGCGGCCGGACACGGCGCTCGATCCGCCGGGTCCATTCCGCATCGGCCGACGCGCGACGAGCGAGATTCTCATTGAAGATCGCCACGGGAGCCGGGACCACGCCGTGCTGGAGTGGAGCGCCAGGGAAGGCGCCGAGGGCGGCGGGGAGTGGCG
>JBDIVQ010000196.1:0-4897 GCA_039794345.1 Phycisphaerae bacterium | reverse complement strand
TCGGGACGCGGGTAAGCTACCCTGATCTCGGTGGGGTCAGGGCGATTCGCGGCCGCGGGGACGGGGGCCGGATCCTATCGTGCAGGCAGGGGGCGCTTGCCTGAGCGGCCGTTGGGCGAGCGGGGTGCAAAGGAGCGATCCGATGGAATCGAAACCTCCGCCGCGCCGCCCGGGGCGATCATCCTCGCCGATGATGCGGGCGGCCATGGGAAAGGTGGCGCTGGGGCTGGCGTTCACGGCGGCGGTCGTCGTGGCGATGATGTGGCTCGCGGGCGCGTTCGAGCGCCAGATCGGGCACGACGCCGCAGCGGAGGGAGCGGCGGCGCTGCCTTCGGCGGGCGATCGGCCGCGGACGACGGCGGCGCTTCTCACCCAGCCGCGCATCGAGACGGCAACGGGCACGGTCCGGGCGGTCCACGAACTGACGGTGGCGTCGAAGATCCTCGCGCGCGTGGAGTCGATCAACGTGGCGGCGGGGTCGGCGGTGCAGACGGGCGAAGTGATCGCGATCCTCGACAGCGAAGACCTGCAGGCGCGCCTGGAGCAGGCGATGGCCGCGCTTGCGGCCGCCCGCACGCGGCGCGACCAGTCGCAGCGCGAACACGAACGTCTGCGGGAGATCTTCGCGAGCGGAGCGGCGAGCGAACTGGAACTGAACCGGGCGCGGGCGGCGTTCGAGGCGGCCGAGGCGGAGGTCCGCCGCGCCGAGCAGGCGCAGCGCGAGGCGGAGACGGTGGTCTCGTATGCGACGATCCGCGCGCCGATCACGGGTTCGGTGATCGAGAAACTGGTGGAGGCGGGCGACACCGTCGGGCCGGGCCAGCCCATGATCGTGCTCTACGACCCGGATCGCATGCAACTGGTCGCGAGCGTGCGCGAATCGCTCACGCAGCGCCTGCGGGTGGGAGAGATGGTTGACGTTCGCATCGATGCCCTGGACCTGCAGTGCGCGGGACAGATCAGCGAGATCGTCCCCGAGGCGGCGGCGGGGAGCCGGAGTTTCCTTGTGAAGGTCACCGGGCCATGCCCGGAGGGCGTGTACAGCGGGATGTTCGGCCGCCTGCTCATCCCGCTCGACGAGGAGCAGGTGCTGGTGATTCCGGAAGAGGCGGTCCGCCGCGTGGGGCAGGTGGAACTGGTCGAAGTGATCGTCGGGGACCGCGTGCTGCGGCGGGCGGTGCGCACGGGCCGGGCGATGCCTCAGGGGCGCATCGAGGTTCTTTCGGGGCTGCGCGAAGGCGAGATCGTGGCGCTGCCTCAGGGCGAAGAACCGGGCGCCTGAGGCGCGGGAGCGGGCGCGATGAACACTCAGCCGCAGGGGGCCGAATCCGGGGCGACGACGCCGACGCCGCATCACGGCGTCGTGAACGGGATCGTCCGGGCGTTTCTGCACTCGAATCTCTCGCTCATTCTCATCGTTCTGGCGGCGGCGCTGGGGCTGGCGGCGCTGCTCATCACGCCGCGCGAGGAAGATCCGCAGATCGTCGTACCGCTGGCGGACATTCACGTGTCCTTTCCAGGCCGCAGCGCCGAGGAGACGGCCCGTCTCGTCGCCTCGCCGCTCGAGAAGCTCCTTTACCAGATCGACGGGGTCGAGTACGTCTACTCGACGTCGCGGCGCGATTCGGCGGTGATCACGGTTCGCTTCTTCGTGGGGCAGGACCGGGAGCGCAGCCTCGTCAAGATCTTCAAGCGCCTCGATGAGAACATCGATCTCATCCCGCCGGGCGTCGCGGGCTGGATCGTCAAGCCGGTGGAAATCGACGATGTGCCGGTGGTGACGCTGACGCTCACGGGCGCCTCGGCGGACCCCTTTCTTCTGCGGCGCGTGGGCGAGGAGGTCGCCGAGCGCCTCGCGGCGCAGCGCGAGGTCTCGCGCGTCGCGCTCGTCGGAGGCGAGGGGAGGCGGGTCACGGTTGAACTTGATCCCGCCCGGCTGACGGCGCATGACATCGCGCCGCTCGAGGTGGCGCGGGCGCTGAGGCTCACGAACGTCGAGCGCACCGCCGGCGCGATCGAGCAGGCGGACCGGGCAATCGTCGTCGAAGCGGGCCCGGCCTTTGCCGATGCGGCTGAACTGCGCGAAGTGGTGGTCGGCGTGGCGGGGGATCACCCCGTCTTCCTCAAAGACGTCGCGGAAGTGCGCGACGGCGCGGCGGAACTGAGCAGTTACGTCCGGCACGGGTGGGGGCCGGCGAAGGACTTCGGCCACCATCCCGCGGCTCCGGGTCGTCGGCTCGGTGCGGCCGCGATCGAGGACGTCGGGGCAGACGCCGCGCTCCCGAGGCCGGCGGTCACCATCGCCGTCGCGAAGAAGAAGGGCACCAACGCGGTGCGCGTGGCGGAGCGCGTCCTGCGCGAGGCGGAGGCGCTCCGCGCCGTCGTCGTGCCCGACGACATGGAACTGATCATCACCCGGAACTACGGCCTGACGGCGGATGAGAAGGTCAACGAACTCATCGAGGCTCTCGCGGTGGCCGTCTTCATCGTCATCGCGCTGCTCACGCTCGGCCTGGGGTGGCGCGAGTCGCTCATCGTGGCGGTGGCGGTTCCGGTGGTCTTCGGCCTGACGCTGCTCGTCAACCTGTTGGCGGGCTTCTCGATCAACCGGGTCACGCTCTTTGCGCTGATTCTCTCGCTGGGCCTGCTCGTGGACGATCCGATCGTGGACGTGGAGAACATCGTGCGGCACTTCCGCCTGCGCGGCCGGGCGACGCGCGAAATCGTGCTCGAGGCGGTGTCGGAGATCCGCCCGCCGCTGATCACCGCGACGCTGGCGGTGATCGTCTCCTTCCTGCCGATGATGTTCATCACGGGGATGATGGGGCCGTACATGCGCCCCATGGCGCTCAACGTTCCCGTGGCGATGGCGATGTCGATGCTGGTGGCCTTCACCATCACCCCCTGGCTGGCGTACCACGGGCTGCGCGGGCGCTACGGCCGCGGCGGCGCGGCCGCTGCGGAGGGCGACGAGCACGACCTGGAGGCGGTGCGCCGGTCGCTGCTCTACCGCCTGTTCTATCCGCTCATGGCGCCGCTGCTGCGCTCGCGCCGCCGCGCCGTGCTCTTCCTCACGGTCATGGGGCTGCTCACGGCAGGGGCGATGGGGCTGGCGGCGCTGCGCCTCGTGCCCCTCAAGATGCTCCCCTTCGACAACAAGAACGAACTGCTCCTCGTCCTCGACCTGCCTGAGGGGACGACGCTGGAGCGCACCGACGCGGCGGTGCGCGACTTCGAGGCGAATCTCGCGGGCGTTGCGGAGGTCGTGGGCTTCACGAGTTACGTCGGTGTCGCTTCGCCCATGGACTTCAACGGGCTGGTCCGGCACTCCTACCTGCGCCGCGGCCCGAACGTCGCCGAGATCCGTCTCAACCTCGTGGACAAGGACAGCCGCACGCACCAGAGCCACTCGCTGGGCCTGCGCGAGCGCGACGGGTGGACGGCGATCGCGGCGCGGCACGGCGCGCGGCTCAAGGTCGTCGAGACGCCGCCGGGGCCGCCCGTCCTTTCGACGCTCGTCGCCGAGGTGCGCGGCCGGGCCGATCACGCCTACGGCGATCTCCTCGCGGCCGCCCAGACGATTCACCGCCGGCTCGAAATCGAACCCGGCGTCGTGGACGTCGATGACACGAGCGAGGCAGAGCAGCCGCGGCTGCGCTTCATCCTCGACCGGGAGAAGGCGGCGCTGAGCGGCATTTCCGTCGAGGACGCAGCGGAGACGCTGCGCCTTGCAATCGAAGGGGCGAGCGTCGGGACGATTCGCGACCCCGATGATCGTCTGCCCGTGGGCATCGAAGTGCGCCTGCCGCGGGCGCTGCGCTCCCGCGAGCATCTGCTGGGCGAGGTGCGCGTGCGCGGAGCGGCGGGAATGGTCCCGCTGGGCGAGATCGGCTCGTGGGAGTGGTCGCGCGTCGATCAGGCGATCTACCACAAGGACATGCAGCCGATCGTGTACGTGACGGCGGAGGCGGCGGGTCGGCCTCCGGGCGAAGTGGTGGTGGACCTGCTCGCCGACCGGGCGGAGTTCGGGGCGGCGCCGCCCGGGGCGGAGCGCGTGGGCAGCGGGTGGATCGCCCCGACGACGCCGCGGCCCATCGATGGACGAACCTTTCTGCGTCCCGGCGGAGGAACGGCCTGGGCGACGGCGCCGGGCATCGACATTTCCTTCACCGGCGAAGGTGAGGTGAAGATCACTCTTGAAGTCTTCCGCGACCTCGGCCTGGCCTTCGGGGCCGCGCTCGTCGCCATCTACATCATCCTCGTGGCGCAAACGAGTTCGTTCACCATTCCGGCGGTGGTGATGCTGGCGATCCCGCTGACGGTGCTGGGGGTGATGCCGGGGTTCTGGCTGCTCAACCGCGTGGCGGGAAGCGAGGCGGGGGGTTATGCCGATCCGATCTTCTTCACCGCCACGGGCATGATCGGGATGATCGCGCTGGCGGGCATCGTGACGCGCGACTCGATCATCCTCGTGGACTTCATCCACCTCTCCGTGCGCCGCGGGCGGACGCTCTTTGACGCGATCATGGAGAGCCGCGTCGTGCGTCTGCGGCCGATCCTCCTCACGGCGGGGACGGCGATGCTCTCGGCCGCGCCGATCGCGCTCGACCCGATCTTCTCCGGGCTGGCGTGGTCGCTGATCTTCGGCCTTCTCGCTTCGACGGTCTTCACGCTCTTCGTCATCCCCGTGGCGTACTGGCTCCTCTACGCCGGCCGACCGGGCCACGGCCTGCCGGACGGGCGCAACTGAGCCGCTTCGCTGAATGCGCCGCGTCCGGCGCTTGCACGCTCGCTGCTCTGGGCGAGAGTGCAGTGCGAAGGGCAGGAGCGGGCGGTTGTGAATCAGGAGGGTGCCACTGCACGCTCGCGGCTCTGAGCGAGAGTGCAGTGCGGCGGG
>JBDIVQ010000195.1:0-4909 GCA_039794345.1 Phycisphaerae bacterium | reverse complement strand
GAGCGCTGCGGCATCGTTGCCGAGTGCAACCGCGAAGACTGGTGTTCGGCGAAGACCCTCCCTTACGGTCGGGGCTCGGTTCATCGCTTCGCGATGATCGGAACCGAGCCCCACGCGTGAGCACGGGGTTCGGATGTGGGGTGGGCGAGTGCGTGCGCCGACGGCAGGTGTCCGGGCACGACTGTTGCCGAATCGATCGGCGAAGGCCGGTGCTCGGCGAAGACCCTTCCTCACGGTCGGGGCTCGGTTCATCGCTTCGCGATGATCGGAACCGAGCCCCACGCGTGAGCACGGGTGTTGGATGTGGAGTGATCGGGCGTGTGCGGCGATGGCGGGCGCGTGGGCGCGCAGGCGCGTGGGCGCGAATCTTGCCGAATCGATCGGCGAAGGCCGGTGTTCGGCGAAGACCCTCCCTCACGGTCGGGGCTCGGTTCATCGCTTCGCGATGATCGGAACCGAGCCCCACGCGTCAGCACGGGTGTTGGATGTGGAGTGGTCGGCGGCGTGCAGGCGACGTCAACGACGCTTCGCGGTATTTTAGAGGTCAAATGCCTGATCCTGTCGTTCCTGACCACGAATGAGGAATCGAGCCTGTCCTTGACACGGGCAGGTCAGCTCCGCGTCGCAAGGGGCTTGGACGTATGCTGATGCGCGTGAAGTGCCCGTCGTGCGACCATCTCGTGCCGGTCGAGTCTCTGTTCTGCGGCCAGTGCGGTGCGCGGATCGCAAGCGCCGGCGCGAAACCGACCGCGGCGGAGGGGGTTGATCCCGCCCCGACGATGCCGGCAGCCGCGGCTCCATCGCCGCGCGATGAACGGCGCGAAGTCGTCGTCCTCTTCGCCGACGTGAGCGGCTTCACCGCAATGGCCGAAGGGCTCGATCCCGAGGAACTGCACTCGATCATGAACCGCTGCTTTGCCGGGCTGGGAGAGGCGATCACCAGCGAAGGCGGTTACATCGACAAGTACATCGGCGACAACGTCATGGCCCTTTTCGGAGCACCCCTGGCCCACGAAGACGACCCGTCCCGCGCGTGTCGAGCAGCCCTGGCCATGCAGCACTTCCTGCACCGGTTCGCGACCGAGATTCGAGGTGAGTTGGACGTCGCAATCCAGATGCGCATCGGCATCCACCAGGGCATCGTTCTCGCCGGACATGTCGGCAGCAAAGGGAAGATGGACTACACGGTCATGGGTGATGCGGTGAACGTTGCCGCCCGCCTCGAAACCGCCGCACCGCCGGGTTGCATCCTCGTTTCCGAGGCGATCCGCCAGCGCACTCAGCCGGATTTCAAGTTTGGTACCGGGAAGCGCCTGAAGGTGAAAGGCAAAGGCGAACCGATCCTCGCGTACCGCCTCGTGGAGGAGCAACCCAGGACCGATGCGCGCCAGCCCAGGCGGACTCCGCTGGTGGGGCGCGAGCGCGAACTCGCGGCCCTGCTGAATCGACTCGATGAACGGTGCCGCGCCTGGATTGACGTGCGCGGCGCGCTGGGAGTGGGCAAGACGCATCTCGTGGAGGAGGCAGCGCGCCGTCGCCCAGGGCAGAAGTTCATCCGCGCCGCCGCAAGTGCCGTCAGCGCCCGGCAGTCCTTTGGATTGGCGCGGCGACTGGTGCACGAGATTCTGCTCGCGGGGGCGACGGGCGGCGGCGACCGCGCCCTGGACAACCTCGATAGTTTCGCCCGGGCGATGGCGGCGCGCAGCGATGACCTGGCGCCCTACGTCCCGGCCTTGTGGTACGTCGCAGCCCCCTCCCGCATGGCGGTCCTCCCCTCCGACCCTGACCCGCATGCGATGCGAAGCGCGGTCGAACGCGGCATCTCCGTGTTGATCGAGGCGACGGCTGCGGGTGAATCACGGCTCGTGCTCTTCCTCGACCAGTACGAACATGCGGATGAGCCTTCAGCCGCCCTCTTGGAGTCACTCGCATCGGAAGCGGATCGGTGTTTTGCCATCATCGCCGCGGCCCGCACGGAGTGCTCGCGTCCGCCGGTCGCGCCGAAGGAGGTCATCACGATCGGGCCACTCGACGATGAGGCGGCGGCGGCGATGCTCGATGCCCTGACCGAAGGATCGCCTCTGGACGGCCGGATGCGGCAGGCGGTGCTGCGGCGCGCGGGTAATGTGCCGTTGTTCATCCGGACACTTGCCGAAGGCATCCGTGAGACGGGGGAGAACATCGAATCGCTTCCTTCATCGCTGCGCTCAGCGCTGGTGGCGCGACTCGACCGCCTGCCCGAGGCGCATCGCGATCTGCTGAGCCAGTGCTCGGCACAGGGCGTGGAGTTTGATCTCGACGTCGCCATGCACGTTCGGCGCGAGGCGCCGTGGAACGGTCCGGAGATCGGACCGCTGCTGGCCGATCTCGAACAGCGCGAGGTGATCGCCGCCACGGGCGCGGCGCAGCGGCCCCGCCGCGCCTTCCGCGTGCCCCTCTTTCGCGACGCCTGCTACCAAATGCTGCTGATGCGCGATCGGCGATTGCTGCACCGTCGCATCGCGGAGTCACTGGTCGAGTTGAGCGGCTCATGGGAACAGGCGGCGCCCGATCTGCTCGCCTTTCACTTTGAACAGGCAGAGTGCTGGCTCGAGGCGGGGCGGGCGCACGGCACCGCCGCGGATCGCGCCGCGTCGCTGTACCTTAATGACGAAGCGATCGTCGGCTACGAGAAAGCGCTGGAGATGTTCCAGCACGAACCGGCGCTTTCGCCATCTCTTGCCGCGCGCGTTCACGCCGGCGCGACGGAGGTGCTGCTGCGCATCGGCCGCTACGACGAAGCAAGCCGGCATGCGACCGCGATGTCCGCGCTGGCCGGCACGCCCGACGAACGGACCGAGAGCCAGAGATTGCTCGCGGCGATACTCGAGCGCACCGGCCGGACGGATCAGGCCGAGGCCCTGCTGCGCCGCTCGATCGAGGGCGAGGGCGGCCGCGCGTCCGGGAAGGCGCTCGGGCCGACGTGGTTCGATCTCGCACACCTGCTGCACCGCAGCGGCAAACTCGAAGAAGCGATGTCCGCTCTCGCACACTGCCGCGCACTGGCGGGGGAGGACCAGCGAGTCATCCTCCTGCGCGCCGATCTGCTCGAAGGCTCGATCGAGCACATTCGCGGCCGCCTCGACGAAGCGGAACGACTGTATCGCAGCGGGGTCGAACGCGCTCGGAGTCTCGGAGCGCTGGCGCAGGAAGCGAGGGCGTCAAACAACCTCGGCAACACCGCGCGCGACAAGGGCGACTATGCCCAGGCAGCCCTCCATTATCATCACGCGCTCGAACTGTGGAAGCGCATCGGCGACAGCGAATGCGCTGCGGGCGTCAGCAACAACCTCGGCAACCTGGCAATGAGCCGCGGCGAGTTCCCAACCGCGCGCAAGCACTACGCCCAATCGCTTGACGCCGCCGTACGCATCGGCAACGTTCACGCCATCGCCATTGCGCACGCCAATCTGGGCATGCTCGCGCTGGAGACCCGAGACGCCCAAGCGGCGGTGAGAGCCTCGCGCGCCTCGCTTGACGCGCTTGGTTCGGCCCAGAATGAAGTGTTGCGCGCGCTCGTGCTCGTCGTGCTCGGCGACGGCTTGCGCTTGTGCGGCGATCTCGACGAGGCACAGCGGACGTTCGGCGATGTGCTGAGCCGCTACGCCAATCAGCCGCTGGCCGTCGCCACAGCCCATCGGGGCCTTGGCCGCATCGCGGCCGCCCGCAGGCGCGACGCGGAGGCGCGTTCGGCGTTCGAGCGAGCGATCGCCGGCTTCGCCGGCCTGAAGAGATCCCAGGAGGAGCAGCGCACACGCCTTGATTTCGCGGAGTTGCTCGCGAAGTCGGGCGATCTCGCCGCCGCTCGGGAGCAGGCCGGCCAGGCGCTTGCCGCGCTGCGCGCGATGGATGCGCAGCATGACGCGGCCCGCGCGCAGTCGCTCGTCGACGCCTTCAATGCCTGATCCCGAAGGCGCCACCGAACGCGCGGGATCGCGCGAGACCGCTCAGAAACTGATGCCGATCCCGGCGTAGACGGCGAGATCTTCCGACGCGCCCGCCTGCGCGGCGGCAATGCTCAGGCCAAAGTGCTCCTGCGGCCTCCACTGAATGCCGAAGGAATAGGGCGTCTTGTCCACGAGATTGCTTCGCGTGGATACCTCGCCCACCACGAACAATTGGTGAGGCAATTCCAGTTCGCCGCCGACGTAGCCGATCGTGCCGCGCGGGTTGTTGAACTCCGAATCCTGCCAGATCTGACGAACACCCGCATGCACGCGTATCGATCGGAGGAAGCCCTCATCGTCAACTTCGAACCTCTTGCTGGCGGCGAGGAAAACGGTGCGCTTGGTGAGCCTCCCATGGCCTTCGCGCAACATGGCTCCGACGCTCAGTTCGGGAATCCAGTCCTGGTCCTTGAGGAGTCGCACGCGCGCCAGCGGGCCGCCGGCGCCGAGGTCGCTGTCGGAGTTGGCGAGGTCGGTGATGCGGCCGAAGAGGCCAACTTCGAGCCAGTCGGTCAGGCCATACGACGCCATGGCGGTGTGCTGGACCTCATTGTCGCCGTCCTTGTAGGTCACAACCGCGCAGTACTGGACCGTAAACTTCCCCTCATCAAGCGTGCCGGAGGTCGGGTTGAGAAACATGCCGGTGACGCCTTCGAGCGTAATGAGCCCACGGCCGCCGATGTACTCGGAACCGGAAGGCGCGAAGAGACCACTCTCCTGGCTCCGCTCATCCTGTGCTCTCGCCGCCTGGCTCCATCCGCTCGCCAGAAGGGCTCCAAGACAGCAAGCCGCCGCTACCGACGTCGTCCGATCGCTCATCGCGCACCTCCAAAGTCATGATGGTGTTGAAGGGATCCCCACGGGACAGCGTCCCCGACCCAGACATGGCCACGAGCCTGGGCCGGTGCAGTGTATCCAACGAC
>JBDIVQ010000194.1:0-4913 GCA_039794345.1 Phycisphaerae bacterium | reverse complement strand
CTTTCATTCTGAAAGGGATGGCGATGCTCATCAATCAGTTGCCGCGTCGCCGCCGCTTTCAACTGAATGGCCGCTTCCTCGATATCGATCGCATCGTGGGCCAGCACGAGATGAACATGATCGGGCAGGATGGCGCACGCCCACGCCGCGCGGCCGGAGCGCTCGATGTAACGCGCGAACCCGCGCGCCACCGCACGGGCCTGCACGCCGCTGAACTGCACCGGGGGCCGACGCAAAGCCCGTTTGGCCGCAAGACGCGCGTCACGATCGTGCGATTCTCCGGCGAGCGATCGACGCTGCGTGGTTTTCGTCGCGCCGCCGTAGCGGAAGAGTTCCCACGAGCCGACGAAGTCGGACCACGACCCGCGCGGATCGTTGGGCAGCCAGAAGCCATACGCCCCGAAGATGACGTGGTGGCCGACGATCATGGGCGATGATATTAGGTTCGGGTTTGGTTCGCCACCGCGCGGCGCCGTGGATTTGGTTCGCCGCGACGCGGCGAATTCGGGTCGCGGTTCGCCGCGACGAGGAGTCCTCGGAGCGGAGCGCGGTTGGGCATGGACACGCGTGACGCGCCCGACCACCGCGCCGCACCCGACGCGCTCCGCTGCGCAAAGCCTTCGCGTCGCGGCTAACCGGCAAATCGGAATTCCGGGTCGCGGCGAACCGGCACGAACACCCCGCAAAACCCGCGGAATCCCCTTGCATCCCGCGGAGCAATCCGTTATCCTCTCCTCGGAGACATCCCAACGCATCGCATCACCTTGAGGAGGGAGAGATATGCGATCGAGAACTGCGCTTGCCGGCGTGCTGGCGGGCCTGGCCATCGCGGCTGCGGCCTCGGCCCAGAGCGTCGTCACGCTCTACCCCACCGCCGACGCCCACACCCGCGACGTGGCGCCCAACGAGAACAACGGCCCTTCGGAGGTGCTGTGGATCGGGCGCGGCGCGTTCTGGGGCCTGGGCAACATCCGCACGTTTGTGCGCTTCGACCTGCTCGACCTCCTGCCGGGCAACGCCAACGTCATCATGAGCGCGACGCTCTCGGCGTACCAGTTCGATTCCGAGCCGGCCGCGGGCGGGCTGGACACCAATGTCCATCACGTCCTCGCCAACTGGAGCGAGAACACGGTCACGTGGGCGAACCAGCCGGCCTTCGACCCGCAAGTCTGGGCCACCGCCCAAACGGGTTCGAGCGGACATCGCGGCTGGATCGACTGGAACGTGACGAGCCTCGTGCAAAGCCAGATCACGAACCAGTCGCACCTGGGCTGGATGTTCAAGAATACCTTTGAGTCCGCCGGCGCTTCGCGCCTCGGGTACTTCCACAGCAGGGAGTACGGCGTCGATCCCTCGCGGCGGATCCAGCTCAACGTTGAGATTCCCACAGGCGATGCGCCGGTGATGACACTCTCTTATGATGCCCTGCGCGGCGGCGTGAACACGACGCTGACGGCGACGGGCGCTGCGCCGGGGCAGCGGGTGTACTTCATCTACAGCCTGGCCGGACTGGGCGAGCAGCGCATCGGGCAACTGGGCGTGACGCTCGGGCTGCGCCTCCCGGCGAGCGCGGGCGATGCTGTGGCGGACGGCAACGGAACAGCCGTGCTGGCGCGCCGCGTGCCGCCCGGCGCCTCGGGCCGGCCGGTGTGGATTCAGGCGGCGCACAGCGGGGCGGTGTCGAACATCGTCGCCGCGGTGGTGGAGTGACTCGCGCCCTGCATGGTGCGGTTGCGCGAAGTGTCAATTGTGGCGATCAGCGGCGCTCTCGTCCGTGGGCGTTTCACGAGGTCAGGCGCTGCAGACTTCTTCTGGAGGATTGAATCATGAGAGTGAAGAGAGTGATGGGATGCGCCGCGAGCCTCGGGGTGGCGCTTGTGGTTGCGGCGCCGAGCCTGGCGACGGACGTGCTCATTGTCCCCGCCGACAGCAGCACCAACGCCGCGGACCTGCAAGCCAAACTCGTCGCAACGGGTCGCTTCGGCGTGGTGGACGTGCTCCTCGCGACGACGAACACGCCAACCCTTCAGGATCTGCTCAACTATGACGCCGTCATCACCTGGTCGAACCTGACCTACCAGAGCAACGTCAACATGGGCAATGTTCTGGCCGACTACGTGGACGCCGGCGGTGGGGTGGTCGTCACTGTGTTCGCCGTCAGCACGACGACCGTCGGTCGATCGCTCGGCGGGCGCTGGCAGGACAACCCCGACTATGAAGCGATCATCTGCCGCACGGGCAATGCGAGCGGAGCGGCCTCCCTCGGCACGATCCACGACCCCAACCATCCGACGGTGCAGGGAGTCAGCACGCTCAGCGGAACCAACATCTTCCGCACCAACGGCACGGGCATCCATCCCGGTTCGACGCTGATTGCCGAGTGGAGCGACGGCCGACCGCTCGTCGTCGAGGGCCGCGTGCCCAACCGCGTTGACCTCGGGCTCTTCCCCCCATCGAGCGACATCAACGGCGCCTACTGGACCGGCGATGGCGCGGCGCTCATGGCCAACGCGCTTGAGTATGTCGCGAGCGGCGGCGGCTTCCGACTCAACCTCAGCGGCGACTGTCCCGGCACGGTGACCGTCGAGTGGAGCAACGCGGTCCCCGACCGCCCGATGGGGATCGTCTTCGCCAGCAACGAGGGCAGCGTGGTCATTCCTGGCGGCCCGTGCTCGGGCACCCAACTCGGCCTCGGCAATCAGAACCTGCGACTTTACGCCCAAATCAACACCGGAAGCGGCAGCGGGACCGTGAACGGAACGGCGGGGAGTTCTGCCTGTGGCGGCTTCGTCCAACTCGTCGTGGTGGAGGGCACGCCCTGCGCCACGTCTAACGTGGCCCAGGTTCCGCAATGACGGCGCCAGTCCTCGGACCAATCGCCGACTCCTGACTTCTTACGACCCGCGCCGGCTCTCCGGCGCGGGTCGTCGCGTTGGGCGGACCCCATCGCCATGGATCGCCGAACACGCCTCTTGAGCGGAGGCTCGCGACGTCCTTCGGAGAGTCTTGATCGAGAGCGTCGCACGCTTTCTCGGCCGGCGGCTCACCGGCCGTGATCGTGAACGGCGCCCGACCACGCCGGTGCTCATGGTAAATGCCGTCATCTCGGACTGCCCCCCCCCCCGCATAGCGGAAACCACCCTGATCCGCGGGGCGCCGGCTTGAAAGGGCTGCCTCGGCGATCGGCCGCACCTAGGATGCTTTCCCTTTCGATCCACGGGCCTTTTCGCGAGGTTTCGGCGTGGTCACGCTCGGCATCCCCAACGAGAGCAATTCCGGCGAGACGCGCGTCGCCCTCACCCCCGACGCGGTCAAGCGCCTCGAACGCGTCGGCGTCAAGGTGGTCATCGAGTCCGGCGCGGGAGAGGCGGCGGGCTTTCCCGATGCGCACTACGCCGGCGCGACGATCGCCTCCGACCCCGGCGAGGTCTGGTCCGCCTGCGACATCGTCGCGATGGTCGGCAACCCGACGGCCGAGCAGGCCGCGAGCATGAAGCGCGGCAGCGTCCTCATCGGGATGCTCAACCCGCTGCGCGACGAGGCGCTGATAAACGCCTGCGCACGGGCTGGGGTGACGGCCCTGGCCTACGAACTCGTGCCGCGCATCACCCGCGCCCAGGCGGTGGATGTGCTCTCGGCGATGGCGAGCCTGGCGGGCTACAAGGCGGTGCTTCTCGCCGCCGTTCACCTGCCGCGGCAACTGCCGATGATGATGACCGCGGCGGGGACGATCCGCGCCTCGACCGTCTTCGTCATCGGCGCCGGCGTGGCGGGCCTCCAGGCGATCGCCACGGCCAAGCGCCTCGGCGCCGTCGTACAGGCCTACGACCTGCGCCCGGCGGTCAAGGAGCAGGTCGAGAGCCTCGGCGCGCGATTTGTCGAGTTCCAGATCGAGAAGAAGGAAGGCGAGGGCGGATACGCCGCGGCCCAGAGCGAGTCCGAGCAGGAGCAGCAGCGGCGGCAGATGCACGCCGTGATCGCCGGCGCGGACGCGGTCATCACCACCGCCGCCGTGCCCGGCCGGCCGGCGCCGAAACTCATCGATGAGGACATGGTCCGCGCGATGGCGAAAGGCTCGGTCATCGTCGATCTCGCCGCCGAAACGGGCGGCAACTGCACCCTGACCTCACCCGGAAACATCGTCGTCGAGCACGGAGTGACGATCATCGGCCTCACCGGCCTAGGCGCGACGATCCCCTACCACGCCAGCCAGATGCTCAGCCGCATCCTCACGACCCTTCTCGGCATGATCGCGGACAAGAAGGGCAATCTCGCTCTCAAGTTCGAGGATGAGGTCGTCGCGGCCATGGCGGCGACGCACGACGGCGAAATCGTCTCGCCGCGCGTGCGCGAGGCGCTGGGCCTGAGCGAGGCGGAGACTGTCACACAAGGAGCGGCGAAGTGATCGGCGCACTCATCGGACCGGGTCTGGCGCTGGCGCAGGCGGCGCCGACGAGCCGGACGTCCCTGCTCATCGCGGTGTTCTTCATCCTCGTGCTCGCGTCGCTCTACGGCTTTGAGATCATCCAGAAGGTGCCGGCGACGCTGCACACCCCACTCATGAGCGGCTCCAACGCCATCTCCGGCATCACGATCGTCGGCGCGCTCATCTGCATCCTGCACCTCGAGCCCGGCTCGATCGCCGCCACGGTGCTGGGGGTGCTGGCGATCGTCTTCGCCATGATCAACGTCGTCGGCGGATTCCTCGTGACGGATCGAATGCTCCAGATGTTCAGGCGGAAGTGAGGGGGGGCACTAGGCACTAGGCACTAGGCACTAGGCACTAGGCACTAGGCACTAGGCACTAGGCACTAGGCACTAGGCACTAGGCACTAGGCACTAGGCACTAGGCACTAGGCACTAGGCATTGGGCGCTAGGCATCAGGTTTAGCCGCGACCCGGAGGCTTTGCGA
>JBDIVQ010000193.1:0-4927 GCA_039794345.1 Phycisphaerae bacterium | reverse complement strand
GAGTGGTCCGTCAACGCCATCGGCCCCGGCGGCGAAGGCTACGAGGGAACCGAAGCGATCAGGGCCGCGGCCGATCATCCGACGATGCGCTTCTTCGACGTGCCCAACGTGCTGGCCGTCTCGCCGATGCAAGAGTGCGGCGGACGGTGGGTCGTCTGCACGCCCGAGACGATCGGTGAGTTCACCGCGGTGGGCTACTTCTTCGCCCGCGCGCTGCAGGACCAGCTCAACATTCCCATCGGCCTCATCGGCTCCAACTGGGGCGGCACGCGCATCGAAGCATGGATGAGCGAAGAGGCGCTGCGGGCGCTCAACGTCTGCGGCCCGGAACTCGACTTCCTCGCGCGGGTGCGGGCGCAGCCCGAACTGCCTGAGCGCATGCTCGCCGAGCGCCGCCTGCTGTGGTGGTCGCGGCTGCGGACGATCGATCCGGGCAGCGGCGAAGGCGCGTGGCACGCTGATACTCTTGATGATGCCGATTGGGAGCGGGCGCTGCTGCCGGGCGCATGGGATGCGCAGGTCGCCGGGGCGTTCGACGGCGTCGTGTGGTACCGCCGCGCGATCGAAGTGCCTTCAGATGTGCCGACCCGCGGAGCGACGCTGCACCTCGGCCCCATCGACGACATGGACACCGTATGGATCAACGGCCAGCGCATCGCGGGCGCGGAGGCGCCCGGCCAGTGGTTCGTGCCGCGCGAGTACGACGTGCCGCCCGGCGCGCTGCGCGCGGGGACGAACACCATCGCCATTCGCGTTGTGGACACGGGCGGCGGCGGTGGACTCACGGGCAGCGAAGACCAGATGCGGCTCGCGCTCAATGCGCCGGCCGGGCAGGCGAGCGGCGCGACGTCGATCCCCCTCGCCGGCCAGTGGGCGATGCGCCGCGGCGCGACGATGCAGCAACTCGGCGCCTTTCCCGCCAACGCCGGCCTGCACGCCAACTCGCCCTCCGTCCTCTACAACGGCATGATCGAGCCGTTCCGCCAATACGCCCTGCGCGGCGCGATCTGGTACCAGGGCGAGTCGAATCGGGACAATGCGTACGACTACCGCCGCCTCTTTCCGGCGATGATCGCCGACTGGCGCGCGGCGTGGGGCGCTGAGGCATCGGTGTTTCCCTTCTACTTCGTGCAGATCGCACCCTTCGCGTACTGGGGCGAGCAGGGCGAGACGCCCGTCGTGCGCGAGTCGCAGCATCTCGCGCTGCAGCGCGCCGCCAACACCGGCATGGTGGTGACGATGGACATCGGCGATGTGGCCGACATTCACCCGCGCAATAAGATGGCGGTCGGGCAGCGGCTCGCGCTGTGGGCGCTGAGCCGGACCTACGGGCATGACGTGGGAACCGTGACCGCCCCGCTGTACCAGTCGATGCGCGTCGTTGCGGGCCGCGTGCAGATCACCTTTGCCGCGCCGGAAGAACTGAAGTGGCGCGGCGGGAAAGTTGTCGGCTTCGAGATTGCCGGCTCCGATCGACGGTTCGTCACGGCGGAGGCGAAGATCGAGGGCTACCGCGTGATCGTGTGGTCCGAGGCCGTACCCCAGCCGGCGGCGGTGCGCTACGGCTGGGATGATGATGTCGAGCCGACGCTGATGAACGGCGCCGGCCTGCCCGCCGCTCCCTTCCGCACGGATGAGTGGCGCGTGGCGACGCAGCCATAGCGGCGCGCCGGTGCGATCGCGTGAGTGAACGAGAGAACCCCAGGCTCCCGCCTGGGGCTATTGCCCCAAGCCCCAAGCCCAAAGCCCCAAGCCCAAAGCCTCAAGCCTCAAGCCCCAAGCCTCTCCCTAGAATCCGCTCATGCGGGCGATCGTCACCGGACAGGTCGGGATGAACAAGAAGGAGTACCTCGACGCCGTCAGCCGCCTGGCCAACGAGCAGGGCGTGGGCATCGACCTCTTTCACGTCGGCGACATGATGTACGCCGAGGCGCCCGACGTGCGGCCGGGGCGCATTCTCGACCTGCCGCTCAGCCGCCTGCACGCCCTGCGCCGCAGCGTCTTCAAGGACATCATCAGCCTCTCCGCCGCGTCGCACAACCTCATCGTCAACACCCACGCGACTTTCCGCTGGCGGCACGGCCTTTTCTCCGCATTCGACTTCGACCAGATCACCGCGCTCAAGCCGGACATGTTCATCTGCCTCGTGGACAACATCGAGGTCGTGCATCACCGCCTGCACCGCGAGCACGACATCGACGCCACCATGAAAGACTGCATGGTCTGGCGCGAGGAGGAGATTCTCGCGACCGAACTGATGGCCCAGGCGGTCGGCTGCCGTGAGCGCTTCTACATCCTCGCGCGCGGCCGTCACCAGGACACGGTGCGCTCGTGCGTGCAACTCATCACCCGCAGCGACATGCGCAAGGTGTATCCGAGTTTCCCGATGAGCCACGTCTTCGACATGCCCGAGGTGCTCGCGGAGATTGACCGCTTCCGCGCGGAGTTGACCAGGCACTTCATCACCTTCGACCCGGGCGACGTCGATGAGAAACTGCTCCTTGAGCGGGCGATCGCCGCGGCGCGCGAGGGGCGTGATTTTCTGGAGGTCGAGCCGCACTCCTTTGGCGGCCGCCGGGTGAGCGATGAGCCGATCCGCGTGGCGGTGCGGCAGGTGCTCGACATCGCCGGGGATGTGGACGGGCAGATCTACATGCGCGACTTCAAGTTGATCGATCAGGCGGACATGATCGTCTCGCTCATCCCCGAACTGCCCGGCGGCATTCCCGGCCTGAGCAGCGGCGTCGAGCGCGAATTGCATCACGCCTTCGAGCACACGAAAGAGGTCTACGTCGTCTGGAAGCCCGCCAAGAACCCTTCGCCCTTCATCACCGAAACGGCGACGCGCATCTTCGGCGCCGTCGAAGAAGCCCTGGCGTGGTTCGAGAGCAAGGGGATGTTCGCCCCGCGCGATCTTTTCGGGAATTGATTCCGACAGAGCCCGCAGCGCGAGCAAGGACGCCGAGCGCAGCGAGGCGGAAGCGATCGGCGCTCCGATGACTCCCCCCTCGCCGGCGCGCCGCCGTGGAACTGCGCAATGAGGAGAGGAACTCGATCATTCCCCCGGGTCGGAGAAGACGAGACGACTCGTGTCGCCGCGCTTCCCTCTGCTTTGCTCGCTTTGAGTGCATAGGCGAGCAACATCCCATAACTTTACTTCACTGCGAAGCCCGCTTTCAAACAGTTATCGCAGAGACACTTACGGCAAAGACGCACAAAATCGCATAAAATCCACTTTTGACCTGTTGACGTGCAATGTTTTCATGCTATGATCTCTGGACTGCATCAAGGAGAATCAGCATGGCCAGGCGCAGCAGGAGTTCATCAAAGGGTGCCCAGCCGCAAGCGAGCGGCGAAGAGCCCATGACTTACAGCACCCGTTTCACGCCGGAACAGCGTGCAACGATTGACCAGGCTTGCGCCATCCTCAACTGGACTCCAGCCAGGTTCATTCGGCATGCCTCTGTGTCTCGAGCGGCAGATGTGATCAACGCGAGCGGGCCCGCGCAGCACCGACTGGCTCAACTGGCCGACCTTGTAGTGAAACAACTGCTCGCCAAGCGCGGAATCCTCCAAACGAAAGTCGACAATTTCGGGGATGCTGATGTGAAAGATATTTCGGACTTTGAAGCGGTCGTAGATGACGGCGAGGCCACAGTCACCCTTACACCGATTCGACTTGCACCAAAGGACCTTGCGGACATCCGCATTTGGTTGGAAGGAGCACCAACCGAGTTTGTTCGTTTGATCATCGATCACTTCCTCTTGGAGGATGAAGGTGCCGATCGGATTGAGCCGTCGGTGAGTGCTCATCGCTTGCTCTCCGAGCCCGAAGGAGGCGACAATGAGTAAGGCCGGCAAGCGAAAGGACGAACGACCACGGCGCACGACCTTCGCGCGGCAGGTTGAGTGCGTCACACGGAGAGCGGACGCCGCCTTGTGGCGGACCGCCACGACAGCCAGTCAAATGGCGAAGTGCTGTCAAGGAAGGAACCGCGTGATCCTGTACAGACGCAAGCACCAGGCAATCAAACAACTTATCGAACTAGGGCGCGTAGTCGTCGGAGTGGATCACGAACGACACGCTGGGCTGCTTAGTGTGAGGGCCGTGGACGATCATCGCTTCAGACTCCACACGCACGAGAACTGGCTCGGAGTCGGCTGGCGAACAGGAGCGTAGACGATGGATGGGGCTGGGCTCGGCGCGCCGGCGAGTGCGGGGTCGCGTCTATTGAGGAACGGACGCTTGACTCCCTCGCCGGTGCATCCCCCGCCTCCTAACCACGCCCTTTGCCGACCACCAATGTGTCCGCAACCTGCGCGGCCAGCGAGATATCGATCAACCATGAGGACTCGATGTAGAGACGGTCGTGAATTGAAGGATGAACCTCTCGTAACGAATCTCATTCGGGAAAGGAGACACGATGGCAACTGACTCTCCGCTTCGCATTGAAGGGCTGCGACTCTCTTCATGCTGCTCCTGGCCAACGGTGGTTGTCCAGAGCATGAAAGGCGGGTTCGTGACGCAGAACTGCATAAAGTGCGGCAGCCGGCACAGCCTCTCGGAGACGGACTTCTTCTATCGACTGCACTGCGCTGTCGACTGCCCCGCCTGCGGAGACCGCATGTTCAAGACGTATCTCTGGAAGAACTACGGATTCGAGTGCCCTACGTGCCGACGCACACTCCTCCTTGTCGACCTGGTGCCGCGATACGATGACGTCGCACCGTTCAAGACGGAAAGGGCGCTGCCATCGGCTCTGCATCGATGAAGCCCTTGCATGGTTCGAGAGCAAGGGGATGTTCGCCCCGCGCGATCTTTTCGGGAATTGATTCCGACAGAGCCCGCAGCGCGAGCAAGGACGCCGAGCGCAGCGAGGCGGAAGCGCTCGGCGGTCTGACGACTCGGCTGCACCGGCGCTTCACC
>JBDIVQ010000192.1:0-4948 GCA_039794345.1 Phycisphaerae bacterium | reverse complement strand
GAGAGCATGAGGATGAACTTCGCGTTGGCGTGATCGGGCGAAGGGCGATCGGCGCCGGACCACAGCGCGTATCCCACGCGCGCGGCCGAGGAGCAGACGTTGGTGTGCGAGTTGTGCCCGTCCACCCCCCACGCCTGGAGGACGCGGTCCATGTAGCCGTCGTGCCCCGGCCGTCCGACGTGGTACATGATCTCCGTGCGCCGGTCTTCGATGAGCGCCTTGCGGATGCGGGCGGCGAAGGTGTCGAGGACTTCATCCCACGTCGTGCGTTCAAACTTCCCCGAGCCGCGCGGACCGACTCTCTTGAGCGGATAGAGAATGCGGTTGGGATCCTGCACCTGGTTGATGGTGGCGGGGCCTTTGGCGCAGTTCTTTCCGCGCGAGGCGGGATGGTGGGGGTTGCCTTCAAGTTTGGTGATTCTCAGTTGAGGAAGTGAAGAGGCAAGCGGCGTTCCACGCGATGCGCCCCCGCGTGCGTCTTCGCTTCGGTCTCCTGCCCCCTTCTCGACATACGCCACCAGCCCGCACGCGGCTTCGCAGTTGAAGCACGTCGTGGGCACGAGGATGTAGCGCTTCTCCACCTTGCGCGGCCACGCCGCGGGGTCGTACTCCACCCAGTCGTCCCACTGGTCGAAGGGCGGGAAGGACTCCAGGGGGGTCGTGGTCATCTGTTCAGGGTCATGCGATCGCACGGGATCAACTCCAGACTAACTCACCACGGAGTCACGGACGGCACGGAGAGAGAAGGGGAATAGAGCATGGCCGCAAAGAGGCGCAAAATGCACAGAATGAGCAGTTCAGATGCGCTGTCAGTTTGTCAGTCGATCAATTGGGCTTTTCATCTTGAGCCTTCTGTGCCTCTTCGCGGCCATTCTTCACTCCGTGCTCTCCGTGACTCCGTGGTGATTCTCAAGACAGCGGCGGCAACTGGCCGGCTCGCACAAATGCATACTCATAGAGGTACAACCCGACCACCACCACGCCAATCATCATGCCGGGAATCACCCATGCGAGCCCGGTGACCGCGGTAAGGACGACAAACGAACTCCAGAAGCACGGCAGCGGCCCGAGGCGCACGATGCCGAGGAATCCGGCCGCCTGACGCGCGTTGTCGGTGTCGTGGGCGCCTTTGAGTTCATTGAGCGCCAGCAGCAGGTGAGACCAGATTGACGCGATGAACACCAGTCGTGTCATCACATCCGTATGGCCGAAGAAATCCCAGGCCGCAGGCTGAAACGCAACGAACACCGCACTCCCCAGCATCACCGCCTGCGCAATCAGGTGCGGCAGGAGCCACCTGCTTTCCCACAGGTCGCGCCCTTTGCACTGAGCAAACAGAAACGCCGTATACCCCGCGACCGCCAGGGCGATGGGCACGTTGATCCAGCGCACCACGTCCGCCGCCGCCTCCATCTCCAACCAGCGCAGCAGCAGCGCCAGCGGCGTCGTGCCGAGGTACACGCCGAGAATCACGCCGCCTTTGACGAGCCAACTGTTCCAGTTCGGCCGCGTCACCATGCGGTAGAAGCGCATCGGCCTGGCGAGGTCCTCGACGAGCAGGGCGCAGGTGATGAGCGTAAAGAGCAGCGCGATGATCTCGGGCAGAAACTTCTGCGCCCAACTGCCGTACTCGAGGCCGAGAAAGTGCGCGAAGGGGGCGAGGATGCCCGTGCCGGCGGCGAGGCCCTTCGTGACGAGGTAGAGCGCCACCGGCCAGCCCCACTCGACCTTGTGCCCCGCGTCGAGCACCGTGCGGGCATGGGGCGTCGTCGGCGCCGAGGCGGGCCAGGGCTCGCGCTTGTGCGGCGGGCGGTCGCTCCAGAGGTACATCTCCGGCCGCTCGGCGCTGCCGGGACTGAGCGCGATGTCCGACGCCCCGATGTAGCGAACGTTCGGCCCGGTGCGCTGCTCCGATCGGCGCACCTTCGTTTCGTTGTTGAGGATCATCAGCGAGATGCGCGAGGCCGGATCGTGCAGATCGCCCGAGACGATCGCGCCGACGGGGCAGACGTTGACGCATGCCGGCTCGAGATTCTTCTCGATGCGGTGAGCGCAGTAGTGGCACTTCTCAACCGCGCCGAGGTCTTCGTTGAGGTAGATCGCGTCGTAGGGGCACGCCTGCATGCACGCACGGCAGCCGATGCAGGCATCCCGATCGAGATCGACGATGCCGTCTTTGCGCTTCTCGAGGGCGTTCACCGGGCAGATCGTCACGCACGGGGCATCGGTGCAGTGGTTGCAGCGCTGGACGAGGAACATGCGGCGGATGTCGGGAAAGAGGCCGACCTCGGTGTACTTGACCGAGGTGCGGAAGCCGCCGACGGGCACGGCGTTCTCCGCCTTGCACGCAACGGTGCAGGCGTGGCAGCCGATGCAGTCGTCGTGGTTGATGACAAAGCCATACTGCATGGGTCCAGTGTATGAGGGTCGGCTGCGCGGTTCATTGAGGAGCGTCGAGGCGGTCTCGTGAACATCAGGCGCGATAGCCGCAGGCGGGAGCCTGCGGTTCCGCCCCCAACCTCCCCTTGCGCCTCATGCGCGCGATAGAATGCAACCGCACCATCCGCAATACCCGCGACAGGAGCCTCGACATGGTGAAGCGATCGACCTCGAAGAAGACTGCCCCGAAGAAGGGCAGAAGCAACTCAGCCGTCCCGCAGACGTTCAAGGACTTCATCACCAAGTACCCGGCGCTGGGCGAAGCGCACGAGCGCGTGGCGAAGGCTGTCGAGAAGGCCGGGCCGCTCGATGAGAAGACCTGCGCGCTGATCAAGATCGGCATCTGCATCGGGGCGGGTCTCGACTCGGCCCTGCGCAGCCACGTCCGCCGCGCCATGCAGGCCGGTGCGAACGAGACGGAGATCGAGCAGGCGATCCTCCTCGCGATGAACACCTGCGGCCTGCCGCGCACCGTTGCGGGGTGGTCGTGGGCCCATGAGCAGTTCGCCCGCGGCGTGTGAGGAGCCCGCCGCTTCACTCACCACCAAGGACACAAAGGCACAAAGCGGGCACAAAGGCTGAGAGCATGGCCGCAAAGAGGCACAGAAGGCGCAAAAAGAGGGGATTGGAGTTATCCGTCATGCCCGCGAACGCGAGATTCCACCGACTGCCGAAGAATCGAACCAGGCAAGAGTGATCTCTCGCGCGTGCGAGCAGAGCGAAGTCGTCCTCTTCCACCCTTCTGTGTCTCTTGTGCCTCGTTGCGGCCATACTGACCCATGAATCAGTTGCCCGTCTACATCCTCGCCGGTGGCAGGAGTTCGCGCTTCGGCAGCGACAAGGCGCGGGCGCTGCTTTACGGCGAGGCGCTCATCGCGCGGCTGGCGCGGCTGGCGGCGCCGATCGCATCGACCATCACCGTCGTCGCCGATGCGGCCGACCGCTACGCCGACCTCGGCCTGCGCACCATCGCCGACCGCCGCCCCGGCCTCGGCCCCCTCGCCGGCCTCGAAGCGGCGATGCTCGACCTCATCGATTCGCCCCCCGCCGAACGAAGGTCCCCGGAACCCTTTCCGTGGCTCGCCGTGATGACGTGCGACATGACGGGCCTCCAGCCCGCGTGGATCGAGGGACTCCACAGCGCCACGCGCGCCGGCGTGCAGGTCGTCGCGTTCTGCGACGCCGAGGGCCGCCGGCACCCCTTCCCCGGCCTCTATCACGCCAACCTGCTCGTGGCCCTGCAGCAGCGCCTCGACGCCGGTTCGCTCGCCGTTCACGAGTTGATTGCAGCCGCCGGGCACATCGATCTGCCCCTCCCCGCCGGTTGGCCCGATGTGGCCCAGGTCAACACCCCCGATGACCTCCGCCGCGCCGCGCGCGGGCTATGCTGATAAACCGTGTCCGGCCCCGCTGCCGGGCCGCATGAAAGGAAGGTTTGCCCCATGTCCATGAACGGCGCCTGGGTGCATCTCGGTTCGGTCCACCTGCCGATCGCGCTGGCGGTCATCAGTGTGCTCCTTGTGCTCTTTGCGCTGGTCACGAAGAGTCCGGCCCGCCTCAAGTTCGCCCTCGAGATCATCGTCATCGGCGCGGCGCTGAGTTGGGCAGCGTTCCTGAGCGGCGAAAAAGCCGAGCACGTCGTCGAAGACTTCCGCGGCAACGTCAGCGAGCGTCTCAGCCAGGAGGATGCCGACCTCAAGTTCTTCATCCACGAGCACGAGGAGTGGGCGGAGAAGGCCCACTACTGCTTCCAGGCCGCGGGGGTGCTCGCCCTGCTGGGCTGGGTCTTCTGCCGCAGCGCTGACAAGTTCCGCATGCCCTTGGCGATCGTGGCCCTGCTCTTCGCAGGCGGAACGACCGGCCTGATGGCGTACACCGGCCACCTCGGCGGGCAGATCAGGCACCTCGAAGTCCGCCCGGCAGCCGATGCGAACTCGTCCGCGCCGGCCCCGCCGCCCGCGACCGGCGAATCGGAGGGTGAAGGGGATGAGGATCACTGAACAAATACGCTCACGATCGCGCCGCCACGGGCGTTGTACGGCGGCATGCGCGCTCGCGGCGCTCATGTGCGGGTCGTTCGCACGCGCCGACGTGCGCCTGCCGGCGATCATCTCCGATCACATGGTGCTCCAGGCCAATGCCGAGGTGACGCTGTGGGGCTGGGCGGATGCGGGTGAACGGGTGACGGTCGCTCCATCATGGCAGGACGCCGGCGCGCCGCACTCGACTCAGGCCGGCGCGGACGGCCGATGGAATCTCACGCTCCGCACACCCGGGCCCGGCGGGCCGCACTCAATGCACATCGGCGGCGATGGCGACCGCATCACCATCAGCGACGTTCTCCTCGGTGAAGTCTGGCTTTGCGGCGGGCAGTCCAACATGGAGTGGTCCGTCAACGCCATCGGCCCCGGCGGCGAAGGCTACGAGGGAACCGAAGCGATCAGGGCCGCGGCCGATCATCCGACGATGCGCTTCTTCGACGTGCCCAACGTGCTGGCCGTCTCGCCGA
>JBDIVQ010000191.1:0-5026 GCA_039794345.1 Phycisphaerae bacterium | reverse complement strand
GCGAAGACAGTTTACCTCGCCTGATCCCCGATTCACCGCCTCTCGCTCTGGGCAATCGCATAGACTCCTCACACGTGACCCATCCACACGAACGCGACTGGAACCTGACGCGCGATGAATTCGCCGACGCCCTGCGCAAGGGGCTTGGCCGGGCTGTATTGCACGTGAAGCGCCACGGCGCGGCGGACCGCCTTGACCTCATCGTCGAAGCGTGCACGACGGATCAGCGGTACGACCAGCAGTGCGAAGATGATCGCCACGACTGGCTGCACGACCTCGCCGTCGCTGCGGGGGGCGGCGCTGCGGTGCGCGACCGGCTCATCGAGATCGCGCACCAGGCGCCAGACGACGCCGACATCTGGCATCCGCTCTGCGTGCTGGCGCACTTCGCCCGGCGCGGAGATGCGGCGGCGCTCGCGGCGGTGCGCGATCGCTTCGACCGCGATGCGAATCGGCGGTGTCACGACAATGGGGCGTCGCTGGTCATTGCAATACCGATCGACGGGCTGCTGCTTCTTGCGGAGACCTTCGGCGATGAGTTTCCCGACAAACACGACTGGCTGCCCGCCTCGTGGAGAAGCCGCGCCCGCGAAATGGACGGCGAGGCGCCCGTCGACGCGGCGCTGGCGAGGGCCGCAGAAGCATCCGAGCGTGTGGCTGCCTTCGTGGGACTTGCTGAATCGCCTTGGGAGCGCCCTTCGACGCCATCTGGGCAGTCCGAGGATGTGCCCGACCCTCGCCTCGACGTGTGCGCCTATGTCTTCAACCCTGAGGATCCTCCGGCGGACTTCCACAAAGCGAGGTTTCGTGCCTGGCGATGGTCAAGAACGGCAACGGAGCAGGAGATTGAGGCCGCCGCACACACGCTCGTCGCCGAGACGGATCCTGAGCGCGTGGCGGTGCTCTGCAACGTGTTCCGCACTCCGCGACCGGTCTTTCCTCTCGATATCGCGCCGCTGATCGACAAGGCGCTAGCGGCGCAGGATGACCGTGAGCGGTACTGTCTTCTGCGGATCATCGCGCCGTTCGACGATGATCGCGTGCGCGATCTGGCGCTTGAACTGCTCAATCGCCACGGCCCGGACTCGGACATTCTCGAACTTTTCATCGAGAACTACCGGCACGGCGACGGCGAGATGATCATGCGCGCCATTGCCGGCCGGCCGCCGAGTGAGTTTGAGAATGAGTTTGATGACGTTCACGGCGTGGCGATGGCGATCTCCAAGGTCTTCGGCGATGAGGCGAGAGCGGACGGGCGCGAGGCGCTGCTCTGGGCGTATGAGCAGACGCCGTGTTCCAACTGCCGGATTTGGATCACCAAGGGGCTGATACGCATTGACGAGGCTCCCGACTGGCTCCTCCAGGAAGGTCTCTGTGATTGCAGCGATCGCACTCGCGAATACGCCGCCAAGGCGATTGCCGGCGAGTCGATCGACGATGAGTGACGAGAGCCGTCCTCGCTGGCGCTTCGGCCTGGTATCGGCGCGTTGCGTCGCTCGTCCTCGCTGGCGCTTCGGCCTGGTTGGCGCTTTGCATCAACGCCCTCAATCCAACCGCGCCGCCTCGCCGCTTTCGAACGGGTCGTAGAGCAGTTCCACTTTCGGCACCGCGTTGCGGTTCCACTTCAACTCAACGTCGTAGGGCTGCTGGCCGGGGGCCGTCTCCATTTCCAGCACATGCGCGACGACCGGGCGCAGCGCGCCGAGGAACTCGGGAATGTTCACCCCCATGAAGACCTCCGGCAGGCCGTCGAACTTGGTGAGCATGCTCGACCAGACGCGCTGCACGCCGCGCGGGTTGCTGCGGTTCATGTGTTCGAGGACGACCGCCGCCTGGATGAGGCCCTGGTAGAACTTCGCCTTGCGGCCGGCGGTGTTCTTCCAGATCTCCTCCCACGCCTCGTGGGCTTCGAAGAACTCGCCTTCGTTGAAGAGGTCGATGCCTTCGTGAAAGAAGCGCTTCTCCTCGGCGGGGTCATAGGGGGCGTAGGCGGGCATCACTCACCGGCGCCTGCGATCGGCCGCACGATCGCCGGCTGGTCGAGCAGCGCCCGGCCGCGGATCGCGGCGCTGTAGGAGTTGAAGGTGCCGACGTGGACGGAGTAGAGCGTCTCGCCGCGGCTTCCTTCGGCGGTGATGATGCGCGGCTCGCCGAGCGACGCGGCCCGACTCGACCTGAACTCGCGCACCAGCGCCTCGGCGTTGAGCCGGCTGGCGAAGACGCCCAGCTGCAGCGTGTACCCGCTCGTCTTCAGTTCCCGATCGACCTTCGCCTGAAACGCCGCATCCTTGCTTGCGCCGCGGGCGATGATGAACTGCACGCGCGCCAGGCTCGGCGAGTTGCTCTCCTTGTAGGCGAGTCCGGCGCGATAGGCGGCCTCGGCCTTGCCCTGGCCCTCGAGACGGTCGGCCGCCGTCTTGAAGTACTCCGCCGCCTCGCGGTACCGGCCGCGCTCGAGTTCGACGAGTCCCATCGTCCCCGCCGCACGCCCCGCCACATCCGTGGTCGCGATGCGCACCAGCGGGCTGAGGTACCGGTCGGCATCCTCGTAACGCTGGAGGCGATAGGCGCTCAGGCCCGCAAGGTACGCCGCCTCATCGCGCTCAGGCACGACGGAGCGGCGATAGAGCGAGACGGCGCCGGTGTAGGCGTCGAGGAAGCGGCCCGCTTCGTAGTCGGCCATCACGGCCTTCATGTCCGGCAGGGCCCCGCCGCCCGCAGCGCGGTTCGAAGCGCAGCCGCCCTGAGCAAACAGGGCTGCCGCGAGCGCGAAGGCCACGGCCAGAAACAGAGCAACGCCGGAATGCGGGAGACGATGACGGATCAAGGCGAGCCTCCTGCTCGATGTCGCGACGATCGCGCCGCGCTGCGTGGACGATAGGATCGCCCCGCCGCGCGACAAACCGGCCGGCGGAGGTCGGGATGGATGACAGGCGGGCGATTCACCGCATTCCGATCCGCTGCGCCAACGACTACAATGGCGCAGCCGGGCGGCGCGGCTATCGCACTGAGGGCGATTCAGCCCCATTTCCACGCTGGAGCAGGCATGACCGTTCATCGAATCGAGGTCCATCCCCGGCCGGGCCAGGCCGATCCGCGGGGCGAGTCCCTCCGCCGCGATGCGCTGGCGGCACTCGGGTGCGCGCTGGAACGCGTCCGCACCGCCAACGTCTACCTCATCGAGGCCGACCTCACTCCTGCTCAGGTCCGCACCATTGCCGAGGAACTCCTCAGCGACGCCGTCGCGCAGGACTCGACGGTCGGCGTCAGGCCGGCGGAGCGAGGCAGCGTCCTCGTCGAGGTCCATCCCCTGCCCGGCGTGATGGACCCCGCCGCCCAGTCCGTCGAAATGGCGATCGCGGAACTGCTCGGCGCGGCCGCCTCCGTCCGCACGGGCACGCGCTACGACCTCTTCGGCGTGGATAATGCGAACGCCGACCGCATCGCCAATCGCCTCCTCGCCAACGCGACCGTGCAGGCGGTGTACCGCACGCCGCATTGTCCGGAGTCATTCCCCCGCGGACGCGAGCAGCCGCTGGTCGTGCGCGAGATCCCCATCCTCGATCTCGATGATGCGGCCCTGCTGCGCCTGAGCCGCGAGGGGCACCTGTTCCTCTCCCTCGAAGAGATGCAGGTGATTCGCAGCGAGTACCGCCGTCTCGGCCGCGAGCCGCGCGACGTCGAACTCGAAACGCTGGCGCAGACGTGGTCGGAGCACTGCGTCCACAAGACGCTCAAGTCAACGATCCGTTACCGCGGCGAGCTGCCCGATGCGGCGAACCGTCCCGGACACATCATCAACCCCGATGGCTCGATCACCATCCACAACCTGCTCAAGTCAACCGTCGCGGCGGCGACGCACGAACTCATCGCTGAGGGTCTCGACTGGTGCCTCTCGGTGTTCGTGGACAACGCCGGGGTGATTGCGTTTGACGAGGACACGGCGGTGTGCTTCAAGGTCGAGACGCACAACCACCCCAGCGCGCTGGAACCCTACGGCGGCGCGGCGACGGGCATCGGCGGATGCATCCGCGATGTGATCGGCACGGGCCTGGCCGCCAAACCGATCGCCGCGACGGACATCTTCTGCGTGGCTCTTCCGGATTCATTTACCGCAGAGAGCGCGGAGAGCGCAGAGGAAGGCATTGGAAAGAGCCACAGTGGCACGGAGACACGGAGGGATGCAGCGATTGGATTGGAACCGGATCCAATGACTCCCTCTGCGCTCTCTGCGATCTCTGCGGTGAAAAAACTCCCCGCAGGCTGCCTGCATCCTCGGCGGATTCTCTCGCAGGTTGTCGCCGGGGTGCGCGACTACGGCAATCGCATGGGCATTCCGACGGTCAACGGGACGGTGTGGTTCGATGATCGCTACGTCGGCAATCCGCTGGTCTACTGCGGCTGCGTCGGCGTCATGCCGCGCGACAAGGTGCGCGGCGCGGCCCGCGCGGGTGATCGCATCATCGCCCTCGGCGGGCGCACGGGGCGCGACGGCATTCACGGCGCGACGTTTTCCTCGGCGGAGTTGACGGACTCCCACGCCGACGAGTTCAGCCATGCCGTGCAGATCGGCAACGCCGTCACCGAAAAGAAGATGCTCGACGTGATCCTCCAGGCGCGCGATCACGAGGGCGGCTGCCTCTACAGCGCCATCACCGACTGCGGCGCGGGGGGATTCTCCTCGGCGGTCGGCGAGATGGGCGAAGCGCTCGGCGCGACCGTTCACCTCGAACGCGCCCCGCTCAAGTACGCCGGACTCACCTACACCGAGATCTGGATCAGCGAAGCGCAGGAGCGCATGGTCCTCGCCGTCCCGCCGGGGAATCTCGAAGAACTCCGCCGCCTGTGCGAGGTTGAAGGCGTCGAGATGTGCGATCTCGGAACCTTCGGCACGCCGGGGCGCGATCTGATCCTCAATTACGCGGGCACGGAGGTCGGGCGGCTGGCAATGGAGTTCCTCCACGAGGGGATTCCCACGCCGACGCGTGAGGCGCAGTGGAAGGGCGTGACGACGCCGCCGCGCGAG
>JBDIVQ010000190.1:0-5072 GCA_039794345.1 Phycisphaerae bacterium | reverse complement strand
TAGCTGAAGGCGTATCGCGCTTCTGTAGATCGAGTGGGCGCTAAGGAGGTATACGCCAGTGAACGCCATGACGGAGAGGAAAAGGAAGTAGCCAGGCACCTTGCACCATCCGCGTCCGATGAAGCAGTCGCCCAAGACTCCGGCAAGCAGTGCGGCCACTCCATAGATCAAGAGGTGGTACCACGTGAACCCAACCCACAAGACAACATCCTCGAACCACCCGGCGTTGATCTCTGGAGGGATTTCGGCGAGCATGATCAGCCTGCTTTCCGCTCACTCGAGGTCGCTCGGTGATAGTAGCACGTTGTGCCGGTGCCATGCTTCGACCCACTCTGGGCCGCAGCATGCAGTCGCGCGGAGGACGTTGTGACTCTCCTTCGAGACCGTGCGCGCTTGCACCCTCGCCATGCTTCCCGCAGAGACGTGAAGCATGGCACAGCGGCGCGGTCGTTCACGATTGCGACGCACCCCACGATTCGCAGAGCCTCATCGTGGGCGTGGCGGAACACTCAAGGCAGTTTGCAGTCGTTCTAACCCGCCTTGAGCAGGCGGCGGAGTTGCGCCTCCTGCTGCATGGTCACGCAGCGGCGGATCTGGTCGGTGATGAACTTCTGGTGGCTGCGGTTGTGGCCGAACTCGAACGCCAGGCCGCAGTAGGTCTTCTGGCTCGAATCGATGTGCGTGTGGACGAGTTTGGCCGTGACGGCCAGCGGCACGGCGATTTCCGGCGGCAGGGCGATGCTCAGCCAGAAGGTGCGGTGGCGCGTGAGGGCCTGGGCGTCGCCGGGCTCGACGACGAGGCCGATGCCCCCGCCGCCGATGTTGGCCAGCGTGGCGCGGAAGGGTGGGCCGACCTCGGGCATCGTCAGGTGCTCATCGACGTTCTCGAAGTCCGCCGCATCCTCGGGATTCTGCGAGGCGAGAACGCGCATCTCGTTGGCCTTCTCCGCCAGCACCACCGAGTCGGGATTGAGCAGGGGCCAGCAGGTGACCTTGGGGAGAATGAGCTCGGTCGTGGAGACGCGGTAGAAGTTGCGCCGCCGGCAGCGCTCGACTCCCTCCGGGCAGGCGATTCGCAGCCCGCTGATCGTCCGGCCGGCGATGGTGACCTCCGCGGCGCCGAGGACGCGGGTGGTGAACATCCAGCGGTTCTGTCCGACGGCCATAACGGCGACGAGTTCGACCCCCTTGGCCAGAGCCATCGTCTCCCCCAGGGCCATGGGCTGTTCGAGGACGATCTCATCCTCGGTGAGGCGCAGGATGCGAACGCGCCAGATGAGGTTGCAGGTGGAGGCGTCGGCGGGCGTCGCGTCGCCGGAGCCGTTCTCGGCGGTCCGGGCGCGAGGGAAGGAGATCTCGAGGCCGCCGCCGCGCTCGAAGATCTGCTCGAGGCTTCGTCGCCACTGTTCGTTTCGCAGACGATTGGCGGGCACGCGGCGTTCCCTTCCGTGGTGCGGACCGCCGTCGCAGCGCGCAAGGGCGCGACGGTCTCCTTCGGGAGTATCGGCGTTCGAGGCGGCGACTTGAGGCGGAGAGGCGCGCGCCAGGCGCCGCGGGGGATTCCCGCGGGCGCGACCGTCAGTCGTGCCCGGCGTCGTCCGGTAACGCCGCCGCCAGTCGAAGTCGGCCCCGGAACCACGCGAGAAACCGCAGCGAGAACGGGGCGCACGAGAGCGTGTAGTGGCCGCAGAACATCTCCGTCCACTCGTGCTTCACGCCGTGCTCCTCGAACTGCGCCCGCAGCCGGCGGCCGGTTTCGGCGGGAAAGGTGAAGTCGTAGTGGGACGTGAGCATGGCCCGAAGGGGGCGCTGCATCTCGCGCAGCCTCGGAACGTACAGGTGCGCCGAGAGCGGCCTCCAGACGCGATCGAGTTGCTCGCGCGAGATGTTGGGCTCGATGGACTTGCGAACGTGCCGCGTGGAGATGCCCTCCATCACGCAGCGGGCAAAGTCGTCGCCGCAGAGCACGCAGATAACGCCCAGCGGCCGCGGGTCGAGGGTGTCGAGAATGTTGATGATGGCCGAGCCGACGCTGAAGCCGACGAGGATGACGCGACGGTGGCCGAGTTGCCGCAGAACGCTCAGGGCGTCCATGGTGTCGAGGATGCTCTGCTGCATCGAGCGCATCGTCCGGCCGAGGTCGGAACTGATCAGCGCCTCGGCGTAGGTCCAGCCCTCGGGCTGACGTTCGTCCTGGTAGGGGAGGCTGATCGAGGCCCCGCCGAAGCCGCACTGCTTCGCCGTGGGCAGGAGGGTGCGCAGGCGCCAGCGCTGGGTGTTCCAGGCGGGGACGGCGAGAACCATCGGGCAGCCCTTCCCCAGCGGGCGGTATGCAAGGTACGCCGTGCGGTTGCGCTCCTCGCTCGTCACCCCGCGGCTCGGAAAGCGGATCAGTCCCGGTTTCATCTCGAAGGGGACTTCGCCCGCCGCGCGCGGCAGGAAACGCTGCGGCTGGGCGGCCCACTCGTCGGCGATGCGGCTGAGCCCCTCCAGATCGTCTGCGCCGCGGATATGCGCGAACTCATCCTTCCACCAATCGGCCCCGACACGAAAGGGCAGCGGCACGTGGTGACGCCCGTACTGATGCGCCAGGCGCACCTCCCAGTTTCGCATGAGGCGGCTGTACAAGCGTGGGCTTCTCCCGGTGCCGAACCAAGACGCCATAGGGTAGGCGAATGCTCTCGCGGGCGCGATTCGGCGGCGGGGGGTTCCTCCCCGGGGCGCCGGCGTCGCGCCCGGCGCGGCGCCCCTCCACGCATCGGGCCTAACATCCGAAGTGACGACCACGCGATCCTTGAGGACACCGCTCCATGCACCTGAAGCGAGATGATCACGACCACGGCCCAAAGGAGATTCCCATCCGGTTCATCCTCGAAAACCCGGAGGAACTCGTCTCCCCTGAGCACGCCGACCGCAAGGAGTGGGTCGTCAAGGGGGGCATCGGCGAGAGCCTGCTCGAAGTCGCCCTCGACGCCGGAATCAACATCGAGCATTCCTGCGGCGGCGTCTGTGCCTGCTCCACCTGCCACGTCTACATCGAGAAAGGCATGGAACACCTGAGCGAGGCGACCGAGGCGGAGGAGGACCGCGTCGAGGAGGCGCCCGCCCTGCAGCGCAACAGCCGGCTGAGTTGTCAGTGCGAGATCCTGCGGAAGGGTGAAATCCAGGTGCGCGTCCCGGCGTGGAACCGCAACGCGATCAAGGAAGTGCCGCATTGAGGGGGAAGGGATCGAGGCATTAGGCACTAGGCATCAGGCACTAGGCATTAGGCATTAGGCACTAGGCACTAGGCACTAGGCACTAGGCACTGGGCACTCGGGATGGTGGAATGGGCGGTGGTTTCGCCGCGACCCGGAGGCTTTGCGCAGGGGAGCGCCTCGGCTGCGGCGCGACGAGCGGCCGCCCGCGGCGCCGGGCAAGAGAACAGCCATGAACGACACTCTCCACTGGCTTGACGTCGAAGAGATCGCCGAGGAACTCGAGGAGGCGCACCCCGGGATCGATCCGCTGCGCCTGGGATTCCCGAAGTTGCGATCGCTCGTCGAGGCCCTGCCGAACTTCACCGAGCGGCCCGGCCACCCCTGCAACGAACGCATCCTCGAAACAATTCAGGCGCACTGGATCGAGTTGCGCGGCGAGGCGCCGGGCGGCGGCACGTCCGACGATGGTGATTGACCAGCCCGGCGTCGTCATACCATCCGGCGATGTTTCCGGTGCGGTTTACGATTCTCGGCTCGGGCACTTCGGCGGGGGTGCCGGTCATCGGCTGCGACTGCACCGTCTGCACCTCGCCGGACCCGCGCGACCAGCGCACCCGCAGCGGCGCGTGCGTCGAGTTCGTCGATCGTGAGGGGCGGCCGCGCGTCGTGCTCATCGACGCCTCGCCCGACCTGCGCTTCCAGGCGCTGCGTCACCGCCTGAGCCGCTGCGACGCCATTCTCTTCACGCACCATCACGTTGACCACGTCTTCGGCCTCGACGAGGTGCGGCGGTTCAACGCCGTCATGGAGGCGCCGATCGACATCTACGCCGAACCCCACACTCTCGAGAATCTCCGCCGCGTCTACCGGCATATCTTCGAGTCGCACAAAAACGTCAATCCGAGTTTCGTGGCGACGCTCATTCCGAAGATCATCGAACCGGAGCAGCCCCTGCATCTGCACGGCCTGCGCTTCACGCCGCTGCGGCTGATGCACGGCCGGCTGCCCATCGTGGGCTTCCGCATCGACCGCACCGGCCCGAGTGAGACGACCGACGTGGATGACCCGCTGCCGCTGGCGTACTGCACAGACGTCTCGGCGATCCCGCCGGAGACCTGGCCGGCGCTGAGCGGGCTTAAGACGCTCTTTCTCGATGCCCTGCGCTACCGCCACCATCCCACGCACTTCACCGTCGATCAGGCGATCAATGCGGCGCAGCGCATCGACGCAGGCCGGACCTATCTCGTCCACATGACGCACGACATCATGCACAAGGATCTCGAAGCCCGACTGCCCGAGCGCATCGGGCTGAGTTACGACGGTCTGAGCGTGGGGCGAATCGCGCTGTAGAGCCGTTCCACTTCAAGTCGAGCAGGGTGCCACTGCACGCTCGCGGCTCTGGGCGAGAGTGCAGTGCGGGGTGACAAAGACTCTCGCGCGCGCTTGCACGCCCGTCATCGATCTCCGCCCGGAGCGGCGGCGATCGATGGCACCCACGGAGTAGTTCACGCCGTTGGATGGCACGGCGTCCGCGCAGGGTGCCACTGCACGCTCGCCGCTCCGGGCGAGAGTGCAGTGGGGGGTGGCAAAGACTCTCGCTCGCACTTGCACGCTCGTCATCGATCTCCGCCCAGAGCGGCGGCGATCGATGGCACCCGCGCGGTTGTGAATCAAGAGGGTGCCACTGCACGCTCGCCGCTCTGGGCGAGAGTGCAGTGCGGAGTGGCAAAGACTCTCGCTCGCACTTGCACGCCCGTCATCGATCTCCGCCCGGAGCGGCGGCGATCGATGGCACCCGCGCGATTGTGAATCAACAGGGTGCCACTGCACGCTCGCCGCTTTGGGCGAGAGTGCAGTGCGAACGGCAAGGAC
>JBDIVQ010000189.1:0-5133 GCA_039794345.1 Phycisphaerae bacterium | reverse complement strand
TGTCCCGCTTTCTCGGTCAGCGTAAAAGCGGCTGGTGCATCCGTTCGCACGGGCGAGACGCCCATGCTCCGCGTCGCGGATGGGCGTCAGCCGCTCCGCCGCCGGCGGTAGCCGGTGTTCGGATCGCCGACGTGGTGGACGGCCAGCGAGTTGGTCGAGCCGACGCGGCCGATGGGGTGGCCGGCGAGGATGATGATCGGCTCGCCTCGCTCGACCCAGCCGCGGTTCAGGAGCATTCCGTCGATCAGGCCGGTGAACTCGTCGAGATCCGGCGGCATCTCGATGGCGACGGGCGTCACGCCGTGGAGCACCGTCAGACGCCGCAGCGTCGATCGATCCTCTGACCCGATCACGATCGGAATGCGGAAGTTGTTCTGACTGAGGTGCAGAGCGGTGAGGCCCGACTCCGTTGCGGCGACGATCATCTTCGCCTTGACGTCCTGTGCGATCATCCAGGCGCCGTGGGCGATGGCGGCGGTCCAGTGCCCCTTCATCCGCTCAGTGGTGAGGGGCGGAGGCTGGTGCGGCGTGCCGCGCACGTAGGCCTCCGTCGCGGCGGCGATGCGGCTCATCGTGTCCACCGCCAGCACGGGCCACGCTCCCACCGCCGTTTCACCCGAGAGCATGACCGCATCGGCGCCGTCGAGAATGGCGTTGGCGACGTCGCTCGCCTCCGCCCGCGTCGGCGAGGGATTGGCGATCATCGATTCGAGCATCTGGGTCGCGACGATGCAGGGCCGGCCGCGGCGCTGGGCGGCATCGACCAGCCGCTTCTGGATCGCCGGCACCTCGGCCAGGTCCATCTCCACGCCGAGGTCGCCGCGCGCCACCATGATCACTTCCGCCTCGTCGAGGATCGCGTCGATGTTGGCGATCGCCTCGGGCCGCTCGATCTTGGCGATGATCGGCAGGGACCGCCGCCCTGAACCTTTCATCAACTCCAGAATCCGCCGGTGAAGAAGTTGCACATCCTGCGCCTCGCGCACGAAACTCATCGCGATGAAGTCGAGTTCGTGTCGCACCGCCCATTCGAGACACGCATGGTCCTTTTCGGTGACGCACGGCAGGCGGACGACCGTGTTGGGAAGGTTGATGCCCTTGCCCGTGGTAATCAGCCCGCCCGTCGTGACGCGGCAGATGATCTCCTCGGGCCGGCGATCGACGACGAGCATGCGGATGGCGCCGTCGTTGATGAGCAGTTTCTGCCCCGTCTCAACGTCGCTGACGAGGCCGGGATAGGTCGAACTGAATCGCGGTCCGGCGGCGACGATCGGCTCGCGCTGGAAGACCACATCCTGCCCGGCTGCGACCATCACTCCGCCTTCGCCGACGGGCCCGACGCGGATCTTCGGGCCGGAAAGGTCGCCCAGCACGCCCAGCGGATAGCCGATTTCCGTCTCGACCTGGCGCACGGCGTCGAGGATCCGCTTGTGGTCGTCGAGCGTGCCGTGGGAGAAGTTCAGTCGAAAGACCGACGCGCCGGCCTCGACGAGTTTGCGGATCGTGGGCGCATCGCCGCTCGCCTTGCCGAGGGTTGCGACGATCTTCGTGAGTGTGTTCCGGCTGCGCCACATGGGGTCGTTCTTCGAGGGGTGATTCTTCTATCGGCCCGATCGGCCCAACTCTACGACAGCGCGATAACGATGGCGAAAGAACTCCGCCCAGCGGATCCGGTCGCGCTGCGCCTTGAGGGGATCGAGTCCCTTCGCCGCCCCGTCCGCCGACTGGGCGAGACGCCAGTCGGCGCGGATGGCGGCGAGATGCTCCGTCGTCGCCAGCGAGACCTCGCGCCCGTCGGTGAGGACGACCGTGGGCATCTCGTGGAAGAGGCGCCGCATCTCCAACCGCTTCGAATCGTTGGGCGCGAGATCGTTGATCGCCTTCCACGCCAGCCGCAGTTCCGCCTGGCTGTCGATCGCCATGGCCGCCAGCAGCGGCGCGATGAAGCCGCGCACGTTGCTGTCCCAGTCGTCGAACGGCTCAGCGAGAGCAAAGGGATCGACGCGGTCGATGAAGCGATCGAAGTGCTTCTCGTACATGATCCGTCGGATCGGCAGACGGCGCAACTCAAACCGCCGCGGACCGAGGTCGCCTTCCGATTGCGCCATCGGAAACTGCCACAGCGCCTGACCTTCTTCGCTGAGGCAGAACTCGATGAAGCGGATGGCGAGATCGCGGTTCGGTCCGCCGTTGAGCAGGCTGATCGGATCGGGATCGATGTCGGAAAGGCGCGGCGGATCGACGTAGCCGATCCGCGCGCTGCCGTCGGCGTTGCGGATGAACTGCGCCTGTGTGCGGCCGTAGAAATCAATGCACATGCCCATCGCGGCTTCGCCGAGGCTCACGTCGATGGGAACCTTGCTCGATGAATCGGCGAAGTAGCGGGCGTTGGCGCTCGCTTCGCGCACGATGCGCCAGCCCTCCTCCCAGCCCAGGCGCTGAAGGATGACGTCGAAGACGGTCGCGATCGAGCCGGACTGCCCGGGATCGGCGAGGGCGATCCACCCCATGAGGCGCGGATCGGCGAGGTCGGCCCAGGTCTGCGGCTCGGGAACGCCGAGGTCGCGCAGCACGTCGATGTTGTACACGATGCCGAAGCCTGAGAGCGCCGTTCCGAACCAGTGCAGGTCTTCGTCGTGGAGCACGTTGCGGCCGATGCGGTTCTCGCCGTACCACTCATGCAGCTGCTCGGCGCTGAACTCGACGGGGATGGTGATGGTCGCCGACCGCGTTGAGCCGTCGGGCAGGGTGTGGGTGACGGCGCGCTTGACCTGCGCGTGCTCGTAACTTCCCCCGCCGAAGAGCAGGTCGTAACTCATGGAGCCGGGCGTGATCGGACCGCGCCTGATCGCGGCCTCGTATTCGGCGAAGAGTTGGCGGCGGATTTCGGAAGTGCCGCCTGGAGTGCGCCAGTCGATGGCGACGCCGCGCCCCTCGAAGTGCGCGCGGTGCCAGCGGTCGAAGGCGAGGCTGAACTCGGTGCGGATCTGCTCGTTGTGCGGTGTGATGATGACCAGCCGCAGCGCGGCGTCATCGAGGCGCTCGCCGCGAGGCCGAAAGACGAAGGGCACGCCGAGCACGATCAGCAGCGCGGGAAGGAAACTCCATTTGAGCCAGTCGATGCGCATGAGTTCCCCTCGCCCCGCGCCTACGCCGCCGCCACGTCGCTGATCTCCTGCGCGAATCGGTGCGCCGCATCCGCCACTGCTTCCGCCCACGGCCGTTCGCTGTCTTCCTCATACGCGAAGATCACGCTGCGGCTGGCGGTGATGAGCGCCCCGCGGCCATCGGGATTGAAGCAGGCGCGGACATCCTCGGCCGCGCCTCCCTGCGCCCCGTAGCCGGGGACGAGGAAGATGCACCTGGGCATGCGGGCGCGGAGCGAGGCGATCTCCGAGCGTTTCGTCGCGCCGACGACTGCGCCGAGATCGCTGTAGCCGAGCGTGCCCACATGCGCGCGCGACAGACCATCGACGATTCGCGCCACATGCTCCGCGACGGTCTCTCCGCCTTCGAGGCGTGCCTGCTGGATCGAGTCCCCGCCGGGGTTGCTCGTGCGCACGAGGACGAACGCGCCGCGCCCGTCGCGGCAGAACGGCTCGATGCCGTCAGCGCCGAGGTAGCCGTTGATCGTCACCGCGTCGGGAACCGCGAGTCGCGGGGCGAGTTCATCACGGTCGATCCACGGCTCGAACATCCCCGCGGCATAGTGCTCGGCGGAGATGCCGATGTCGCCGCGCTTGGCGTCGAGAATCACGATCAGCCCGAGGTCCGTCGCATCGGCGATGAGGCTGTAGAGCGTTTCGACCCCCTCATCGCGATAGCGCTCGAAGCACGCGCTCTGGAACTTGACGGCCGGCACCGCATCGGCGACGGCGTCGAGCAGCGCCGAGCAATACTCGTTGATCGCAGCCAGAGCGCTGCGCGGGCCGTCGATGCGCCGCCGCAACTCCGCAGGCAGGCGCTCGTGCACCGGGTCGATCCCCACGCACGCCGGCGAGCCTTTCCGACCGATCGCGTTGAGCAGCCGATCCGAGAAGTGTTCCACGATCGCTCCATTCGCTGAAGTCGCCGGGAGTTTATGCGCGCTGCACGCGCGATGAGCGGCGTCGCCGGCAAGGCGGCTAAACTTGGGTGGATCAACTTCCATGAACACCAAACCCCGGCACCTCGACATCAAGCGCGATCGCGGCCTCACCGTCGAGTGGGAGGACGGCTCGACGTCCTTCTACTCCGTCGCGTACCTGCGCAAGTGGTCGCCTTCGGCCGAGGCGCGCACCCTGCGCGAGCAGCTTGCACGCAATCCCCTGACGGTCCTGCCCGCTTCGGCCGTGTCGGGCGGGGGCCCGCTGACCATCGAGGACGCTGAGTTCGTCGGCAACTATGCGATCAAGATCCGCTTCAGCGACGGACACGACACGGGGCTGTACTCATGGGACTATCTTCAGGAGATTGACCCGGCGCGCCAGACCCCGCCGGCGTCGCCCGAGTCGCCATGGCCGCGCGAGAGGCACGGATGAGCGATCGGATCGAGAGTGCTCCGCTGCCGGCGCCGGCCGTGGTCGAGGGCGTTGACTGGCGCGCGCTGGGCGCGCCGCGGCCCGATCCTTTCACGCTGCGTTTGTCGATTGGCCCCGCGCACCTCAGCCGCATCATCCCCCACGTGCCCAACACGACCTTCGTGCAGTGGCTCGAGTCAATGGCGGTCGCGCACAGCGCTTCGCTTGGTTTCGATGACGCCTGGCACCGGCAGCGCGACCTGATCTGGTTCGTGCGGCGGCACGAGATCGACTACCTCGCGGAGGTGCTCGAAGGCGATGACCTCGCGATGGCGACGTGGGTGGAGGGATTCAACAAGACGAGTTCCCCGCGGCGATACCTCATCTTTCGGCCGGGAGACAAGGCGGTGGTCTGCCGGGCGATGACCGTGTGGGTGCTGATGTCGCGAAGCAGCCGCCGTCCCCAGCGAATCGACCCGGAGGTGGCGGCGCTCTACCTCCGCTAGCGCATGTCCACTTCACGCGCATCGCGGCGCGGCGGCATCGATCGCCGCCGCTCGGGACGGAGATCGATGGCAACGTGCGGGAGCGTGCGGGTGTCACACGGCAGTGAGCCAGCGTGACGTGTGCGACC
>JBDIVQ010000188.1:0-5178 GCA_039794345.1 Phycisphaerae bacterium | reverse complement strand
TGGACCTGCGCCGCCTGGGCGACCCTCGCGCGGCGCTCGACGCCGCCGTGCGCGCCTGGGCGGGCACGGGCCTGCTGACCGCGTCAGCCGAATGAAACACCTCTGTTCGAGCGCATCATGCAGAGCGACGGCGATCGATGCCACCCGCGCAGTTGTGAATCAGGAGGGTGCCACTGCACGCTCGCGGCTCTGAGCGAGAGTGCAGTGCGAAGGGCAGGAGCGGGCGGTTGTGAATCGAGAGGGTGCCACTGCACGCTCGCTGCTCTGAGCGAGAGTGCAGTGCGGCGGGCAAGGGTCTGCGGTTGTAAATCAGGCGGGCGCTCCTGCACGCTCGCTGCTTTGAACGAGAGTGCAGTGCGGTGGGCAAGGGTCTGCGGTTGTAAATCAGGCGGGCGCTCCTGCACGTTCGCCATCGATCTCCGCCCAGAGCGGCGGCGATCGATGCCACCCGCGCGGTTGTGAATCGAGAGGGTGCCACTGCACGCTCGCTGCTCTGAGCGAGAGTGCAGTGCAGAGGGCAAGGGCTCTCGCTCGCGCTTGCACGTTCGCCATCGATCTCCGCCCGGAGCGGCGGCGATCGATGCCACCCGCATCTGCGCAGGGTGCCACTGCACGCTCGCTGCTTTGAGCGAGAGTGCAGTGCAGACGGCAAGGGCTCGCGCTCGTACTTGCACGCTCGCCATCGATCTCCGCCCAGGGCGGCGGCGATCGATGCCACCCGCATCTGCGCAGGGTGCCACTGCACGCTCGCTGCTCTGAGCGAGAGTGCAGTGCGAAGGGCAAGGGCTCTCGCTCGTGCTTGCACGTTCGCCATCGATCTCCGCCCCGAGCGGCGGCGATCGATGCCACCCGCCCCGAGCGGCGGCGATCGATGCCACCCGCCCCGAGCGGCGGCGATCGATGCCACCCGCCGGCAGTGATGCGATTGAGATGGCAAAGCGCTAGTTGAACGTGTGGATGACGACGTGGCTGACCTTGCACTGCTTGGGCACGGCCGCCTGGAAGCGGACGGTTCGGCCGCGAGCCTGTCCCGGGACGTGTACGCTGAACTGCGCCTGCCCCTGTCCGTTGCTTCGCGCGAGCTGGATCATCTGCGGCGCCTTGAGGAGGATGGTCGCGCCGTGGCAGGGTGGGGCGACGGTCGTCGCCCCGGCCTCGAGGGACCAGAGGAGGGCGACCATCTCGTCGGGTTCGAGCCCGCTGAGGCTGAAGGTGTTGCGCACACCGGCCGTGCCCGGGGCGGGCGCGGACATCTCGAAGTGATAGGGGTTGAGCAGCACGCCGCGCCGGTTGCCGTCCGTCAGTTTCGCCACGGCTGCGATCTGTCCGGCTTCGTTCACGTCCCATGCCTGGGCCAGTTCGAGGCCGGTGGAGCGCGGGATGTGGTCGTTGAGGTCGATGGCGCGGTGCGCCTGGCCCTCGGGCGTCCAGAGGAGGGCGTGTTCGTAACCGGCGCGGCACTGTGGATCGGTGCTGTATTCGCCGACGATGAAGCCCGCGTCATTGAGGCCGTGGGGAATCGTCCAGCAGGCGCTTGGCGCTTCGAGGGGGAGGCGTTCGCCGTTGCGCCAGAGGAACGGGCCGAAGCCGCCGAGGTGGCCGACGACCTCGCCGAAGTTGTTGATGGCGTAGGCGCTGCCGGAAGCGTTCGTCGGCTCGCCGCCGAGGTCGATGCGCTCCGAGCCTCGCCACATGACGGGCCGAATCGCGCCCTGCGCGTTGCGCCAGGTGCCGATCACGTCGCCCGCCTTGTTCGTGTCGGTTGCGGCGCTGGACGGGCCGCCGATGTCGCGCGCCGAGCCGTTCACCCACACCGTGGCGTAGTCAGGCCCGAAGGCGGCGCACCGTCCGGCGATGCGCGTCTCCGGCCAGGAGGCGTCGTCGGAGTTCATGGCGATGCCGCTGAGCGCATCGGGAATGTTTGGAAGGACATGGACGCCTCCGCCCAGCACCCACGCCGTCGCCTGCTCCAAGGAGTCCTGCTCGCGGATCGAGTAGCCGACGATCACGCCGCTGCTGGCGCTGATGGCGTTGGCGGTGGGATTGCGGTAGCCGGGGGGGACCGGCAGCGCCAGCCGCTGCCCGTTGACCCACGCAATGGCCGTCGAACCTCCGCTGATGGGGGTGGAACGTCCCACGAGGCGCCCCTGGGCGTCGATGCCAACCGCGGTCGAAGAGCGATGCCCGTCAAGAGGTTCGACGATCAGCAGATCGTACCCGATGACGCCGGCGGGCTGGACGCGGCCCGCGGCCTGGGGCAGGGCGATTCCGACGGCCAGAATGGCACAGATGGCACAGCGGCGCAACATCGCATGGTCCCCTCTCGAACGATCGACCCGCCTCGGGGGGACCGCAATCCCGGAGCGGCCGCCCATGTCAAATATACCACCGATACCGGACTGCGCCCGGGAAAGTACTGTCCGATAGGTGGAAGAGCAGCCTACTTGGGTGGCTTGAACCTCCCCTGAAGTCGGGAGTTGGCATCCTTGAATGTGAATTTGGAGATTTTTCCAGATTTCCCACTTTATCGCTTGCGTTTATCGGAGCGGGGGTTATTCTGATGTTCGATGGTTGACCGGGGGCGGTGTGGAACGCGGGTCATTGTGGCCCGCGGAGCCTGAGCCACGCCGATCTAGAGCATCTGCTTCCCGAAGGAGAATCCCGATGAGAACCGCAAGCAAAGTGGTGCGGCGGCTTGCCCCTGCGCTCAGTGCGCTGGTGTGCGCCTCGGCGTGCCTGGCGCAGTCGCGCCCGAACCTGATCTTCGTTCTGACGGACGATCAGGGGATCGACGCGATCCAGGGTCCGCACTGGCCGGGCGGTGCGAACATCTCGACGCCGACGCTTCAGCGTCTCGCCGAGCAGGGTGTGTCGTTCACGAACTGCCGTATGAACCCGAACTGCTCGCCGACGCGGGCGGCGATGATGACCGGGCGCAGCGCGCTGCAGTGCGGCGTGCCGGGTGTCATCGGCCGGTGGCCCAGCGGGCAGACGCCTCCACCCCTGCCCATCGACGCGAACCCCGACGGCAACGAGATGCCCATCGACGTCCACCTCCTCTCGATGGCGACCGAGGAGCGCACCATCGCCGAAGTCCTGCGCGACAGCGGCTACTACACGGTCCTCATCGACAAGTGGCACGTCGGCTACAACGCCGAGCGCGGCCAGTTGCCCACGCAGCAGGGATTCCACGTCTTCTACGACTGGGCGGCGTTCCTCAATCAGGATGATCCCGACCAGGTCGGAGACGAGCACCTGGTGCGCATGGCCGAGTTCGCGCGGCAGTCGATCCAGAACCGCGCGCCCGAGCACAACGGCAAGCCCTACGCCCTCTTCTACCACACCATCACGCCCCACCGGCGCGATCCGGACTCGGGCGGCAAGGCCTGGTGGGCCGTCGATCCGGCGCTCACCCCCAACACCGCGGGCCTGGGCGACTCCAACTCCGCCCGGTTCGCGCAGAACGTCGAAGCGCTCGACACCACGCTCCGTCGCCTCCTGCGCCAACTCGAAGTGATCGACTCCAACGACCTCTACAACCCCGACGCCCGGGCGGTCGTCTTCTACGCCGGCGACAACGGGACCGACGGGCAGGTCTCCGCCTTCGGCTCGCGCGCCAAGAACACGCTCTACGAAGGCGGCATCCGAGTGCCGTGCTTCGTCTTCGGCGAGAACGTTCCGCGCAACCTCGGCAACCCCATCGCCGACGACCGGCAGATCGCCCCGGTTGACTGGTACGACACGATCTGCGACATCATCGATGCGCCATCGAACGTGCGCGACAACCCGCTGGGCAACTTCCCGCGTCAGAGCATGAGTTTCGCCGATTCGATCGGCTGGGAGAACCCGGGTTCGAGGCCGCGCCGCGAGTTCTCGCTCCTCAGCCTCGGCACGACCGAGTTGGTCAACGGCCAGCACCAGCAGATCTGGCGCGTCGCTCTCGTGAGCGACCGGTTCAAACTCATCTGCAACTCCGGCGGCGCGTTCGCCGACGACATGTCGGAAGACGAGTTCTATGACCTCAGCGCCGACCCGAGCGAGTTCAACAACCTGCTTGTCGGCGGCCTGACGCACGAGCAGGCGACGGCGTACTATGCGATGCGCGACGCGATCGTCGATCACTGGCCTTCGGCGGTCTCGGTGCCGTTCGATCCGGCCAACCTCTCGCGCTACTCCATTGAGCACTTCGACCCGACGCGGCGCTTCGTCCTCGTCGCCTACATCGAAAACGGCGAACTCACGGGCGAGCACGAGTTCTACGACCTCGCCGTCGACCCCGACCGCCTCAACGACCTCGTCGGCCAGTCAATGACCTCCGAACAGGTCAGCGCCTACAACACCCTCCAGGGCGAAGCGCTGGTCCTCTTCAACGAGGGCGAATTCTCGCCGGACGTGCGCGTCATCGACCTGCCCCTCTCCGCCACGCTCGTCATGGCCGGCGGCAACTCGACGGCGAGCGGGCCGCTCACCCTCGGCCACTCGGGCGTCGGCTCCAATCCGAAGGAGTATCGCGCGTTTCTCAAGTTCAGCGTGACGGGCGTCCTTCCCGACGGATTCACGATCGACAACGTGACGGCGGCGCAACTCGTCGTCGGCTTCAAGGAGGATTCCCGGGCCTCGTCGGATCCGCTCTACCCCACGGTGGACCGCAACACCGGCGTGATCCGGGTGCACCAGGTCACGCGGCCGTGGAGCGCCAGCCCGTGGTCGAACTGGAACTCGACGGTGCTCGGCGCGCTCGACCTGCCGCCGCACATCATCTGGCAGCCGGTGAATCCGAAGATCCGGGCCATGCCGCTGCCGCCGCAGACGCCGATCAGCTTCGGCCACAACGAGGCGCTGCTCGGCGTGGTGCGCGGCTGGTTCCAGCAGCCTCGGAACAACAACGGGCTGGCCCTCGTCGTGGATCAACTGCCGGGGCTCAACGGCGATCAGCACGTTCACTTCCTCCGGGCCGCGGGTCTGCGCCTCACCCTCGACCGTCGGCCGGAGTGACGCGGTGCCGTAAGAACACGTCATCGCCTCCTCGCGGATGGCGATGAGAACGAGCCGAGGGGCGCGACTGGCGAACTCCGCCGGCCGCGTCCCTCGTCGTTTTTCTTCCGCCCGGAAACGTGGAGTCCAGAACCGGTGCCATGCATCGACCTGCTCTGAGGTCGATGCATGCCGGGCGCGCGG
>JBDIVQ010000187.1:0-5344 GCA_039794345.1 Phycisphaerae bacterium | reverse complement strand
GTGGACGCCGATTCGCGAGTCCGCGTCCTGGCCGCGCTGCTTGGGACTCGCGGCGGGAAGGTCGAAGAGGTAGTGCTCCACCTGCTCGCCGGCGCAGCGGACGATGTGCAGGTCCTGGCGGTAGGCCAGGTCCACCGTCTCACAGCGATCCGCGACGGGATGGATGTCCCAGTGGCGGCAGTCCATGTCGAGCATGCGCACCGCGGGCCGGCAAGGCTGGAGGCTGTTGCGCCGCACGACGGCCCCGTAGCGACCATCCGAGGTGCGCACGAGCGAGCCGATCGGAAAGGCGGGCAGACGGCGCAGCGCCACCTCGCGCACCACGGGATCAAACCACGATTCGAGGCGCTCATCGCCCAGGTCGCGCATCGCGGCGACGATGGGGCGCGGCCGGCCATTCTCATCCATCATCAGCGCATCGAGCGCGTCGGCGACGGCGACGATGCGGCTGAAGACGTGAATGTCGTGCCCCGCCTGCGGACCGCGATGCCGGCCGTTGGTCAGCGGGGCCATGTTCGGCCAGCCGGAGCCGTCGAAGCGCTGGTGGTGGTTCATTACGACCTGACGGGCGGAGGCGGCGATGCCGGTGTCCCGGAGCACTTCGTAGCCCAGCGCGGTGTGTTCCTCGTACTGCGCCGGGCGCACGGCGTTCCACATCACCTCATAGACGGCGTGGTGGACCTGCACGCACGGCGGCAACCCCGCCTTGCCGATGTCGTGGACGACCGCGCCGAAGGCGAGCGAGACCATGTCGCGCGCTTCCGAGGCCGTGAGACGCGGCCGCTCCCGCACGATGTAGGCCTCGAGTTCCATGCCGATGAAGAGGCTGAGCACCGCCACGTTGAGCGAATGCTCGAAGACGCGAAACCTCGGATCGAGCCGCAGCCCCACCGGTCGCACAAAGCGCCGCTGGCCGACAATCTCGCAGACGAGGCTGATGATCTCCGTGCGAATGTCCAGCGCCTGTGTGGCGGTCATCCTCGGATTGAAAGGTTCCGCGAAGTCGCGGTGCAGCCGGCGCACGAGGTCGTGAATCGTCCCGTCAAGGGACCACAACGGGGCCTCATCGAGGTCAATCGTGGCGGGATGACTGATCCAGGCGGTGGAGATGCCCGCGGCCTTCATGTCCGCGAGATGACCCTCCTCAAGGATCGTGCCTGCGGGCAGGAACTCTCCCGCCTCCGGGCCGAGGCGCATGACGGGGATCCCGACCGTCATCCCCGGGCGCAAGTCTCTGAGTCCGCACAACAGCATGGTTGGCTCCGACGTGAGAATCCTCCAAAGCCAGATCGTCCCGCATCGCCTCGTCCTCCCTCGTTTTCCGGGTGATTGCACGTTTGACCGCCGCGTGTCAAGGTCTGGGCGAACGAGGCAAACTCGCCCGTTTCCGATAATGCATGCTCGGGCCGCGGAATGTACCCGGTTCAGGCGGAACGGCGGCTGAGACGGCGGCTTCGTCGCGCGCACTCAGGACCGATAGGATGTGGCCCTTGGGTCGCTTCTTCTGCGTGAGGGCCATGCATGATGCGCTACGCCACTACCCGTTGGTCCGCTGTCGCCGGCCTCGTCTTCGCCGTTTCCGCCGCCGTGCTCTGTCCGGCGCAGGTCGCTCCGCCGGAGGCCGGGCCCATCGAGGCGGTGCGCTACGACGCGCCGCCGATGCCGGACCTTCTCGCGCCGGCTGGAAGTGAACTTGTGTTCTTCATTGAGCGCTACTCGACGGACCGGGCGGCGCAGCGGCGTCGGGGCTACGCGGACCTTTCACCCATCCGCGCGGCGCAGCGCGAGCGCTTCCTCACCCGGTGGCGCGAACGGCTGGGGGAGATCGAGTTCGAGGCGCTTTCGCAGGACGGGCGCATCGACTACATCCTGATGCGCAACCACCTCGAGTACGAACTGCGGCAGATCGGCATCGACCGAACGGCGCAGGCGGAAATGGCGCCCCTCCTGCCCTTTGCCGAGGTGATCCTCGGACTCGACGAACGGCGGCTGAGCAAGGAGCGCGTTGATGCGCCCGGAGCGGCGGCGGCGCTGACCGATCTCGTCAAACGGATCGAGCAGACGCGCCGCGCCGTGGAAGCGGGGCTTCGAGAACCGGGAGCGTCCGACGCGGCGGATGAAGCGCCCCGGCCGGAGGCGAACGAGGCAGGCGCCGCCGCCGAGCAGAACGAAGAGCAAGCCGCTGGCTCGCCGCCGACGGCGCCGGCCGCGCCAGCCGACCTGCCGGATCGGATCATCGTCAAGAAAACCGTCGCCAACCGCGCCGCGGGCGCCGTGGACGATCTGCGGCGCACGCTGCGCGAGTGGCACGGCTTCTACAACGGCTACGACCCGACCTTCACCTGGTGGCTCGAGGAACCGTGGAAGGCGGCCGACAAGGCGCTCAACGACTATGCGTCGTTCCTCCGCCAGCGCGTCGTCGGCATCACGCCCGGCGACGAGACGGCCATCGTCGGCGACCCGATCGGGCGCGAGGCGCTGCTGAGCGACCTGGCGATGGAGATGATCCCCTACAGCCCGGAGGAACTCATCGAGATCGCCAACCGGGAGTTCGCGTGGTGCGAGGCGGAGATGCTCAAGGCCAGCCGCGATCTCGGTTTCGGCGAGGACTGGCGCGCAGCGCTCGAACACGTCAAGACCCTGCACGTCGAGCCGGGCGAGCAACCCGAACTCATCCGCGAACTGGCGGTCGAGGCGATCGATTTTCTCGAATCGCGCAACCTCGTCACGATCGACCAGTTCTGCAAGGACCTGTGGCGGATCGAGATGATGTCGCCGCAGCGGCAACTCATCACGCCCTTCTTCACGGGCGGCGAGGTGATCAGCGTCGCATTTCCGACGGCCTCGATGACGCACGAGCAGAAGATGATGAGCCTGCGCGGCAACAACCGGCACTTCGCTCGCGCCACCGTGCACCACGAACTCATTCCGGGCCATCACCTGCAGGGCTACATGACGGCGCGGCACAGCACGCACCGCTCGGTCTTCGGCACGCCCTTCTGGACGGAGGGCTGGGCGCTCTACTGGGAGATGCTCCTGTGGGATCTCGACTTCCAGCGCTCCCCCGAGGACCGCATCGGCATGCTCTTCTGGCGCAGTCACCGCTGCGCGAGGATCATCTTCTCGCTGAGTTTCCATCTCGAGCGCATGACGCCGCAGGAGTGCATCGACTTTCTCGTCGATCGCGTCGGTCACGAGCGCGAGAACGCGACGGCGGAGGTGCGGCGGAGCGTCGGCGGCCTCTACAGCCCGCTCTACCAGTGCGCCTACATGCTCGGCGGCCTCCAGTTCCGCGCCCTGCACCGCGACCTCGTGCAGCGCGGGAGCATGACCGACCGCGAGTTCCACGACGCGATTCTGCGGATGAACCGCATCCCCGTCGAGATGATCCGCGCACGTCTCACGGATGCGCCGCTCAGCGCCGACTTCCAGCCCAACTGGCGCTTCTACGGCGAGTGAAGCGGCCGCGGCGCTCGATGCGGAGGCGGCGGCGCTCCGTCGGCCGACCACCCTTCACTCCCCACCAGAGGCACAAACTGCACTCGAACGAGCGAGTCGCGCTCGAACGCGTGCTCCGCGGTGCGCCGCAGACGCAGCAGCGTCTGTGTGCGCGGTTCGGCGCCGACGGGAATAATCAGTCGCCCGCCGATCGCGAGTTGCCGGAGCAGACTCTCGGGAACGTCCGGCCCGCCGGCCGACACGATGATGGCGTTGAAGGGGGCCTGCTCGATCCAGCCTCCTGAACCGTCGCCCTGCGTGACGGTGACGTTGGCGCAGCCGAGCGAGGCCAGACGCCGGCTCGCGAGGTCGGCGAGGGAGGCGTGCCGCTCGATCGCGTAAACCTCCGCGGCAAGGCGGCTGAGCACCGCCGAGGCGTACCCGGAGCCGCAACCGACTTCGAGCACGCGATCGCCCGGATTGATTTGCGCCGCCTCGATCATCAGCGCGACGATGTAGGGTTGCGAGATCGTCTGGCCTTCCTCAATGGGAAGGGGTGCATCGTCGTAGGCGAACTCGTGCAGCCAGCCGGGCACGAAGACTTCGCGCGGAACGATCCGCATCGCCTCAAGCACGCGCGGATCACGTACGCCCCGGGAGGCGAGCTGCCGCTGCACCATCCGTTCGCGTTCGGCGGAGAAGGAGGCCATGACGATGAACCATAGAGAGGGCTGCGCTGCCCTCCCCCGGGGAAACCGCCTTGAAGCCGCGATACGGGCCCAGCGCGACTGGAAAGCACAGAGCTTTCACACATCGACGCGCTTCGGACCGTGTGCGCCGGTGGGACAGGCGTGTCCGCTCCTCTTACAAGCCGTTTGTTCCTGCACGCTCGTCATCGATCTCCGCCCAGAGCGGCGGCGATCGATGCCACCCGCGCGGTCGTGAATCAGGAGGGTGCCACTGCACGCTCGCGGCTCTGAGCGAGAATGCAGTGCGGGGGGCAAGCGCTCTCGCTCGTATTTGCACGTTCGTCATCGATCTCCGCCCCGAGCGGCGGCGATCGATGCCACCCGCCCAGTTGTGAATCAGGAGGGTGCCACTGCACGCTCGCTGCTTTGAGCGAGAGTGCAGTGCGGGGGGCAAGGGCTCTCGCTCGTATTTGCACGTTCGTCATCGATCTCCGCCCCGAGCGGCGGCGATCGATGCCACCCGCGCAGTTGTGAATCAAGAGGGTGCCACTGCACGCTCGCGGCTCTGAGCGAGAGTGCAGTGCGGGGGGCAGGGGCTCGCGCTCTCGCTTGCACGTTCGTCATCGATCTCCGCCCAGGGCGGCGGCGATCGATTGCACCCGCGCGGTTGTGAATCAGGAGGGTGCCACTGCACGCTCGCGGCTCTGAGCGAGAATGCAGTGCGGGGGGCAAGCGCTCTCGCTCGTATTTGCACGTTCGTCATCGATCTCCGCCCAGAGCGGCGGCGATCGATGCCACCCGCGCAGAGCGGCGATCGATGCCACCCGCGCAGTTGTGAATCAGGAGGGTGCCACTGCACGCTCGCTGCTCTGAGCGAGAATGCAGTGCGGGGGGCAAGCGCTCTCGCTCGTATTTGCACGTTCGTCATCGATCTCCGCCCCGAGCGGCGGCGATCGATGCCACCCGCCCAGAGCGGCGATCGATGGCACCCGCGCGGTCGTGAATCAAGAGGGTGCCACTGCACGCTCGCGGCTCTGAGCGAGAGTGCAGTGCAGACGGCAAAGGCATTCGCTCGCGCTTGCACGTTCGCCATCGATCTCCGCCCCGAGCGGCGGCGATCGATGCCACCCGCGCAGTTGTGAATCAAGAGGGTGCCACTGCACGCTCGCGGCTCTGAGCGAGAGTGCAGTGCGGGGGGCAGGGGCTCGCGCTCTCGC
>JBDIVQ010000186.1:0-5419 GCA_039794345.1 Phycisphaerae bacterium | reverse complement strand
AGAAACACGTGATGCGACGTGCGGTCGGCGAAGCGCACGACCTTGTCCTCGATGCTCGGGCAGTAGCGCGGGCCGCACTCGGCTTCGATCTGACCGCTGTACATCGGCGCGCGGTGAATGTTGGCGCGGATGAGGTCGTGAATCGCTGCACTGGTGTGCGTCGTGAAGCAGCAGACCTGCGGCAGGGCGGGGAAGCGCCCGCCGGGCAGCGCGTGCGGCGTCATCTCGCTGAAGGGGGTCGGCTCATCGTCGCCGTACTGCGGCTCGAGTGCCTCCCACTCGATGGACGAGGCGGCGAGGCGCGGCGGCGTGCCCGTCTTGAGGCGGCCGAGTTCAAAACCCAGCGACCGCAGCGCCGCGCTGATGCCGACGGCCGAGCCTTCGCCCAACCGCCCGCCCGGCGTCCTCTGCTCGCCCGTGTGCATGAGGCTGCGCATGAAAGTGCCGGTGGTGAGGACGACGGCGTCTGCTTCCATGGGCTCGCCATTGACGATGGCCCCGCGGCAGCGCCCGCCGCGAACGATGAGTTCATCGACGGTCCCGGCAATGACCGCGATGCCCCGCGCGCGGATGAGGTGTTGCACCTCGGCGGCGTAGGCGTGCTTATCGGCCTGGGCGCGGGGGGCCTGGACAGCGGCCCCCTTGGAGGTGTTAAGGGTGCGGAACTGGATGCCGGTCGCGTCGATGGCCCGGCCCATCAGACCCCCGAGGGCGTCGATTTCGCGGACGATCTGCCCCTTGGCCAGGCCGCCGATGGCCGGGTTGCAACTCATTGTTCCGATTCGACTTGGGTCCATGGTCACCAGCGCGACGCCGGCGCCCATGCCCGCTGCGGCCCAGGCCGCTTCAGTTCCGGCGTGTCCTCCGCCGATGACGAGAATGTCAAAATGGAGCGTTTTCACAGGGAGGTTCACCGTCAGCCGCACGCCAGCCGCGCGGCATGGCGAATTTTTCCACAACCATTCACCGGGACCGGGGATTTCTTCCAAACTTCCGCCCGCTGATGGTACACTATCGCGTCCGCATCCTCCGGAGGTCGTGTCCGGGGCGTTGCGGCAAAGCCGAAGCATGGTTATGCCCGAGTATCTGCCGAGGTTTCCAAGTTGAACATGTTCTCGGGCAGGAATCAAGCATCGTGACGAACATCTATGTAGGCAACATCTCGTTCCAGACCTCGGACTCCGACCTCGAACAGCTCTTCGCCGAATTCGGCCAGGTGGACCGCGCCAACGTGGTCATGGACCGCCAGACGGGGCGGTCGCGCGGCTTCGGATTCGTCGAGATGGCCAACGACGCCGAGGCGCAGAGGGCCATCAGCGAACTCAACGGCAAGGAGATCGGCGGCCGCACCCTGACCGTCAACGTCGCAAGGCCGCGCACCGATCGTCCCGCCGGCCGCGGAGGCATGGGCGGCGGAGGCCGCGGCGGCAGCGGCGGCGGACGGTACTGAGCCGCGGCGCCACACAGCGTGCTCCCCACAGGCCCGGCCCCAGCGCCGGGCCTTTGACGTTTCTCACCGCAGCGCCGCCGTGCACGCCCCGATGTCGCGCCGCATCTGGGCCCCCTCGAAGTGAATGAGATCGCACGCCCGCAGGGCGCGCTCGCGCGACTCGGCCAGCGTCGCCCCAAGGGCCGTCACCCCCAGCACGCGCCCGCCTCCGGTCACGATGGCGCCCCCTTCGCGCTTTGTGCCCGCGTGGAAGATCATGATGTCATCCGTCGCGGAGGCGGCGTCGAGCCCGGTGATCGGCAGCCCCTTGCGATACGTCCCCGGATACCCCGGCGCCGCCATCACGATGATGCACGCCGAACGATCGTCCCAGCGCATCTCGACCTCGTCGAGGCGGCCGGCGGCCGTCGCCCACAGCGCTTCGAGCGCGTCTGACCTCAGCCGTGCCATGAGCACCTGACACTCCGGATCGCCGAAGCGGCAGTTGAACTCGATGACCTTCGGCCCCGCGGGCGTGAGCATGAGTCCGGCGTAGAGCACGCCGCGATACTCGATCTCCTCGCGCACCAGCGCATCAACGGTGGGCACGAGAATCTCGTGCTCGATCCGGCCGAGCATGTGCTCGTCAAGCCAGGGCACGGGGCTGTAGGCACCCATGCCGCCCGTGTTCGGGCCCTCGTCCCCTTCGAGCAGGCGCTTGTGATCCTGGCAGGGTTCGAGCACGTAGATGTTGCGCCCGTCAACGAGCGCGAAGATCGACACTTCGGGCCCGGTGAGGCGCTCCTCGATCACGACGGTCTCGCCGGCAGGCCCGAAGATGCGCTGCTTCATGATCTGGCCGAGCGCCTCGACCGCCTCGTCGAGCGTGTCGGGGACGATCACGCCTTTGCCCGCGGCGAGGCCCGACGCCTTGATCACCGGCATCTCCTCGCGGCTCTGGAGATACTGCACCGCCTGCTCGTAGTTGGAGAAGATGCGCGCCTCGGCCGTGGGCACGGAGGATGAGCGCATCAACTGCTTCGCCCACGCCTTGTTCGACTCGATCTGCGCCGCGGCCCGGCCGACGCCGAACACCAGCCGCCGCTCCGCGGCGAGCGCATCGGCCATGCCGTCGGCGAGCGGGCCTTCCGGCCCGATGACGACGAGGTCGATGCGATGCTGATCGCACCACTTGACGAGGCGCCACGTCTCGCGCGCTTCTGTCGGTGCCGTGCAGGGCCGGCCGAGCGCGGCCAGGCCGGGATTGTCGGCATGCGTCACGTACAGATCGCCGAGGCGCGGCGACTGGGCGAGACGCCACGCGAGCGCGTGCTCCCGTCCTCCGCCCCCGACGAGCAGCACGTTGACGCGGTCGGGGCAAGGGGGCCCCTTGCGCCCCCGACGGTGGTGTGGCTTGTCGCTCATCGCGCCGAGTGTATTGCGCCGCCGTCGCCGGGCAACTCAACCCGGCCGGCGGAGGCGCGAAACGGGTGTTTCAGCCGAGGCCCGCGTGTTCGGGCCGCGGCCTGGCGCGGCGAACCTGGCCTTCGACCGCCTTGCGCGGCGCCTTGCGCACGTCCCACACCAGCCCGAGGCGCTCCAGCGCCAGGATGACGTAGTACGCCGGATCGACCTCCCACCAGTGAAAGCCGAGGTTCGCCGAGTGCGGGTAGTAGTGGTGGTTGTTGTGCCACCCTTCGCCGAAGTTGATCCACGAGAGCCAGCCGACGTTGCGGCTGTCATCGCCCGTGTCGTAGCGGCGCCCGCCCCACATGTGGGTGACGGAGTTGATGCAGAAAGTCGCGTGCCACGCCAGCACGGTTCCGAACACCGGGCCCCAGACGATCATCGCCCAGGCGCCGTCGGCGGGGCCGATCCCCCGCTGCACCCCCCACAGCGCCCCGAGCGCCGCAAAGCAGCACCAGAAGAGAATCGGCGGCGTCCAGTACCACTGATCGAGAAAGCGAAGTTCCGGATACCGCGCCAGGTCGCGCACCCACTTGTAATTCGAGGGCTGGTGCGCATCCTCGAAGATCCACACGAGGTGAGACTTCCAGAAGTTGCGAACGATCGGCGAATGAGGATCATCCTCCGTCTCGGCGAAGGCGTGGTGCCGGCGATGGTGCGCCGCCCACCACAGCGTGCCGCGCTGCGCCGCGCACCCGGCCCAGAACGCCAGCACGAACTGGAACCAGCGCGTCGTACAGAAAGTCCGATGGCTGAAGTAGCGGTGCATCCACCCCGCCATCCCCACCATGAAGAAGCAGTACGTGAACAGGCATGCCGCCACGAGTTCCCACGAGAAGTGCACGAAGAACACGCCGATCGTCGCCAGGTGAACCGCGGTGAAGGGAGTGATGCGGCGCAGCAGGATCAGCCGCCGCCCCGCGTCGCTCCGCACGCCCTGCCCCATCACGTGGCGCAGCGCGCCCGGCCCTGGCTCCATCGCGACGGACTGACGCAGCGCGGGAAGCCCCGCCACGCCGCCGGAGAGCGCGGCGACTGTGCCGACCCTGCCGGTCCCGGCCAACACGCCTGCCGCTGAGCCGACGGGCCCGACCTTCTCAACCAGGTGCTGCATCGAATCTCACTTCCCTCGCTCCTGCGCGATGCGGCGGATCAGCCGCGACGAAGGGCCCCGGCTTCGAGCCGCACGCTCTTCTCATCGGCATGGTGAGATGCCGGACCCGAGTTCCCGGCGCGCTGCCGCGCCCTTCCGCTCCGTCCGCTTCGCTGATCCCGCCCGGAACCGGGCCGACGGATCACGCCCCGCAATCCCTGGGCGGACCGCCAAGTGTATGACCATCCCGCGCCTCGAACACGGCGAACCGGCGTGCGGCGTCGGCGATTCCCGAAAAGGAGTCGCGCCCCCGCGGATCGAGGATGCCGCCATCCAGTTTCCGCCCGCCTGGTCCGATAGGGCGATTCCCCGGCGTTGCCCCTCGAACCGGGCAACCCTATTATCGCCGCCTATGGCACAGATCCGCGAGATCAAGAAGCGCATCAAGGCGGTCTCCAACATCCGCCGCATCACCAACACGATGCAGATGATCGCCACCGCGCGATTCAAGAGCAGTCTCGACCGCGCCACCGCCACCAAGCCCTACACCCAGAAGGTCCGAGCCCTCGTACGCGAACTCGCCGCCGGCGCCGGCGACGTCCGGCACTTCCTCTTCGATGCCCCCACTCCCTCGCCCGGAGGGGAACTCGTCCTGGTCCTGACGTCGGACCGCGGCCTGTGCGGCGCGTACAACTCCAATGTCCTCCGCACCGCGACCGCCCACCTGCGCTCGATCGAAGGCCAACTGCGCCTCGAGGTCGTCGGCAAGAAGGGAACGATCTTCTACCGCTTCGCCGGCTTTGATGTCGCGCAGCAGCACACGCAGTTCGGCGACAAGCCGACCTACGCCGCCGTCGAAGCCCTCGCCCAGCGCTACATGGATGAGTTCAAGGCCGGCAGGTACGACCGGGTTTCCGTCGCCTACATGAAGTTCGTCTCCGCCGGGCGCCAGACCGCCGTCGTCGAGCAGTTGCTCCCCCTCAGCGCGCCGCCTTCGACCGAGGCCGCAGCGACCCGGACCGCCGAGTATGACTTCAGCCCCGACGCCGAGAGTCTGCTCGAAGACCTCCTGCCCATCACCGTCAAGACGAGCCTCTTCCAGGCCTTCAACGACGCCGTCGTGAGCGAGCACGTCTCGCGCATGGTGGCGATGAAGGCGGCGACGGACAACGCCGGCAAGCTCCGCAAGACCCTGCGGCGGAACTACAACCGCGCCCGCCAGGCCCAGATCACCACCGAACTCAACGAGATCATCGGCGGCTCCGCGGCGCTGGGGTGATCCACGCTCACACTGACGACCGCTGAAGAACGCTCACCCCTGACGCAGCCGGGCTCTCTCTCGCTCCGCGCCGCCGCCGCCGCAGGATTTTTCATTTTCTTCTCCATTTTTCCGGAGTCCCCGTTGCACGCGGGTCGGATGGCGGTACATT
>JBDIVQ010000185.1:0-5586 GCA_039794345.1 Phycisphaerae bacterium | reverse complement strand
CCGATACCCCAGCACCGGCGTGAGTTGATCCGAAAAGATCCGCCGCACGAGCGGCACCAGATTGCCCCGCCCCGCCAAAGCCCGAAATGTCCCCCGGTCCGGCACACTCATCGCGGGCAGAGTCTAGGAGACCGCCCGCCACGGCGGCACAACAGCACGATGACGAACAGATCAGGGGTCAATTACAGTCGGCGGCCAATCGACGAGTTGCGGGGGGCCGAGCGAGAGGTGCCCGCTCTGGCGGAACTCATCCGCGTAGTCCCAGTCAATCTGTTCGCCACGGGCGTTCACTTTGAGGTCGAACGAACTCTCGGGTGTCGAGAACGTCACTGAAAGATGAGGTTCACCTCCGCGCGGCGTACGCCCTTGAGTGATTGCAGCCATTCCGAACAGACTGGCGAGAGCCTTGGGTTCAAGGTACTTGTACCACGCGAGCACTTGGGAAAAATCCGCGTCTGAGCGCCATTCGGCCCGCCAGCCCGGTTCATTGATCCATCCCGTCGTCATTTTCAACCGGGGCTTCAATGCAAAGAGCACGCGCGGGTAGGGCGGGGGATCGACGTAGCCATATTGCTCAATGTCCTGAGTCCACTGTCTCTCCCCGCCGCAGACAAGGAGCTCCGCCTGGGGCCACCAGTATGCTGCGCCAATGTCACCCATGTGCCACGTCCGGAAGAGGAGGTCTCCACCCAGGTCATAGACGGACACAAAATTGCTCGACGCCCCCAACTGCTTGTGAATGACAATCACCTCTTCGCCCGGTCGATCGGCAAAGACATCGGCGGTTGAGAAGTTGTCGGCCACATAGGGCGGCTCCAGCGCCCTTGTCTGCCGACCTGCGGGATAGCCAGGCCGATCCGAAGGCTCATCTTCGGACGTGCTCCACAAGGGTTGGGAGAGGCGCTTGGGATCGCATGCCCACAACTGATAAGACGTCGAGTGCTCACCCGACGAGACGATGATCAATGCGATCCGCCCGCCTCCCATCGAGGCAGGTCGATCGACGAGCTTGGCCATGACGCGGCTTTGATCTTCGCCTCCCAGGGTGGCCAAGGGCCGGCCGAATGCGGTCACCAGATGACCGACATTTCGATTGTTCGCGACTTCAAGTCGAGCCGGTTGGCGGAGTCCATACGCGATGGCGGTGACCGTGATAACGATGATCGTCCCGGCAACGGTGGAGGCGGCAAGCGCGGCGGTCAACACCGGATGCCTTCCCATCCACCTCGTCGCATCAATCCACAGCGACTGCGGCCTCGCCTCTATCGGCTCACCGGCGAGATGTCGCTCGATGTCGCGCTGGAGAGATTCAACAGACTGATACCGTCGATCGGGGTTCTTCTCCATCGCCCGGCTCACGATGGCGTCGAGGTTGCCGCGGAATCCTCTATCCAGGTCACGGAGCGGCCGCGGTGACGATTCCCGGATCATCGTCATCGCCTGCCAGGTGCTTCGGCCGTCGGTCTTGAAAGCGGGCACGCCCGCGAGGAGTTCGTACAGCACTGTGCCCAGCGCGTAGACATCGGTGCGAACGTCAATGTCGCCCGCGTTCTCGTCGATCTGCTCCGGGCTGCAGTAGGGCAGCGTCCCGATCACCCGGCCGGCAATCGTCTGCCGTGTGCGCGACTCGCCGTCCAGATCGAGGACGCGCGCCACGCCGAAGTCGATGACCTTGGGCACGCCGTTCGCATCGACCAGAATGTTCGCCGGCTTCAGGTCGCGGTGGATGATGCCCTTCTGGTGGCCGTGCTGCACGGCCTCGCACACCTTGACGAAAAGAAGCAGGCGCTCGCGGATCGGCAGGCCTTGCTCGACGGCGAACTCGGTGAGCGGGCGGGCGCCGCTGATGTACTCCATCGCGAAGAATGGCAACTGCTCACTGTCGCCGCGCGACGAGGCGTCGTGGTGCGTTCCGGCCTCGTAAACATGCGCGATATGCGCATGATTCAGGCGCGCGAGGATCTGCGCCTCGTCGTGGAAGCGGCGCACGGCCGAGGGGGAGCCGAGGCGTCGCAGTACCTTGACGGCGACGGTGCGCCGCGGCTGCTCCTGCATCGCCTCGTAAACGATCCCCATGCCGCCGCGGGCGATCACCCGCGTGAGTTCATAGCGGCCGATGCGCTGGCCTGTGAGATCGGGATGTTCGTCGTCCTCCTTGCCGGCCAGCAGCGCCATGGCTCCCGCGTCAAGGATGGGATCGGCCTGCCGATGCGCATCGATGAGCGAATCGACTTCCGCCCGTAGCAGCGCATCATCCCCGCACGACCGGTCCAGCAGCGCCGCTCGCTCATGCTCCGGCAACCGTATGGCTCGGTCGAAGATCTCGCAGATTCGATCGTGTGTCGCGGGGTCCACCCTTTGCCTCTGCATTCCAAATTGACCTCTACTATCGCGAGAGCTCTTTCAGGAGCCAGGCGCGAGCGCAGGTCCAGGCACTTTCGGCGCTGCGCTTCGACATTCCCAGCACGTCGGCAATCTGCTCCATCGGCAGACCGCCGTAGAAGCGCAGTTCAACCACTCTGGCTTGACGAGCACTCAGGACTTCGAGCCGCTGCAGGGCCTCTTCGATGTCGAGCATGTCGAACAGCGCTTCATCGGGCCGTCCAGAGAGAACAGCGGAATTGAGGGTGACTCTCCGCAGGTCTCCGCCACGCTTTTCAGCACGCTTGGCTCTCGCGTGGTCGATGAGAATGCGCCGCATCGCCTGAACCGCGATCTGAATGTACTCGTTCTGGGTCACCTCGCCGAGATCGCGCCGCTCCATAAGCACGAGAATCGCCTCATTCAAAAGGGCCGTGGGCTGCAGCGTGTGATCCACCCGCTCGCGGCGCATGAAGGAGTCGGCGATGGCCCGCAGGCGCGCGAGGGTGGGTGGATCGAGGGTCGGCGTTTTTCGTGGTTGCGATGCGGCAGGGTCGCTGCGTTCCGAGGCCGAAGACATGGCGGGACTCCGTGGGACTTCGCCGGCAATCCTATCGGCGAGAGTGAACAAGGGGAGCGAGGGGTCTGGAATCGCGGTTTACGATGCGCATCAGCCACTCAACCCTCGATGCGGAAACCGTTGCGGACGGCATCGGGCCCTTACGCTGCCCTGATTGGACGGGAGTCCGCGAAGTCAGGTGCTTGGCGGATCGAAGTGCTACCCGTCTCACCTTCTCAGGCCTCACCACAAAGGGAGAGCAAACGCATGGCCAACACATCGAACTCAGTGCGGTACGAAACATATCTCAACGCGCTCCTCTGGGTGGCTGCTGCCCTGTTCATCCTCGCGTTGGTCCCCTCTTCGTTCGCGCAGAACTGCGAGTGGACGCAGGTGGCGAACAATGGTCCAAGCCCCAGGTACGGGCACGCGATGGTCTATGACAGTCTCCGCGATGAAATCGTTCTCTTCGGAGGTTCGTTCCAGTTCGATCCGCTTCACAATGACACCTGGGTCTGGAGGGAAGGGCAAGGCTGGGCCGAGGTCAATCTGGGCGGCAGCCGGCCAACGGGCCGACGACGCCACTCAATGGCCTATGACAGCCGACGCGGCGTCGTGGTTTTGTTTGGGGGGCTGTACACCAACTTCCCTACATTCGCACTTGGCGACACATGGGAGTGGAATGGCTCCGCATGGACTCAGAGGCATGTCGCCGGGCCCACTCCGCGTATGGATGCTGCGATGACATTCGATGAAGATCGAGGCGTCGTCGTGCTTTTCGGCGGAATGCGAGAATCGACAAGGGAGCAGTTCGGCGACACCTGGGAATGGGACGGGATCGAATGGCGGCAGGTCGCTACTACCGGACCCTCGCCTCGCTTTTTGGACACCAATTCGCTGGTTTTCGACGCCGCCAGAGGCGTCTCAGTTCTGTTCGGCGGACAGACTCTGACCAATGTCCTCTATGGCGACACTTGGCATTGGAATGGGCACACATGGAGCCAGGTTTCGAACAGCGGGCCGACGCCCCGTCAGGACGGCGTGATGGCGTACGACAGCATTCGCCGCAGGATTGTACTGTTTGGCGGAGACGGTGCTGAGACCGGCTTTCTTGGCGACACCTGGTTCGGGGATGGCTACACCTGGACACCATCAGCAATTCAAGGTCCATCTCCTCGTTCCGGTCACGCCATCACGTTCGATTCACGCCGAGGAAGATGCGTGCTCTTCGGAGGATCTCCCGCACCCTTCTCGGCGCTCAATGATACGTGGGTTCTCCAGTGTGAAGAACCCGACTCAGACGGCGATGGGCTGCTCGATGTGCAGGAGGTGCTCAACTATGGAACCGACCCGCGCAATCCCGACACCGACGGCGATGGGCTGAACGACGGCACCGAAGTTGACATGGCGGCAGGCACAGGATGCCCCGATCCGCTCAATCCGGATTCAGATGGTGATACGCTCACTGACGGAGAGGAAGTTTTCCTCGGAACCGATCCCTGCAATGTGGACACGGATGGCGACGGTGTGGTGGACAACATCGACGATCGCCCGCTCGAACCTGGCGTCACCTCGGGATTCATCGAGGAAGCGCTGCGAGGTCTCTGCGCATTCATCGATGCCACGCCTCTGGATCACTTCGCCGCCCCGAATGACAACGCCCGCAGCGGTCGACGAAACGCTATATGCAACAGACTCAACGCCGCAGCGCGCGCCATCGCGGAGGAGGATGGGCAGGCGGCGTACGACCAGATGATCAGTCTGCTCGCAATAGTCGACGGGGAGGGCCAGCCGCCGGACTGGATGAACCCAGGCGAACCCAAGACCTATGTATACCGCGAGATTGTCATTCTCGCCTATCTCGTGTCGCTGGGGCTTTGATCAGCGATGTGAAGCCATCGGGCAGAATTGAAACCCGTGCCGCGAACCCGGAGCGCCACCCTCCGGGTTCGTTCGTTGCTGCACCGAAGATCGAGCCTGCATGAGTATCAAAGGGTCCAACCGTGTAACGACTTCGCCGTAAGTCCTCCGCATCCGCAATCCCTGGGCCTTTCATCCGTCCGTACCTGACGGATGGACCATGTGCTTCCACCTTCGGATGACCCCAACCGAGTTGCGTTCGCACGGGCGGGACGCCCATGCTCCGGGTTCGGATCAAGTCCCTTCTTTGCGCCCTTTGTGCCTCTTTGCGGCCATTGGCTTCGTACGGGCGGGACGCCCATGCTCCGGGTTCGTACGGGCGGGACGCCCATGCTCCGGGTTCGACCCCTCCCTTGCTCGCGCTTCGGGTTCGTACGGGCGGGATGCTCTTGCTCCGGGCGATTCATGTGTTGCGCTCCCCTTCGCAGAGCCTTCGGGTTGCGGCTGAACCCGCTCCGCGCTTCTTCAACCTGTACGCTTCTCCGTGTCCTCTGTGTTCTCTGTGGTGAGTCCGACCTCGCTCACGCTTCGGGCTCGCTGATCCCTCCCTCGCTCACGCTTCGGGCTCGCTTGATCGTCCCTCGCTTACGCTTCGGGCTCGCTTGATCCTCCCTCGCTTACGCTTCGGGCTCGCTGATCCCTCCCTCGCTCACGCTTCGGGCTCGCTTGATCGTCCCTCGCTTACGCTTCGGGCTCGCTTGATCCTCCCTCGCTTACGCTTCGGGCTCGCTGATCCCTCCCTCGCT
>JBDIVQ010000184.1:0-5591 GCA_039794345.1 Phycisphaerae bacterium | reverse complement strand
GACGCTGTGGCGATAGGGCTTGCGCTCCGCCAGCACGCCCATCTCCTCGAAGCGCTTGACGATCGCCTTGCGGGCTTCGAAGCGATCCAGACCCAGCAGGAAGCCGGCGTCGCCAATGTCCGTCCAGCCGTGCTTGTCGGAAACGCTCGCATCGGGCGCGAAGATGTTGATTGCTTCGAGGTTGTGGCGTTGACCGATCTCCCAGTCGTTGGGATCGTGCGCGGGCGTCACCTTGAGGAATCCGGTGGCGAACTGCGCCTTGGGATCCTTCTCATCGCCGCCGAGCGCGACGGGCAGGACGACGTAGTCGTCGAGGACAATGGGGAACTCGCGCCCGACGAGGGGCAGGCGCACCTGGCGCCCTGCCAGAGCCGCCGCGCGCGGGTCCTTCGGATTGACCGCCACGCCGGTGTCGCCGAGCATCGTCTCGGGGCGCGTCGTGGCGACGGTGATGAAGTTTTCGCCGGTCAGTTGCTCATACGTTTGCGATGCACCGCTTCCTGACGGGCGCGGCTCGTTGGGGCGCGGTTCGTCAAGCGGCACCAGCGGATACCTGAGGTAGTAAAACGACCCCTCGATTTCCTCGTCGTAGCACTCATCATCCGCGACGGCCGTCTGGAGCACCGGATCCCAGTTGACCAGCCGCTTGCCGCGATAGATCAGCCCGTCTCTGAACAGGCGGAAGAACGCCTCGCGCACCGCCCGCGCGCACATCTCATCCATGGTGAAGCGCGTGCGGTCCCAGTCGCACGAGCAGCCCATGAGTTTAAGTTGCTCGATGATGGTGGCCTCGTACTCATCCTTCCACGCCTGGGTGATGGCGACGAACTTCTCGCGGGCCTTGTCGAGGTCGGGGTCGAGGTCTTTGCGGCGTTTGCCCTCCTGCTCCCAGATGCGTTTTTCGATGACGGCCTGGGTGGCGATGCCGGCGTGGTCGGTGCCGGGCATCCAGAGCGTCGGGCGGCCCTGCGCGCGGTGGAAGCGGATGAGCACGTCCTGCAAGGTGTTGTTGAGCGCGTGGCCGAGGTGCAGCGCCGCGGTGACGTTGGGGGGCGGGATGAGGATGCAGTAAGGCGGCGGGCCGTCGGCGGCGGGCTCGACGTGAAAGGGGCGTGCGGCCTCCCAGGCGGCGCGGACCTTGGGTTCTTCCACGGCCGGGTCATAGGATTTGGCCAGTTCGCCAGGGGTGGGAGTGTTCGCCTTGCCCATAAGGGCCGATTGTAGCCGTGCGGCCCAAAACCGCCGATGATCCGGGGCATGACCGACGTGACGCCGAGCCAGCGAACCATCATGACGCTTTCTTCGCTTGCGGTCGTGCTGATGATCGTGTGCACGGCGACGGTCTGGCTGCTCAACGGAGGCGCGGGCGGCGGGCCGCGACGGGCCGCGGCAGGCGAATCCGAGCGCCTCGCGGCGCTCCGGGCCGGGCTTGAGGCGGCGGCGGAGTACGTCGCCTCCGATCGGGACGAGCAGGCCGCGATCATCCTTGAGAAACTCGCCCAGGAGTACCCGAAGGAGCCGCTCGTCTGGCAGCAGTTCGCCGAGGTCCGGCTGCACCAGGGCCGGGCGGAAGAGGCCTACGCCATGTTCCAGACGGTGATCGAACTCGGCCGGTCGGACCGCGGCGTGCGGATCAACGCGGGAGTCCTCGCCTCCTCGCTCAATCGCCTGGACGAGGCGATCCTCCACCTTCAGGAGGCATGCAGGCTCGATCCGACGGACGTGCAGGCGCCGCTCTATCTCGCGAATCTCTACCGCAAGACGCACGAGAATGCCCGGGCGCAGGAGCAGTTGCTCAAGGTGATCCACCTCGATGAGGCGCAGCATCTCGCCTGGGGCGGGCTGGCGCAGATCGCCTTCGTCGAGAACAAACTCGATCTCGCGGAGCAGCACCTGGCGCGGGCGCGGGCGCTCGAGCCGCGGTTCGCGACGTGGCGCATCCTCGAAGCGAAGATCCTGCGCCGCCGCGGCAAGCCCGACGCCGCGATCACCCTCCTGGCCGCGCTCGGCGAAGACCGCTACCAGCAGGAAGTGGTGGATGAGATCGCGCAGTGCTGGGCGCTGCTCGGCTCGCCGCGCAAGGCGGCGCAGGAGCACGTTGACTTCCTCAACCGCCGGACCGACGCGCTGCCCAGCGCCATCGCCGCCGCCCGCTATTTCCTCATGGCGGGCGAGCGGGCGGAGGCGGAGTCGTGGATGCGCTACGCGCTGCGCCTCAGTCCGGACTCACCCGAAGCCCAGGCGCTGGAGAAGCAACTCGCCGAAACGCCGCAGGACGGGCAATAACGGGCGGCGCCCCTTCCGGCGCCTCGGATCGTCCTGTCGCGGGACTATGATCCTTTCCCGCGCGGGACGCCGCGCGGAGGTGTTCCGGAAGGAGAGATCCTCGCATCATGCCCAGCCAAGCCTACGTGAAACTCGCGGAACTCCAGCGCCGGACGGCGCTGCTCGGCAGCGTCGATGAACTCGTCCACTGGGACCAGGAGACGTACATGCCCTCCGGCGGGGCGAAGTTGCGCTCCGAGCAGTGCGCCCTGCTCTCGGGCATCGTCCACGAGCGGGCCACGAGCAAGGAGGTCGGCGACCTGATCGAGCAATGCGCCCGCGAGGAGATTCCGCGCGACTCGGTCGAGGCGGCCAACGTGCGCGAATGGAAGCGCGACTATGACCGCGCCCGCAAACTGCCGCGCGAGCACGTCGAGGAACTCAGCCGCACGCGCTCGATCGCGCAGCACGAGTGGCAGAAGGCGCGGGCGGCGTCGGACTTCTCGATCTTCGAGCCGCACCTCGACAAGATGATCGACCTCATGCGCAAGAGCGCCAAGTACTACGGCTGGCCGGCGGGCGGCGAGCCGTACGATGCGCTGCTCGAGGGCTACGAGCCGGGGGCGACGGCGGCGCAGATCGAGACGACCTTCGCTCCGCTGCGCACGCGGCTGAGCCGGCTGATCCAGGAGATCGCCGACAGCGGCAACCGCCCCGACGACGCCGTGCACACCCGCGAGGTGCCCCGCCGCCAGCAGGAGGCCTTTGTGCGCTTCGTCGCCAGCGCGATCGGGTTCCGCTTTGAGGACGGGCGGCTGGACGTCTCGGCGCATCCCTTCTGCTCGGGCCTCGGCCCCGGCGACTGCCGCATGACGACGCGCTTCCGCGACAACAACGTGATGGATGCGCTGAGTTCGACGATGCACGAGTCGGGTCACGGGATCTACGAGCAGAATCTGCCGGCGGAGGCCTTCGGCACGCCGTGCGGCAGCGCCGTGAGCCTGGGCATCCACGAGAGCCAGTCGCGCGGCTGGGAGAACCTCGTCGGCCGCAGCCGGTCGTTCTGGGAGTGGTGCCTGCCGCACGCGAAGGAACTCATGCCCGAACTCATGGCCGACCAGACGGTCGATTCCGTCTACGCGGCACAGAACATCGTCGAGCCGAGCTACATCCGCGTCGAGGCCGATGAAGCGACCTACAACCTGCACATCATGCTCCGATTCGAACTCGAGCGGGCGATGATCCGCGGCGATCTGGGCGCCCGCGACGTGCCTCGCGAGTGGAACAGGCGCTTCAAGGAGTACCTCGGCCTCGAGGTGGACAAGGACAGCAACGGCTGCCTCCAGGATGTCCACTGGGCTTTCGGGCTGATGGGCTACTTCCCGACGTACACGCTGGGCAACCTCTACGCCTGCCAGTTCTTCGAAGCCGCCCGCGAACAACTCGGCGACCTCGACGCGATGTACCGCAAGGGCGAGTTCGAGCCGCTGCGCCAGTGGCTGACCGAGAACATCCACCGGCACGGCCGTCGCTACCACGCCGCCGAACTGTGCAAGCGCATCACCGGCAAGGAACTGAGCGCGGAGCCGCTCATGCGCCACCTCGAAGGCAAACTGCGGCCGATCTACGGCCTGGCGTGATCGCCGCGCGCGCCTTCGCGAGAAGGCAACCGGAGGGTATGATCTGCATCATGGCGAAGACCCGGTGGGCACATTCTGCATTCGTCGGCGCCGCGATCTTCCTCCCCGGCTGCGTCGAGCGCACCATCAGCATCACCTCTGATCCCGCCGGCGCGCTCGTCTACCTCAACGACGAGGAGATCGGCCGCACGCCCTGCGAGGCGACCTTCCTGCACTACGGCACCTACGACGTGCGGATCGTAAAGGACGGGTATGAACCCTTCATGGGGCCGGCCGAGGCCAAGGCTCCGCTCTATGACCTGCCCGGACCCGATCTTGTCGCCGATCTCCTCCCGGTGCGGCTGCGAAGCCGCGTGGAGTGGCATTTCACCCTCCTGCCCGTGCAGGATGATGAAGCCGCGATGATCGACCGCGCCCGGCAGTTGCGCGCCCGCATGGAGCAGAAGATGGGGCCGGCGGCCGAGCCGCAGAACCCCGAGGGCACGCCCTCGGCCGCAGGCGGCGCGGGGGAGGGGGGCGGCTGACCCCCCGAACTCGGGATGCGGTCGGACACGTCGCGCTGTCTCCCTCTCACTTTGCGAAATCTCGAATACGCTCGGGGAAAAAGTCGTCTAGTCTTCTGTCGGGCCGGATCGTGCGGCCGGGCGGTCCACACCGGCGTCCCTCCGGACGAATCCGTCCGGCTCGGGACGGCACAGGCGAAGAGGAGCAAGGAAATGAAGCGGAATCGAATCGGCGGGACTCTGACGGGCCTGCTCGCACTCGGACTGGCGGCGAGCCTCATGGCGCAAGCGGCGCCGCAACCGCCTGCCGAGCCGCCGCCGGCGGACAAGCCGCGCGTCGTCAGCGCCGACCGCGCCATCCAGGAACTCATCGACATCAACGCGAAACTCGCCGCGGAGAATCAGAGGCTGACGGCTGAGAACCAGCGGCTGCTGGGCGAATCGGCGCGCCTCCAACTCGAACTCACGCGGGTGCAGAAGGAGCGGGACGATCTCGCCGCCTTCATCGCCGACCACGACGCCTACGGCGAGAACTACGAGAAGTACACCTTCTTCCGCGAGAAGGCGGAGCGCGAGGAGCGCGCCCGGCAGGCGGCGGAGGCGAAACTCCGGCGCGAAGAGGACCGCCTTCGCCAGCAGCAGGAGCGCGAAGAGCGCCAGCGCCAGCGCGAGGCGGGCAGTGAGAACGACGCGAACCTCGACGATGCGATCAAAAAGCGCCTCGACACCTTGCGCCGCGCCGGGTACACCCGCATCGGCGAGCGCGCCTTCGTCGGCAACATGGGCTACGCGTATCGCACCGAGACGCGCGAGGAGATCCGCTACAGCCCGCTCATCGACTTCTGGTACGTCGATCGCGATGAGAAGGTCCTCTACGACTCGATGACCGTCTCGGGCAGCGTCATTCACGCCGGGCTGGAAGTGCGCAATCTCTCCGTGGCGTTCGCGTTCTTCGACGATCGCGGAGCGCAGATCGGCACGACGACGGTGCGCATCGACAACGCCCGGCCGGGCACGCCCTATCCCTTCACCGCCACCGTGACCATGGCGGGCAACAAGCCCTTCAAGCGCTACTCGTCATGGGTGCTCTACGACGAGCCCGCGGCCGCGCCCGCCGCGGAAGCCGCCCCCGCCCCGCTGCCCGCCAATCCGCCCGCGGACGGGTGAGCGGCGCTGGTACAAT
>JBDIVQ010000183.1:0-5593 GCA_039794345.1 Phycisphaerae bacterium | reverse complement strand
GTGCGCTCGGCGTCGAAGGACGTTCAGCACGCCTCCGCGCGATCGCCTGCTTTGACGCAGAGCCGTCAAAGCATGGCACCGTCGCTGGACGCTCGGCGCTTCGGTCCGGTGCCATGCTTCGCGGCTTTGGGCGAAGCATGGAGAGGGTGCAGGTGCGCTCGGCGTCGAAGGACGTTCAGCACGCCTCCGCGCGATCGCATGCTTTGACGCAGAGCCGTCAAAGCATGGCACCAAGATCCGCGAATTTCTACTCTACCGCTGCGGTCCAAGCTCACTTGCCAGTTCGTCGCGCACTTTCTCCAGCAACCGCTGGGTGGCGCGGATGCCTTCGACCTCGGGCAGGCGCTCGCCCTCGTACTCGATGCCGATGTGGCCGCGGTAGCCGGCGGCGAGGACGATTCGCATCATGCGGCGGTAGTCCGTCTTCGTCTCGTCGCCCTGCTCGTCAAAGTCGTGGCTCTTGGCGCTGACGGCCTTGGCGAAGGGCATCATCTCCTGCACGCCCTTGTAGCGGTCGTACCACGCGTCGGGGTCGCCGCTGCGCGACCAGTCGAGGCAGAAATTGCCGAAGTCCGGCAGCGTGCCGCAACGCGGGTGGTTGACGATTTTCATCACGCCGGCGAGCCAGGCGCCGTTGGATGACAGGCCGCCGTGGTTCTCGACGATGACGTTCATTTCGAGCGGCGCGGCGTAGGCGACAAGGCGCGACAGGCCGTCGGCAGCGCGCTGCTGCTGCTCTTCGTATGTGCCGCTCGACTCGGCGTTGACGCGGATGCTGTGGCAGCCGAGGGATTTGGCCGCATCGACCCAGGGTTTGTGGTTGTCGATGGATTTGGCTCGGGCGGCTTTGTCGGCGGCGCCGATGGCTCCTTCGCCATCGATCATGATGAGCAGGCTCTTCACCCCAGCGTCCTCGGCGCGCTTCTTCAACTCGGCAAGAAACGCCGCGTCGCGGGCCTTGTCGGCGAAGAACTGGTTGACATACTCGACGGCGTCAAGGCCGAAGGCGCTCTTCGCATAAGCCGGAAAGGCGAGGGCGTCGAGTTTGCCAGCGCGGATCGTGCGGTGCAGCGACCACTGCGCCAGCGAGATGGGGAAGAGGGGCTTGGCCATGGCGGGGTTCATGCCTGTGGTTGCCGCGCGCGCCAGCGGCGCGCGAAGGAGGGAGGATGCGGCGAGGGTTGCCGCACCGACGAGGAATTGCCGACGCGATGTCAACTGTTGTGCATTCACGGCCACTCCGTTCGCATGGCGGCGAGGTCACGGCTCATCTGGATAATTCTCACGAACCGCGAGCAGGATTCCTTCGGCCAGCCAGACACGATCCTTCTTGCGCCCCGTCGCTTCTTTGAGAATCCCGGCCCGTTCAAGCCGGTCCACATACTTGCCCGCCGTCGCCGCCGTCACATTGAACTTCTCCGCAATCATCCGCACGGTGACCGCCGGCCGGTCGAAGAGGTGCTCCACGATCGTAGAGAGGATCGCCGGAGCGCGGGGCTGGACAATGCGCTCACGGTACTGATTCAGCAATGCGCTCAGCGCCGCAGCCCGGCGGCGGGCGTCGGTCGCCTGCTCCGCGACGCCTTCGAGGAAAAACGCCAGCCAGGGAAACCACTCGCCGCGCAGGCTGACCCCCAGCAGCAGATCGCAGTATGCCACGCGGTGGCGCTCGAAGTAGTCGCTGAGATAGACCAGAGGTCTGGCCAGTTGCGACCTCTCGCGGAGAAGAAGGGTAATGAGCAGGCGCCCGATGCGCCCGTTGCCATCCAGAAAGGGATGGATGGTTTCGAACTGATAATGAACCATGGCCAGTTGGACGAGGCGCGGCAGATTCGAGGGCTGATGGAGAAACGTCTCCAGATCAGCCATGGCCTTCTCCATTTCCGGCACAGGAGGAGGGATGAAGCGAATGCGCTTGCGACCCGCCTTGCGCTCGATGATCGCGTTCTGCTGGCGGCGGAACTGGCCGGGGCCGGTTTCCTTCCCCCGTGCGCCCGTCATCAGCGTCCGGTGAAGATCACGGATGAGCCGGTTGCACACGGGCAAATCGCTCTCGAAACCTTGGCGCAGCGCTTTGACGTAGTTCTGGACTTCGCGGACTTCCGGCTCGCGCTCTCCAAGCGCCGTGTCGTCGGCCTCGATGAGGGCCAGTTCCTCCAGAGAGGCGATGGTGCCCTCGATCGCGGAGGACGCGACCGCTTCACGTCGACTGAAAGGGCCGATGAGCAGATACGGATTGGAGGCGACAGGGCCGCTGCCGACTGCCCCCTCCAGCACGCTCAGAGCACGCTCGGCCATCAACAGCGGCTCGTGGAGTTCAGTGAGCAGGCTGGAATGATCGATCGCCGGAGGAAGCGGGTCTGGAATGAAGGCATGGCGAGTGGTGCGGTCGCTTGAGTCCTGGGCCGCCTCCGTCTCAGGTCCGGATAACGCGATGGGCGTAAAGCGTCCGGGAACTTTGTTCGCTGAGCGGCTCTGGGGGGGCATCTTTCACTCTACTTCGAGACCGACGCCAGCTTTTTGAGGCTACTGGAGTATCCTATCATATCGCCGCCCCGTTTGATAGACGAGTGCAGAATCGAAAACGGACCTGGCAGCGTCACCGGCTCGCGCTGAGCACGCCGTCGGCGAAGCCGCGGGCGCGTTCGAGGGCGTCGTGAAGTTTGTCGGGCTCGCGGCCGCCGGCCTGGGCCATGTCGGGTCGGCCGCCGCCCTTGCCGCCGCAGACCAGAGCCACCTCGCGCACCCAGTCGCCGGCCTTGAGGCCGCGCTTGATCAGCGCGTCGGGCACGACCGCGATGATCGCCACCTTGCCTTCCCCGGGAATCGCAGATGCGAGGAGCATCGCGCTGCCCGGCCGCTGGGAGCGCACCACATCAGCGGCGCTGCGCAGCGTCTCGGCGTTGGCGCCGGCGATCTCGGCGACGATGATCGGCTCCTCGCCGGACGCCGCCGCGATCTGCTTTGCCTGGTCGATGATGGCCCGCTGATCGGCCTTCGCCGCCTGCTTGCGCCACTCCTTGACCTTCTCGAGCCACGGCTCGATGGCGCCGCGGAGCCGCACGCGGTCGGCTGCGGGCATCACCGCGTCGTTGAGACGTTCGACGATCGCGCTCACCTCGACGGGCAGGCGCTCGGCGGGCATGTCGCTCAGTTCGCGGATCTGCGACTCGATGAGCGCCGCGGTGGCGCACGCCTGGACCGCTGCGTCGCCCGTGAGGGCGGTAATGCGGCGCACACCCTTGGCGACGGCTTCTTCGCTGATGATGGCGAAGTCGGCGATCTCCTTCGTGCTCGCCACGTGCGTGCCGCCGCAGAACTCAATCGAATACTCGCGCCACTTCGCCTCATCAGGCTTGTCGAGGAGGCGATCGACGGGCACGCCGATGCTCACGATGCGCACGGGGTCGGGATAGCGCTCGCCGAAGACCGCCCGCAGGCCGTTGATCTTCTTCGCCTCCTCAAGCGCAGCGGGCAGGGCGAAGACCTCGAGGTTGCGGTCGATTGCCCCCTTCACGCGCTTCGTGGTCTCGGCAATCTGCTCCACGCTCAGCGCGCCGGGTGCAGCGAAGTCGAAGCGCAGGCGGTCGGGCGCGACGAGCGAGCCCTTCTGATCGGCATCGGCCTCGAGCGTCTGCCGCAGTGCGAGGTTGAGCAGGTGGGTGGCGGTGTGGTTGGCGCGGACCTTGGCGCGGTGGCTGTTGGTTACATCGAGTTCGACCGTGTCGTTGAGGCTGATCCTGCCCCGACTGGCGCGGCCGATGTGCAGCACGTAGCCGCCGAAGACCTGCGTATCGACGACCTCAAACTCGCCGCCGTTGTTGTTGAAGATGCGGCCGACGTCGCCGACCTGCCCGCCCATCTCGGCGTAGAAGTTGGTGCGGTTGGTGATCAGGCCGAGATACTCCGGCGAGCCGGCGGCGTGGGTGTGGTTGTCGAAGTCGCCCCCGTTCCAGATCGCCTTGACGCGGGCGCTGATCGAGCGGCCGTGGAACTTGTCCACGTCGATGGTCGGCTCGACGCCCATGTGCTTGAGTCGGGCGATGGCGTCGCCGGTGAGGGCGATCTGGGCGCCGGCCTTGCCGCGCGCCAACCCGGCCCGGGCCGTCTCGCGCGCCTGCTCCATCAGCCTGTTGTAGCCGTCGAGATCGACCGTCATCCCGCGCTCCAGCGCCATCTGCTCGGTGAGGTCGATCGGGAAGCCGTAGGTGTCATGCAGTTTGAAGGCGTCTTCGGCGGCGATCTGGCCCTTGAGTCCTTCCGTCCGGTACTGCCGAATCGCCTCATCGACGTCTGGAAACCGCTGATCGACGGGACTGCCGGTTGAATCTTGAAATGAAACTGTCCAGCGACTCTTGCTGACCACGTCGCCAGCCCCGGGCCAGACTGCAGTCGATGATCCCAAATACGTTAGGCCGCTCTTGCGGGCGTATTCCTCCGCGAGCGAGCGAGCGGCGGAGATTGAGAAGAGTTCCAGCCCGCGATCGAGTGTGCGGCCGAAGGACTCTTCCTCATCCAGAATGATGCCGGCGACGTGGCGCGGGTTCTTCTTCAGTTCCGGGAAGGCATCGCCCATCGCCTCTACGACGGCGGGAACGAGGTGGTGCAGCAGCGGCCCCTGCACGCCCAGCGTCTGACGCGCGAAGCGCGCTGCCCGCCGCAGAATCCGCCGCAGCACGTAGCCGCGACCGTCGTTGCCCGGCACCGCGCCGTCGGTGATGGCGAAGGTCAGACAGCGGATGTGGTCGGCGATCACGCGATAGGCCGTGTCCACCGGGTCATCGAGGCGCCCGCGATAGGCCCGCGCGCCGCTGCGCTGCTCAATGGCCATGAAGATCGGCGTCCACAGGTCGATGTCGTAGTTGCTCGACTTGCCCTGGAGGACGCGGCAGAGGCGCTCAAAGCCCATGCCCGTGTCCACGTGTTTCGCGGGCAGGGGGGTGAGTTTGCCGTCCTCGCCTCGGTTGAACTGGATGAAGACGAGATTCCAGATTTCGATCGTTCCCTCGGCGCCCTTGTTGACCAGCGCACCGCCCGAGCCGTCCGGCGTCATGTCGTAGTGAATCTCGGTGCAGGGGCCGCAGGGGCCGGTGTCGCCCATCTCCCAGAAGTTGTCCTTGCGGCCCCAGCGGCTGACGTGGCTCGGGTCGATGTCGGTCACTTCCTTCCAGAGCCGTTCGGCTTCGTCGTCGGCAGGCAGACCGTCTTTCTCGTCGCCGGCGAAGACGGTGGAGTAGAGGCGGTTCTTGTCGAGGCCCCAGACCTCGGTGAGCAGTTGCCACGCCCACTGGATCGCTTCCTTCTTGAAGTAGTCGCCGAAGGACCAGTTGCCGAGCATCTCGAAGAAGGTGTGGTGGTAGGTGTCGCGGCCGACGTCGTCGAGGTCGTTGTGCTTGCCGCCGGCGCGGATGCACTTCTGCGTGTCCACGGCCCGGGTGTAGGCCCGCTGCCCGGTGCCGAGGAAGACATCCTTGAACTGGTTCATCCCCGCGTTGGTGAACAGGAGCGTCGGGTCATCATGGGGGACCACCGGCGAGGAGGGCACGGCCGTGTGCCCGCACCGCTGCTCGAAGAACTCGATGAACTGCCTGCG